>NZ_JBGLRA010000003.1:0-417100 GCF_041402405.1 Aeromonas sp. S13(2024) | reverse complement strand
GCGCCAGTTTAAAAGTCAGCGAGTAATCGCGCTGTGTCCGTTTCACACCTTGTCCCATCGGGTTCTCCATTTATTGGGGGGAAAGGTGTAAACCATATTCAGGACGGGACAGTGAAAACAGAAAGGCCTCCATCCGGAGGCCTTTTGCATGGTGGAGCAAGCTTACGCCTGTGGTTTCAGGAAGTTGCGATAGAGCATATAGAGGTGGGCCGAGCTCCAGCTGAAGTTGCTTGCCCCCTGCATGGCGCCGGTCTCCGGATTGTAGTTTTCGCGGATGGGGCCGCTGCCCGCCAAGCCCTCTGCGTTGTTGAATAGCTTGTTGACCAGAGCCTCGGCATCGCTGCGGTAGCCGTAGTTCTCCAGCCCCTTCACCCCGAAGTAGAACTGATCGAGCCATACCCGGCCGCGCCAGTAGATATTGGGGTCGTAGGCCGGGTTGGTGAGTGCGGCTGTGCCCAGCGGAATCTTTGTGTTGAACTCCTGGGCGTTGAGCATCACCTCACGCACCCGCGCTGCTTTCTCCTTGTCTGCGACCTCTGCCCAGAGCGGGCTCCACCCTTCCGGGCCACGGCCGCGGGCGGTCAGCAATTTGCCGACGCAGCCGTTGCCGTCAGCCACATCCCCCTGACCAATCTGGCGATCGTAATAGAAGCCTGACGCCTCATCGAACATGCAGCTGTTGATGTAACCAGCCAGCTGGGTCGCGCCATCGCGGTAGCGGCTCGCGTCGTCCGGTTTACCAAGCAGGTCGGCCATGTCGGCCAAGATGCGTTTCTCCTTGGCGAGGAAGGCGTTGAGCTCCACTGACTCCTGATCGATGGAGAAGCCGATCAAATCGCCATTGTCCTGATGGTTTTCAAAGAAGGCGACGTTCCAGTCCTGACGTGCCTTGGCCAAATCTCCGCCATAAGTCTTGTCGGCATAGCGTTGCAGCTGGCCCGGTTCGATAAAGCCGAAGCGGGCGGCGTTGTCCATGCCGGACTCCCAACCGGCGCCGTGCTGAGCACCGATATCCATGTCGCTGTAACCGCCCACGTTCAACACCTGTTGATAGAGCGGCATACCGGCGCAGGCATACCAGCCATCTCCCTCACTGGTACAGCTGGAGAGATCCAGCCCGGCGGGAATACCGTTGGAGTACTGCACCTTGAAGGTGATATTGCCGTACTCGTCGTTGTGCTCCACATGCTTGGTGGCGCCATATTCGATGATGCCGTTGCGGTTGTTGTCCCGCGCGCGGTACCACCAGTCGTGGTAGGCCTTCAGCTTGGGATACATCTCGGCGATAAAGGCCTTGTCCTTGGTGGCGCTGTAGATCTCCCAGATGGCCCAGGCGGAGAGGGGCGGCTTGGTATCTCGCTCGTTCCAGTTGCCGCCATCGCCACCGCGATCCGCCAGCTTGTTGTAGAAGACGGCGTCGATCACCATGCCCGCATCTTGCGGTCGCACCGGGTCATCCGGCTGTACCTGATAGTCATACATGGCGCGCACGTTGTTCTTGGCCACCTCAGGGTTGAAGTGTGCCATGGCATAGGCGTGCTTCCAGCTGTCCCAAGCCCAGACGCCGTCGAACCAGCGGGCGGTATTGGAGGGGGTCACCCCGTCGTGGAGGATGGCGCCAGCCGGGGAGCGCCAGTTGCCATTGAGGGTCTCCATCGCCTTGACGGCGATGCGACGCTCCGACTCGGGGATCCCCTGATTGGAGAGACCGTTGGCAAGGTAGCCCTCCCAGCGGCGGATGGAGTCGGCAAAATAGCTGGCCGGGTTGGCAAGCAGGGCTTGACGGCTCTGCTGATGGCGGCTGGCGTCATCTGCGGAGTGGAGATAGCTCTGCAGGGTGTAGATATCCTCGCTCCCCTTGGCGGCCAGGGTAATGCTGGCGTCGCTTTGGTAGCCCAGTGTCTTCTGGTCGAGGGTGGTGCGACTTGGCAGGGTGCGGTCGATTCGATAGCGGGCGCTGCCGCTCTGCATGATGTTCCAGGTGCTGCGCAGTTTACCGAACTGGAATTCGATTCCTTTGTCGCTCTCGCTGATGGTGCGTGTCCAGCCTGGATATTTGCTGGCAATCGTATCCTTGGCATCCCATTGATTGAGCAACTCGCCCTGCCAGTTGAGGTTGAGGGTGAGCGGTGTATCGGTCTGGTTGATGAGTCGGGTGCGGATAAGGGCGGTGCGGGCATCGCCATAACGCAGCTCCAGCTCCAGTGTGAAGGGCTCGAACTCGAAGCGTTGCACCAGCGCACCGGGAATGGCGTACGCCTCCTGCTTGCGGGCGCTGGTGAGCGGGAACGGGCGGCCGCTCGCATCGCTGAGGGTAAGCTTGTCCAGCTCGCTGGCAAAGAAGAGGCTGTACTCCTCGGAGATGACCATGGGGCCGGTAAAGCCCCCCCACTCCTTGTCGCTGGCAGGCAGCAGGAAACCGTGCCATGCCCCCAGATCGAGCAGCGGGTTGTATTTGAGGTTGGAGTAGCTGTCAAAGTCTCGGAATTGGGTCGGAGTTCCCCGACGGTCGATCACGTCCTTGTACTGGATGGCCTGCTCCGGTTTGGCGACTGTGCTGCTCTCTGTCTGGTTATCGTTGCAGGCAGTCAGTCCGAACAGGGCGGTGCCGAGGGCTACCGAGAGTAAAGTTTTACGAAACATTGCTCGCTCCAATTCCGTTTATGTAGGTTAAAAGGAAGATTTTTTACGCTTATTTTTAGTGAAAAGGTGTTCGGTAGCCATTGTATGGCAAGGGGAAAGAGAGCGTTGGCGCGAGATCACACTCTGAAGAGGTAGCAATGTGAGCGGGATCACCGGGTTACATCAGGTTACACAGAATTGGTTTTAAGTAATATTTTACTGGTCATTGCTCGCCAATCTGGCAGGGCAAGTGTGCAGGTATTGGTGGGGCGTCAGGCCGAACTCCTGTTTGAAGCGGGCGGCAAAGCGACTGGGGGAGTCATAACCGCAGGCGAGGGCGACCTCCAGCGGGGTCAGGCCCTGTTGCAACAGGTTGAGGGCGTGGCTCATGCGTACCTGAGCCAGCAACTGGCGAAAGCTGCGACCTTCGGCGGCCAGCTTGCGCACCATGGAGGCGCGGCTCATGGAGAAGTGGGGGGCCACCGCCTCCAGGGTGTGAGCGATGCCGGGGTCCACCGCCAGGTAGCGGGCCAGCCGCTCTGCGAGGGTCATGGTGCTGGCGGGAAAGAGCAATCCGAGGGCGTTGGCGGCCCGCAGCTCGGCATAGAAGCCGCGCAGCAGTTCGGCCTGGGTTGCCTCGCTCAGTCCCCGTTCGGCCATGGTGCTGATGAGTTCAAAGCAGAAGGCGAGCCCGGGGGTGACCTTGACGGCAGGTTCCTCCAGATCGGCGTGGGAAGAGGCTGACTCGGCCAGCCATTCTGGCGGCGGCGGGGTGAGCAGCGTGATGGCGTGGGAGCGAAACTTGCCCTGCTCCGGCTGATTGACGAAGGTGAGCTGGTGGCCTGCCGGGATCAGCAGCCATCGCTCCCTGTCAAACGACAGACGTCGCTCGCGCCACCATAGTTGCTTGCTCCCCTGGGTGACCCAGATAAGGGTCGGGGCGTAGATGAGCACCCGATGCAGGGGCTGCTGGCGGATCCCGAGATAGTGGCTCTGTTGCAGCAGGGGAGTGCTCATCCGGTTGGCTCCTAGGGGGTGACGAAGGTGGCGGTCAGGGTGGCCTTGCCGAGCGCCATGCTGTTGAGCATGTAGCCTACCATAGCCGGCGGGGTATCGGCCTTCACCTCGAGATCATGGGGCAGGGCCCAGGCGGTGAACTGATAGCGGTGCATGCCGTGACCTGCGGGCGGGCAGGGGCCGCCGTAACCCTGGCTGCCAAAGTCGGTGCGGATTTCCAATCCCTGCTTGAGCTTGCCTGAGGCATTGCTGGCCAGCTCGCTCTGGGTGGCAGGCAGGTTCACCACCAGCCAGTGCCACCAACCGCTGCCGGTGGGGGCATCTGGGTCATAGGCGGTGATGGCAACACTCTTGGTGCCTGCCGGCAGATCCTGCCAGCTCAGTTGGGGCGAGTGGTTGTCGCCGCTGCAGCCAAAGCCGTTGAAGCTGAACTGTTTGTCCATCAATTGGCCTTCGTGAATGTCCGTACTCTTCAGGGTCATGGCAAAGGCCGGCATGGCCGTCAGGCAGAGCAGTGGCAACAGGGCACTCTGTTTGAGCAATTTCATCGGGTGACTCCTCGTGTGGTAACGGGTTCACTTTAACGAGGGCAGGGTAGAATGTTATTGCAGAACGGCTCAATGTGAGCTCGAATGGTGAGTTAATTGAGCCTTTTGGTGGCTTTATGGCAAGAAGGTAAACGGCAGCCATAAAAAAACCGGCATCAGGGATGCCGGTTTTTTGTTTGACGATGAGAAGTGCGGCTTAGCGCAGGATCATCTCGTCACGGCCCGGGCCGACGGAAACCATCGGAACCGGTACGCCGAGCAGCTCTTCGATACGCAGCACGTACTGCTGGGCCGCTTTGGGCAGCTCTTCGAAGGTGCGGCAGCCGGTGATGTCTTCGCTCCAGCTTTCCATCTGCTCGTAAACCGGCTTCAGGGCTGCAGTTTGCGGCCAAATCGGGTTCTCGGTGTGGGCACCTTCGTAAGCTACGCAGATCTTCAGATCCGGCAGACCGGTCAGGCAGTCCAGCTTGGTCAGTGCCACTTCGGTGGCGGCTTGCAGCTCGACACCGTTTTTGGTGGCGACGGCGTCGAAGTAACCGACATCACGGGGACGGCCGGTGGTGGCACCGAACTCGTTGGTGATCTTGCGGAACTCGTCCTGGTTCTCCATGGCGGTCAGCAGGGTGCCGGTACCGACAGAGGAGCTGAATGCCTTGGCCACTGCGATGACGCGCTCCGGGCGCAGACCCGGCAGACCGCCACCGATACCGGCGTAGGCGCCAGATACGTGGGAGGAGGTCACCCAGGGGTATTCGCCGTAGATCAGGTCACGGCCAGCGCCCAGCTGCGCTTCGAACAGCAGGGTCTTGCCTTCGGCCTGCAGCGCTTTGAGCGGCATGCTGACGTTGCAGACGGCGTCGATCCACGGTGCAGAGACTTCCAGCAGCCAGTCAGCCATCTCCTGGGCAGTCTGGGTGAATTCGAAGGAGGGGTAGATAGCCTTCATCTGCGGCAGTTTCCAGTCCAGCATGAACTGGATGCGCTCGACCAGCACGTCCGGCTGTTTCAGCCAACCAACCAGGATCGCTTTTTTCATGACGCGATCGCCGTAGGCAGGGGCGATGCCCTGACGGGTGGAGCCATAGGCGCCGTCACCCAGGCGTTGCTCTTCCAGGGTATCTTCCAGTGCGTGCAGCGGCAGGCACAGGGTTGCGCGGTCAGAGATGGCCAGCTTCGGAGTCACGCCGGAGGCTTTGACTTCCTCGAGCTCGACGGTCAGTTTCTCGGGGCTGATCACCATGCCCGGGCCGAGGACAACCAGGCAATCCGGGTTGAATACGCCACTCGGAACCTGGTGCAGCTTGAAGGTGCCAAGGTCGTTGACCACGGTGTGGCCAGCGTTGTTGCCGCCCTGGAAGCGAATGCTGGCGCCAGCTTGACCTGCCAGATAATCCACGATGCGGCCTTTGCCTTCATCACCCCAGTTAGCACCTACGACTACGATAGACGACATGACTCTTTCTCCTAAGACGTTAGGCGTCCATCCTAGGAGCCTGATGCGGATTAGAAAAATTAATTATCTTTATAATTCCGATAAGAGAACCATATAATTATGGCCAATTAAGCGGCAAACTGCTCGATTTTGCCTGGCAAGCCCCGCACCTCGCGGGTTGAGGGACTCTTATGCTGGATATTCACTGGCTGCAAACCTTTGTCACCCTGGCCCGATTGCAACATTTTGGCCAGACCGCCACCGAGCTGCACATGACCCAGCCCAATGTCAGCCTGCATATCAAGCGGCTGGAGCAGGCGACCCGGGTGCGGCTGATCGAGCGCAGCCCGTTTCGCCTGACGCAGGCGGGGGAGCGACTGCTGCAAAGCGCCGAGCGCACCATTGCCGAGTTGCAGCTCTGCCAGTCCGATCTCAATGCCCTCAACCAGCTGAGTCAGGGGACGCTGGCCATCGCCGCCAGCGACATTATCTCCCGCCTGCTGCTTATCCAGCCGTTCCAGCGCTTCAAGCGGGAGTTCCCCGGCATCGACCTCACTCTGTTCAATACCACTTCGGATCAGGCTGCCGAGCTGGTCAAGGCGGGCAAGGCGGATCTGGGCTTCGTGATGGCGCAAAAGCGCAGCGAGCCACTCTTCTATACCGAGCTGCAACAGGTGACCTGGTGCGCGCTGGGTCATGGCCTTGCCCGTTGGCAGGCGCGGGCGGTGGCGGGGGAGAGCGATCCCCTCGATGAGCCGACCCTGATCCTGCTCGGTCACGACACCCGCACCCGGGCGCTGATCGATCCATCTCTGCCGCTGTTGGCGTTACCCCCTTGCCGCATCATGGAGGTGGGCAGCGTGGACGCCCAGCTGGATTGGGCCGAGGCGGGCTTTGGTGTCGCCATCGTGCCGGACTTCTCCCTGCATCCGCGCCTCAACCTCACCGCGCCGGTCACCAGCCTCGGCGACTTTCCCGGTACCAGTCTGGGCTACGTGGTGCGCCAGAATCAGGTGTTGTCGCGGGCCATCAAGCAGTTGCTGCACTGGGTGGAGGAGGAGATCCAGAAGCCCAACCCCTATCTGACCCGGGTGATGGAGCCGTAGCGGGGTGGCAAGGTGAGCAGGCCTATCGGGGTGACTGTGCCGCCATCAATTGCGTCACTATCGAACGCGCGTAAACAATCAGGGCAGCCGAGGCTGCCCTGATGCATTTGTGGGAGCTGACCATTCAGGGTTGCAGCTGTGTGGCTGCGCTGGTGGCAGGGGAGGGCAGTGTATCGGTTTTATCCTGCGGTGGGGTTTCGCCAGTCACCGCGCTGCTGGCAGGCTGGATTGCCTGCTCTTGCGGCGCAGTGGCTGCAGAGGCGCCTTGTGGCAACTGAGTCGACACGGTAGCCGATGGTGATGGAACCGTTGACGCTGCGGCAGAAGGAGCCATGCTCTCACCCTCGGTGGTTGGCGTAGCAGTGAGCTCGGGGGCGACCTCAAGCGCCTCTTCGGGCAAGGGATTAACCTCTGTTGCTTCTGTTGCCACTGCGGCACTGCTGGTGGCGGTCGCGTCAGAAGGCGCCTCAATGGGCGTTGTCATCCCGTCGGCGGCACTCACCTGCTCTGTCGTGGGCACCGCCTCCGAGGCCGATGGCGCTGGTGTTAACAGCTCCGGCGTCAGCTGTTCCGCGGTTAACTGCTCGGGGGTCAGTGACAAGGGAGCTGGCGGTTGATCCGACATCCCCGCATGGAGGGGCAGCTCGGTTTGCGCCTGCAACTGCTCGGGGGTCACCTTGCTCAGGGCTGGATGCAGCCGACTGAACTGTTTGACCCGGGCCAGCAGGGTATCGCGCACGGTTCGGACGATGGGGTCCGGCAGGCTGGCCAGCGCCACCAGTTCGGCACTCATCCCGATATTGTTGATGGCGGTGGTCTGCCCCGGATAGAGGTTGGCGGCGATGCGGCTGCGCTGGTAGTAGGAGTGTTGTTTGAGCAGCCTGTCGATCTGCTCCCCTTCGATGGGGATGAGGCGCACCTTGCAGCGGCTGATCAGATCGCCGACCGCCAGACTGGGGTGACCGGCTACCACAAAAGCGGCATCCAGCGAGCCATCGCACAGCCCTTCCAGCGGTTCGCTGTCCGATTTGAGCTGATAGGCAGCAAACTGCCCGGGTTGCCATCCCATGGCTGCCATCAGGGCCTGGCTGGTGATCTGCTCACCGGCGCCCTTGTTTCCCGGATAGACCCGTTTCCCTTCGATATCTGCCAGGGTGGTGATGCCGCTATTGGGGGCGGCCAGCAGGGTTAACGACTCCTGATAGAGGCGAAACAGGCTGCGCAGCTCATTGTTGGTCCCCTGCCCGCTGAAGGGGCCGGTGCCGTGCAGGGCGTGGTGCAACACATCGGACTGCACCAGCGCCAGCTGTACGTCCCCCTTGTCGAGTGCCTTGAGGTTGGCCATCGAGCCACGGGTGCTCTGCACAGTGCAGCTGTCCCCATGCAGGGCATGGCCGGCATTGAGCACCCGGCAGATGGCGCCACCGGTCGGGTAGTAGACCCCGTTGAGCGGGCCTGTTCCGATAGTCAGCGCCTGGCTGCCAAAGGGGAGCAGCGCAGAGAGTGCACAGAGTGGGAGCAGAAGGTGATGCAAGATCCGTAGAGACATAATTGACCGTTGACTGAGTTGACCGCTGGCTGATGACACAGGGAAAAAGGGATGGGGCTTGCCCATCCCGTTGCTGGCTGATCAGGGCTTGTTGTTGAGGATTGCCCGCTCCATCCGCGCCAGCGCGTCGGTCAGCCGTGCCTTGGGGCAGCCGAAGTTGAGCCGCACAAACTGACCGTCGCCAAACTGGGCGCCGGGGGAGAGACCAACGCCGGCCTGCTCGAAGAAGGCGATGGGATCGGCAAGGCCAAGGGCGCTCACATCGATCCAGGCCAGATACGTCGCCTGATGACTGGCCAGCTTGACGCCGGGCCAGCGGGCAACTGCCTGCTGGATCAGGGCCAGATTGGCCGCCAGATAGTCGAGCTGCTCGGTCAGCCACTGTTCGCCGCCCTCATAGGCCGCTTCGGCGGCGACAAAGCCCAGCAGGTTGACGTCGGCGCTGATGCCGCGCATCGCCTGTTGCAGCCTGAAGCGCAGACGGGCGTTGGGGATAATGGCGAAGGAGCAGCAGAGACCGGCGATATTGAAGGTCTTGCTCGGGGCCATCATCACCGCGCAGCGCTCGGCCGCTTGCGCACTGATGGCGCCGTAGGGAATGTGGCGGGCGTTTTTATCCAGCAGCAGATCGCAGTGGATTTCATCGGAGCAGATCACCAGATTGTGGCGCGCAGAGATGGCATCGATGGTCAGCAGCTCGTCACGGGTGAAGATGGTGCCGCCCGGGTTGTGGGGGTTGCAGAGCAGCAGCAGATCTGCGGCGGGGGCCTGACGCTCCAGCTCTGCCAGATCCAGCACCCAGCGACCTGCTTCCTCAATCATCGGCACGGTGAGCAGGGGACGATCATTGAAACCCGGCGCCTGCAGGAAGGGGTAGTAGACCGGCTTGGGGGTGATGATGCCGCGGCCATGCTGGCTCCACGCCTTGCAGGCAAGGTTGAGCCCCGGCACCACGCCCGGCAGGAACACCAGCCATTCGGGCTCGATTGCCCAGCCATAGCGGGTCGCCATCCGTTCGATAATGAGTTCGATCAGGCGCGGCGAGGGGCGTGAATAGCCGAAAATGCCGTGGGCGACCCGTTTGGTCAACGCCTCGATCACGGACGGGGGGGAGACAAAGTCGGTATCGGCAACCCACATGGGCAGCACATCCTGACCCTTGTACTTGTCCCATTTCAGGCTCATGGTGCCACTGCGGTCTACTTCCTGATCAAAATCAAACATGCGAACTCCTTGTGCTGGCAGGATGGGCTTTCACTCTACGGGGTCGCGGCCTCCCTCGCAAGGCGCACACCTGCTTATGCATCCTTGAGCCCGCTCTTGATAGTGACATAAGATAGGCGCCGAATTTTCATACGGCTGCCGCCCGTTAGCCCGTATCGTCCCTCCAACCAGTGGTAACCCTATGAGCTTGTCGATAGCGGCGGTCAAACGCCCTGACCCCGTATCTCTTTCATTTCTTGCCGTGACCTTTATGACCGGCGTCGCGGTGGCACTGCAGGTGCCTACCTTAAGTCTGTTTCTGGCCGAAGAGGTGCAGGTGCGCCCCTTTCTGGTCGGGCTCTTCTATACCATCAATGCTGTGGTGGGCATTCTGGTCAGCCAGTGGCTGGGCCATCGCTCCGACAACAAGGGGGATCGCAAGCGACTGATCCTGCGCTGCTGTTTTGCCGGAGTGGCGCTCTCCCTGCTGTTTGCCTGGAACCGCAACTACTGGCTGCTGGCGAGTCTGGGGGTCATGCTGGCGGCGCTGGCGGCCACTGCCAGTCCCCAGCTGTTTGCGCTGGCGCGGGAGTATTCTGACAGCCGCAACCGGCGGGCTGACATGTTCAGCTCGGTGATGCGGGCCCAGTTTTCGCTGGCCTGGGTCATAGGCCCGCCCATCGCCTTCGCGCTGGCCATCGGCTACGGTTTCGAGCTGATGTACCTGGCCTCGGCACTGGCCTACCTGCTCTGTGCGCTGGTAGTGTGGCGCTGGCTCCCCTCTCTCCCTTTGCCCAAGCTGGCCGAAGAGACAGAGCGGGTCAGCAGCTGGCGGGATCCGGCGGTGCGGGCGCTCTTTATCGCCTCAACCCTGATGTGGACCTGCAACAGCATGTACCTCATCAATATGCCGCTCTACATCACTCGCGAGCTCGGGATGGATGAGAAGCTTGCCGGTATCCTGATGGGCACGGCAGCGGCGCTGGAGATCCCCTTCATGCTGCTGGCGGGTTACTACACGGCGCGCTTTGGCAAGCGCCCCATGATGTTGCTGGCGGTGCTGGCTGGCGCGGCCTTTTACACAGGTCTGGTGACCCTCACCGACCAATACGCCCTGATCGCCTTGCAGCTGTTCAACGCCATCTTCATCGGTATCGTGGCGGGGATCGGCATGTCTTACTTTCAGGATCTGATGCCGGGGCGAGCCGGGGTGGCGACCACCCTGTTTGCCAACAGCATCCGCACCGGCTCCATCATGGCGGGGGCCATCGCCGGTGTGGTGGCGGAGGTGTGGAGTTTCCACGGGGTCTTTATGGTGGCGTTGGGATTGGCACTGGTAGCACTGGCCGCCAGCTGGCGGGTGCCCAACGTCTGACGGGGGATCTGGCTGTTATTTATCGTGCCGGGGCTGGGCGTGCGGGAGCGGCGCTGATTCTCCCTGATACTCGTTACGCAGGCAGCGCAGCAGCAGCTCGGTCGCGGGGCCGAGGGATTCGGGGGAGAGGGTCAGCAGATAAGTGTAGAGGTGGCGCTCGTTGCCGCTCTCCAGATCCAGCTGTATGAGCGAACCTTCCGCCAGCTCCCGCTCTACCAGATGGCGCGGCAGCCAGGCATAGCCGAGGCCAAGGCGCAGCATGGCGAGCACTTCGTGGTAGTGGGTCGCCTTCCAACCGGTATCATCCGCATCGTTCCAGTCCACCGAGCGGTGAATGGGGGGATGCAGGCTGATCTGGTTGTGGCTGGTCAGCACGTCGCTGCGGATGGGCCCCTCCTCCTGTGCCAGCGGATGGCTGGCGGCGCAGAGGGGCAGCAGGCACACCTCGTCCAGCAACAGGCCGGTGCGATCGCCGGGCAGGTGCTCGGAGAGCATCAGATCCCCCGGTTGCAGGGCGTTGAAGTGGCAGTGAATGCGTTCGTGCAGGTTGACCCGGCAACCCCGGCTGCGGGGATAGAAGCTGGCCAGCGCCCGATAGAGGCGATCCCTTGGCTGCAGCGCCGAGACATAGAGGTTGATCTGCGGCTCCCACTGCCGCTCCAGGTTGTTGGCCAGATTCTCCAGCTCTTCCACCTGCTGGCTCAACTGACGGGCCCGCTTGAGGAAGATCTCGCCCGCCGGCGTCAGCACCGCCTTGCGGCCGCGCACCTCCAGCAAGGGCACCCCCAGACTCTGCTGCAACTTTGCAACCGCATGATTGAGGGAGGACTGGCTCTTGTTCAGCGCCTCGGCCGCCTGGGCGTAGCCGCCGCAGTCGACCACCGCCTGAAAGATCCGCCATTGCTCAAACGTGCTCTTGGGACGAAACATAGTTCAACCTGATTGGAGATAGGATGGTCAGTGGTTCGAACAGGGAGCCTGTGCCCCCTATTCAATTTAACCCTTGCCGCACAACACTCTGGGTATTTTATTGATTTATTTGGGCTGGGCCACGCAACTTGTTTATTTTGGCTGAGCCACAAAGGTCTGGCCGGTTTTGCCGCGGCTGTCCGACCCCATCAGGTAGAGGTAGAGCGGCATCAGGTCGGCCGGAGTCTTGAGGTTCATGGGATCTTCCGCCGGGAAGGCGCTGGCGCGCATCTTGGTGCGGGTGCCGCCCGGATTGAGGGTATTGACCCGCACACCGGTGTTCTCAAGCTCGTCGGCCAGCACTTCCATCATCCCCTCGATGGCGAATTTGGAGATGGCATAGGTGCCCCAGTAGGCGCGCCCCTTGCGCCCCACGCTGGAGGAGGTGTAGACGATGGAGGCATCGCCCTGCGTCTTGGCAGTCTGGCGTAGCAGCGGCAGCAGCGCCTGGGTCAGCAGGAATTCCGATTTGACGTTGACCTGCATCACCTCGTCCCACTCCTTCTCCTGAATGTGTTCAAACGGAGAGAGGGTGCCAAGCAGACCGGCGTTGAACAGCACGCCGTCGAGGCGGCCAAACTGCTGGGCGAAGGTTTCGGCCATGCCGCGGTAGTGGGCGGCGGTGGCCCCTTTCAGATCCACCGGCACGATGGCTGGCAGCGGATAACCGGCCGCTTCAATCTGGTCATACACGGCTTCGAGTTTGGCGCTGGTGCGGCCGAGCAGGATCACGGTGGCACCGTGAGCGGCGTAGGTGAGGGCGGCTTCGCGGCCGATCCCGTCGCCGGCACCTGTGACCAGAATGACTTTATCCTTAAGCAGATCGCGGGGTGCCTGATAATCGAGCATGACAACTCCTGTTAACAAATTCCGGCCATAAGTGCATGGCAATCGGCGCCAAGTGTACTGATCCGCGCGCCTGTTTGACCAGCCAGCGGCAAGAAAAATGTGAAGAAAATAGAGAGGTTGTGATGCTCGGGTTGGTTTTTCCGGTCACTGGCTGCGATTTTTTGCGCGCCTCCACCAAACTCCCTAGAATGTGACGAAAACCGATCCATTCTGGAGTCCATCGTGACATTTCTGACCGAATATGGCCTGTTTCTGGCCAAGACAGTGACCTTCCTGCTGGCCATCGGCGCCATCATCCTGATGATCGTCAGCACTCGCCAGCCGAAAGCGCGCAAGGGTGAGCTGGTGGTGACCGATCTCTCGAGCGAGCTGGAGCAGGGGCAGTTTGCGCTCAAGAGCGCGCTCGCCAGCAAGACCGAGCGCAAGGTGATGGAAAAGCAGCAGAAAGAGGAGCAGAAAAAACGCGCCAAGGCGGGGGATGAGCGCAGTCGCCTGTTCGTGCTCGATTTCAACGGCAGCATGGATGCCAAAGAGGTGGCCTCTCTGCGCGAAGAGGTGAGCGCGGTGATTGGCGTGGCCCAGCCCGGCGACGAGGTACTGCTGCGGCTCGAATCCGGTGGCGGCGTGGTGCATGGCTACGGCTTGGCCGCCTCCCAGTTGCAGCGACTGCGCGATCGTGACATCAAGCTCACCGTGGCTATCGACAAGGTGGCGGCGAGCGGTGGCTACATGATGGCCTGTGTGGCGGACAAGATCCTGGCTGCCCCCTTTGCCATCGTCGGCTCCATCGGGGTGATCGCCCAGATGCCGAACTTCAACAAGTTGTTGAAAAAGCACGATATCGAATTCGAGATGCACACTGCCGGTCAGTACAAGCGCACTATCACCATGTTCGGCGAGAACGACGATCTGGGGCGCGAGAAGTTTCGCGAGGAGCTGGCGGCGATCCACGAGCGCTTCAAGGCCTTTGTGGCCGAACACCGCCCGCAACTCGATATCGATCAGGTCACGACCGGCGAGCACTGGCTGGCAAGTCAGGCCAAGGGGCTGGGGTTGGTGGATACCCTCTGCACCAGTGATGACTATCTGCTGGCGCAGGCCAGCCACCACAAGGTGATCGGCATCAGCTATCGCAAGCCAAAAAGCCTGACCCAGAAGCTGGGGCAGCAGGGCGCGCAGGCGCTGGAAGCCGGATTGGGGCGGCTGTGGCAGCAGAGCCCCTGGCGCTAAGCCTGGCTCTCTGGCGTTAGCCAGAGGGAAATCCCGCGATAAAAAGGCCAGCCGATGCCCATCGGCTGGCCTTTTTGCATCCGGTTGCACCTTGCTGGCGAGGGTTGTTTCTATTGAGGCCCTCTGTTACAACTGAATGCTTTCCCCGTTTATGACAGGATCTTGTGGTAAGAGCTGCGGGGCATGGAGCATAGCGATGTCATGGAGCACCTTCAGGCAATTTACCCCGCTGGTCTGGATCGTCATTCTGGGTACCTTCATGGTGCGTACCAGCTACTATATGGTGTGGCCCTTCCTCTCCATTCTGTTCTATCGGGAGTATGACCTTTCGGCCACCTTCATCGGCCTGTTGCTGGGTGGCTCGATGGCCCTCTCTACCCTGGTCAGTTTTTACGGCGGCTGGCTCTCTGATCGCTTCGGGCGGCGCAGCATTCTGCTGGCCGGTTGTCTGGTGGCGATGCTCTGTTTCGGCCTGCTCGGTTTTTCGCACGAGGTGTTCTGGCTCGGAGTCGGGGTGATGGGCAGCGGCCTCTCGTCGGGGCTCATCGATGCCCCCGGCAAGGCGTTGATGGCCGACAGTCTGGCCTCGGCCAAGGCGCGGGAGCTGGCACTGCACCTGCGCTATTTTCTGCTCAACCTGGGGGCCGCGCTGGGGCCGCTGCTCGGGGTGACCCTCGGGATCAACGCCCAGCAGGAGACCTTCCTGTTTCTGGTGGTGAGCTATTTGCTGCTGGCGCTGGCCTTTGGCTGGGGATTTCGCCGGGCTGGCAGCACAGGCAAGCCGGGTGCTGCTGGCCCCGGACTGCGGGATGCCATCAAGGTGTTGCTGGCGGATCGCGCCTTCCTGCTGCTGGTGATGGCCAATCTCCTGATGGTGCTGGTCTACTCCCAGTTTCACTCGCCGCTGGTGCAATACCTGACCCGAGCCGGTATGCCGCAGGTGGCCGAGCTGGTTGCTCTGCTGGTGGCGACCAACGCCCTGACCGTGGTGCTGCTGCAGTTTCCGCTGCTGCGGTTGTTGTCACGCTGGCCGGTGCGGGTGCGTCTTCATATCGGCATGGCGCTCTTTCTGGCGGCCCAACTGCTCTTCGCGCTGGGGGACCCGATGGTGCGCAGTCACTGGTTTGGCGCCGTGCTGCTGCTCAGCATCGGCGAGACCATCCTCTTCCCCCTGCTCAACGTGCTGATCGACCAGATGGCTCCTACCCACCTCAAGGGTAGCTACTTTGGTGCCAGCGCACTGGCCGGGTTGGGAGGGGCCGCCGGCGCCCTGCTGGGAGGCTGGATCCTCGAGCAGTGGAGCGGTCAGTTGCTCTATGTGCTGATGGCGCTGCTTTGTGTGGCGATTTTTGCGCTTTACGAGTGGGGCGCCAGAGTACAGCGTCCCGCAGTGGCCACGTCTGTGGTTGAGCGGAGCTGACCCGGTTAATGCGGGGATCTGTGATGCTGAATGTTCAGTGCGTGCTACCCGGCGTCTTCTCTTTGAGCGCCTTCTTGGCTGCGTACATCCTCTCGTCGGCGAGCCGGATCAGGTTTAGCCCGTCGTCGTAGTGCTCCGGCCCGGTCTGCACTATGCCGATACTGAGGGTGAGATCGCCCAGCTGCTCCTTGACGGTGTTGATCAATCGTTTGAGATAGATATCCCGCGCCTGACTCTCGTTGCAGTTGGGCAGGATCAGGCAGAACTCATCTCCCCCATAACGAAAGCAGCTGTCTTCGGCGCGAAAGACCTGACGGATGCAGTGGCCGACGATGCGCAGGATCTCGTCTCCGCGCTGGTGACCTTCGGTATCGTTGATTTTCTTGAAGTTGTCGATATCGAGATAGGCGATGGCCATGGGTTCGGCACGGCGCTGACAGGTGCGCAGGCTTAGCAGCAACAGCTCGTTGAGGTGGCGAACGTTGAGCAATCCGGTCAGGGCATCGGTGCGGTTCAGCTCCTCCAGTTGCTTGGTACGCTCGCGTACTTTCTGCTCCAGACTCTTGGCATAGTTCTCCGACTTCTCTCTGGATGACTCTATTTCCGACACCAGACTGCGAATGTAGGTTTCGAAGACCAGAGTGATGTCGAACAGAAAGAGTTTGTCCAGTGCGGCCAGCATGACGAGGCGCTCCGGTTCATCGCGGATCTGCTCGAACATATCCTCGATCAGCAGGGCTTTGAGGGTGTTGATGGCGGCCAGATAGAGCTTGGGTTCGACCCCGATCCGCTTGTGAACCAGCCCGATCCGCAGCCGGTTGTTGACGTACTCCAGATCGTAATGGCCGCTGAAGAGATCGAGCACATAGCGCCGTTGTGCGGTGCGCAACCGTATGAGGGTATCAGCATCCCCGATCAACAGGGCGATTTCGGTGATGGCCGTCTGCTGCTGGTAGAAGCGATCCACCAGGGCGTCGATCCGTGGTTCTATCTTGCTGCAATAACTTGCCAGCCGCGCCACATCCTGTTCATTGAGCAGCAATAACTCCTTGCGATGGGCAATCTCGAAGTCGGTGATCCTCATCTGCTCAAGCAGGGTCTGTTCGGTCGGATTCATCGTCGTCCTCGGTTTATTACTGGGCGTTACGCTGTCCGTGAGGTGGGACAAACAAGCTGGCGTGGCAACTGATAGTGTAGTCAGTGAGGCTGGCTGCGTGCGCAATGCCCCCGTGTGGCGGGGGTCATGGAGGGTCAGGTGAGAGCTAAAGAGGCAAGAGTTCCGGAGAGGGTGCTCAGAACGTCAGCACCTTGTCGGCAGCCAGCGTCCATTGGGCCAGCATCGGCAGGGTGCCGACCTCAATGCCCTCGATCAGCGGCAGGGCGGTAATGCCACGGGCATCGGTGCAGGTCTTGCACAGGCGAATGGTGACGCCCTGTGCCAGCAGGATCTCCAGCATCTGGCGCAGGTTGTACCCTTCGGCCGGAGCCTGACCGGCCAGTGCTGCACTCACCGCATCGGACATCAGGAACAGCTTCAGGCTGGCACCACCCTGTTCGTTGAGGGCGATAGCGAGACGCAGGGCGTTGAACAGGGATTCGCTGCCATAGGGGGCACCGTTGGCAATGACCACAATTTGTTGATTCATAACAGACTCCCGATTGGAAAGAGCGCCATTGTAGAACCAACAGGGTGGCAATTGCGTGATGTTGCACAACTTCTGTCGCACCTTTTTCCCGCTTGCTTGACCCTGCTGCCGATCGAGGTTTTTATGGTCAGCTCGCAAACAAGACCGGATGAATCGAGATGTGGAAAGTATTGGGAGCCGGCTTGCTGCTGTTGGCGGGTCAGGCCTTTGGCAGTGAGGCGGTCGGTTGCAAGGCTCGTCTGCAGGCCGTCAACGACCAGCTGGTGTTTGCCAAAGTACACAATAACGCCGGGCAGATTGCCGGGCTGGAACAGGCCGCGCGCAATATCAAGGTCAACTGTACCGATGAAGGTCTGCTCAAGGAGCAGAAAGAGCGGGTTAACAAACTGCGCGGCGAGGTAGATGAGCGCCTGCTCGAGCTGCAGGAGGCGAGAGTCAGTGGCAAACCTGAGAAGATTGCCAAGCGACAGGCCAGGCTGGAGGAGTCCCAGACCAGGATGCTGGAGGCCCAGCGGGAGCTGGACAAACTGATCCGGCTGGTCGGCAAGTGATGCCCAGCCGCTGCACGCAGGATCAAAAAAGGCCGATTGCTCGGCCTTTTTTTCGTTTTACGGTCTGTGCATCAGCTACTGCTTGTGCATCCGCACAAACTTCTCCATCAGCTGATCTTCGGTCTCCACGTGGGCGGGATCCCAGATGATGCAGTCGATAGGGCAGACACTGATGCAGGTCGGCTTCTCATAGTGACCGACGCACTCGGTGCAGCGACTGGGGTCGATCTCGTAGATCTCCTCACCCAGGCTGATGGCCTGGTTGGGGCACTCGGGATCGCACATGTCACAGTTGATGCACTTGTCGGTGATGAGCAGCGCCATTTCAGGCCGCCGTGTGCGGGTTGCGGGTATCCTGGCTGTCGCCCAGATTGCGCAGCAAAATGCCGTAGTTCACATCCAGATCTTTCGGGACTGGCACATAGACCACGTGACCGTTGCCCGGCGCGGTATCGATAAGCTCGCCCTTGCGGTTCTCCATCTGCTCCAGATTGAAACGGACGTTGCCCTGCGGGGTCATCAGCTCCAGGTTGTTGCCCACCAGGAACTTGTTCTTCACCTCGACCTCGACCATGTCACCTTTGCGACCAGTGATCTCGCCGACAAACTGCTGGGTGTCGGAGACGGAGTAGCCGTAGTCGTAGTTCTGGTATTCGCTGTGGTTGTGACGGCGCAGGAAGCCCTCGGTATAGCCGCGGTGGGCCAGATTCTCGAGGGTGCCCATCAGGCTGCGGTCGAACGGACGACCCGCCACCGCATCGTCGATGGCCTTGCGATAGACCTGAGCAGTACGGGCGCAGTAATAGAACGACTTGGTGCGCCCTTCGATTTTCAGGGAGTGAACGCCCATCTTGGTCAGTCGCTCGACGTGCTCGACGGCGCGCAAGTCCTTGGAGTTCATGATGTAGGTGCCGTGTTCGTCTTCGAACGCGCTCATGTACTCGCCCGGGCGGTTGGACTCTTCCAGCAGAACCAGCGCATCGGTCGGTTTGCCAAGGCCTAGCGTGTTGTCCGGACGCACTTTGATCGGCTCCTGACGGTGGACGATCTGGCCCACGTCATCTTCTTTACCCTCGTGCACCTTATACTCCCAGCGGCAGGAGTTGGTGCAGGTGCCCTGGTTGGGGTCACGCTTGTTGATGTAGCCGGAGAGCAGGCAGCGGCCGGAGTAGGCCATGCACAGCGCGCCGTGAACGAACACTTCCAGCTCCATCTCCGGTACCTGCATGCGGATCTCTTCGATCTCGTCCAGCGACAGCTCGCGGGAGAGGATGGCGCGGGTCAGGCCCATTTGATGCCAGAACTTCACCGTGGCCCAGTTGACCGCGTTGGCCTGCACCGAGAGGTGAATGGGCATATCCGGGAAGGCTTCACGCATCATCATGATAAGACCGGGGTCGGACATGATCAGCGCATCGGGCTTCATCTCCACCACAGGGCGCATGTCGCGGATAAAGGTTTTGAGCTTGGAGTTGTGGGGCTGGATGTTGGCCACCACATAGAACTGCTTGCCCAGCGCATGGGCTTCGTTGATGCCCAGCTGCAGGTTTTCGTGATCGAATTCGTTGTTGCGCACCCGCAGGCTGTAGCGGGGCTGACCGGCATAGACGGCATCGGCGCCATAGGCGTAGGCGTAACGCATGTTCTTGAGGGAACCTGCGGGGGAGAGCAATTCTGGTTTAAACATGGCGGACTCTTTATATCTGATTGCAAATCAGGACGATGCCACCTGATGGCATCGTAGTGGTTGAGTTGCGGTGCAAGAAGCTCTCAGAGAGGAGGCTCAATGCAGCGCGACCCGATGACGGCATATCCGGGGTTATCTAAAGAAGATACGCCGGATATTCGGGGTGCGAGATTGTACTCGTCCCCACGTCATCATGCAATTTGGCAGGACATTGTTGGCTGCGCGAGCCGATAGGATGCCGAAATGAAACCGCCGCTCAGGCCCAACGGAAGAGGGGGGAGGGCATGGCGTAGGCGTAACCCTGTTGATAGTCACAGCCGAGCTGATCGGCAATCTCGATATGGGTCTGGTTTTCCACCCCTTCGCACACCACCTTCATGCCGAGTCGCTGCAGGTACTCCACCAGTCCGGTCAGCATGCGCAAGGCATGGCTACTCTTGGTCGCTTGCAGCAGCAGGGAGCGATCCAGCTTGATGATCTCGTAGGGGAGCGCCATCACTCGCTGAAAATTGCACTCCTGGGTGCCAAAGTCATCGCAGGCGATATGGGCACCGTGGCTGCGCAGTACCTCGATCAGGGCCAACTCCTTGCGCTCTAGCGGGGCGTACTCCACCACCTCGAACCAGATTGCGATACCCAGCTTGCGGGCCTGCAAGAGAGTGAGTAACAGCAGGTTCTTATATGTAGGGCTCTCAAAAGCGGGGTTGAGGTTTATCGAGAGGGAGCAAGGAGCATGGCGTGCCAGCACGGGCAGATCACGCCAAATGGCTCTGAGCATAACGATATCCACATGCAGGGACTCGTCATCGCTGAGAGAGGGAAAGTCTATTCCCTGATAGCGCTGCTGGCGGGGTTCCCAGCGTCTGGCCAGCGCCTCAAAGCCGATGATCTGGCGATCACGGTCAACGATTGGCTGATAAAATGGCACGGCAATGTCCGCTGTCATCAGGGATGCCATGTCACCGACCGGAAACTCTTCTTTAAACGCAAACATGTCACTTCCCTGCTGACTGAGATGATTTCGGATAATAGGGGAGGATGTTGAAAGCTGGCTGTAGGAATTGTCTGATTGTTTGCAGAAAAAATACTTTGGCAGTATCAGATTATTCCGATTAAGTCCGGTGCATGGATTATCTAGACTGACCTCAATGACGAATCGCTGAGCCAAATATGATCATCTGGCGATCTGCATATATGGAGCTCGTATATTTTTCGGAGCCTTCAATGAATGAAGGCACCACTCTCTATCGTTTTTACAGTGTGATAATTATTCATGAATAAGATTTTTACTGTATTGCTGCTTATATTCAGCAGCAATGCCTTGGCATCGCCGGATATTAGCGTTGGCACCTTATATGACTATATGTCGGCAGAAAAAACTACGCTGCTCAAGCGGGTTAGAAATCTTGGTGATGAGACGGCCTTTGTCAAAATAACGCTGGCCGAAATTATATATGATGCCGATGGCGTGCCGAAGGAGCGGGAGTTACCGGAGGAGGGCGTTCGTCAGCTGGTGACAAGTCCATCACGGTTGATTATTCCGGCAGGTGGTATGCAGGCTACTCGTTTTATCTATATGGGAGTGCGGGAGCGAGAACGTTATTTTCGGGTGCGTTTTGTGCCGGTCAAACCACAGGACGATGAAATAACCGAATTACCACCACAGCAACAAATTAGCGCCGGGGTCAGCATCATGACCGGTTTTGGCACCATTCTCTTTGTGGCCCCCAAAGAGACCCGTTATGACACCCGGATTGACCGTAAAAACGGTGTTCTCTATGTGGAGAACCGGGGCAATGCCACCGTTATTCTCGATTATCTGGAACTGTGTGACCAAAAAGAGAGCTCATGCAGTCAACCGGAGAAGATGCATCTGCTGCCCGGCGTTAAAAAGCGGGTCAGTCAAGAGGCAACCCGGACGGTTCGTTTTGAACTGATCGAAGGGAAAAAATCGGTATTCAGGGAGTTCAAGCTCTGATCCCGATATATCACAAGAACGACAATCACACCTGAAGGAGTGGCTATGAAGATGTTATCGCTTTTTCCCGCCCTGTTGCTGGCGAGCGGATCGCTGATGGCGGCCGAGCGCATCGAGCATACGGTGACGGTAACGGCGCAGATCCCGACCGAACACTTTTATGTGCAACCCGTGGGTGACTGGATGAGTACCCCACAGAAACTGACCTTCAACCCCTTTAGCCAAAAGCTGGATCCCTTGGCTAAGCAGCTGGAGATGAAGAGCACCATTGGTCCCATCAAGGGTTATCTGGTTTATCCCGCCACCATGGCCAGCGGCAAGGAGAGTATCGGCTTGACGGTCAAGGTGGCAGGCGTTGCGCTGACCACTACATCCGCCGACTTGCTGAACCAAGCGGATGCCAATACTGGCAAACAGGTAGGGCTGGAGATTATTCCGGCCGCGGCGCCAACCGGTGGCTACAAACCCGGCAACTATCAGGGGATTGTCAGCATGATGTTTGAATCGGAGGCACCGCCTGCTCAAGGCAGCTGACATGAGTATGTGGGGGTCATCAGGCCCCCTTTAATTGATATTCCAGGCATTCAGGTTGCACTTCATGGTTCGTTCTCTTCTTCTCTTGCTCGGGTCGTTGCTCTTTGCCTCACTGGCGGCGGCAGACCCGGCACTGTTGCTGCAACAGGCGCGGCAGTTGCCAGAAGGGTTTGAAGCGCACTTTTTTGGTGTTCCCCTGATGGTGCGGGTGACCGTCGACGGTCGCCTGCTGGGGGATGGGGAAGTGCTGCTCGGGCGGGATAACTCGGTACAGCTGCTTTCACTGGTGGATGTGCAGGAGAGCGAGTTTGACGAGGGGGCGCGTGAACGCTGGCTGACCAGGTTGGGATCGCACCTGCCGCTCGGCGAGTGCAGCCGTGCCTGTCCCGAAGGTATCGTGGGATTGCAATATAGTCTGGAGGAGTCCCAGCTCTCGGTACTGACCGGTGAGGTAGAGCAGGAGGCGCGGGATCAGCGCTTTATGACATTGCCTCAAGAGAGCAAGGGGTTGCTGATCCAGAACCAGCTGAACCTGGTGCAGGGCACTCAGCGCAACGGTCACTACAACCTGCAGCTGGAGGGCAGCTGGGGACAGTGGACCCCTTTTATGGAGGGGGATGCCACCTGGCAAGAGGGTGGGCCAACTGATCTCGGGATGGCTCAGGTCTATGGAGAACGGCTCCATGAGGCCAATTTTTATCGTCTCGGCTTCTTCTTTCCCTCGGCGCAGGGGTTGGTGCGTCAACCCAACTACTACAGTGGTGCGACGCCCACAGTGCTTGGCGTGATGTGGGGCAGCTCGGATCTGCTACGTCGGGAACGCGGGGTGCCCAGTCTGGCGCCGATCCAGGTGGCACCGGCACGACCGGGCATGGTGGAGATCTATCGGGACGGCAACCTGATCCAGTCCCAGCCGGTCGTATCCGGTCTGCAGGCGCTTGATACCCGATCGCTTCCCGGCGGTATCTACGAGGTAGAGCTGCGGCTGCTGGAGGATGGTCAGGAGACCCGTCGTTGGCGCGAGATGATCTACAAACCCTCCAACTGGCAGACGCCGGAGGAGCCGTGGCGCTTCAACCTCTTTGCCGGGCGTCAGACCCGCTGGCTGGTGCGGCAGGGAGATAGCGATCTGGAAGGCGCCAGTGGCGGCGTAGCGGTGAACCACCTGTTGCTTCCCTCGCTGGTAGTGGGGGCGGGTAGCCAGTATGTGGATAAGCGTGCCCAGCACTCCCTCTCGCTTGATTGGGAGGCGACCAGTCAGCTTCACGGCTTTGCCTCCCTCAACCAGAGTGTCGGCATGGGGTGGGGTTACGATCTGCAGGGGATCTACTGGCATGGCAACAGCAGTCTGGTGGCCAGCCATTCGCTTAATCTGCGCAAGCAGGGGGAGGCGAGTGCGGTGTCCAGCCTGTCACTGCAGCAGTCGCTGGAAAAGTGGGGCTCCCTCGGTATCTATGTTTCTCACCAGTCTGGCCGCGGCAACGGCGCTGATGTGGGATGGCACTACAGTGACCGGCTTTGGGGGCGTTGGGTGACCTGGGGGGTGACCTTGTTCGATCGCCCCGGCAGCGAGAGCACAGCGCAACAGCGGGATCGCGGTAGCACGCTGAGTCTCACTATCAACTTGGGGGGAGAGGATCGCCAGTTGTCGCTGGGGCTGGGCAGCAATACCTCACGCTCGGGCGGTGCCCAGCGCAGCGCCTATCTCAACTACCAGCAGGAGGTGGATTGGGGGCCGCTTCGTCAGGTCAGCGTCGGCAGCACCCACGACAGCTATGGTACCGGTCTATCCGGATATGGCCGTTTTGCATCGCCCTGGTTGGGAGGGGACCTGTTTGCCCAGCACTCCTCCTATAACGAACAGGTGACTGGCGGTATCAATCTGGAGAGCGTAGTGGCACTGGGGCGGGAGGGGGAGCTGGCGCTCGGTTCTCGAGAGATGGGCGGTATGGGCAATGAGGCTGCGATGATCCTCGATATCGACGCCGACGATGAGGCGGCACGTATCCAGGTCAGCGATGATCACGGCAGCCTACAGACTCTGGGACCCGGTCGCCATCTGGTCTCGGTGCCAGCCTTGCAAAGTGGCGCCTTGCAACTGGAGATGGCCGATCACGAAGGGACATCACTCACCATCAAGCCCACCGTGCTCCCCTACCATCTTAATCGCGGCGGGGTGGGTTATGGCCAGGTGAATGCTGTGAGCACCGTTACTGTGATTGGTCGCCTGCTGGACGAGCAAAGCCAGCCGCTGCGTGGTGCCATGGTCAGTAACCCTATAGGGCGGGCATTTACCGAAAATGATGGCTTCTTTGCGCTGGAAGCGAGCCGACGACAGCCGCAATTTAGCGTGGAACACAATGGTACCCTCCATTGCAACAACTCATCAGGAGTGCAGAGCCGTACGGAGGCATCGGAGATTATTATATTGGGAGAGTTAATATGTTCACCAGGTGTGACTGTAAAAAATGAAAACCATTAAAATATTAGTTCTACTGATGTTTAGTCACTCTTCTTTGGCTGATGTGATTAATATTACTGCAGACTATAAACCTGAGAGCTATGAAGTGAGTGGTGGGCGTTTTATCAACACCACTCCGTGCGATGTCGGTCAACCGATTTCTTATTGTGACCCACAGAAGCCGCTAGAGTCATCGGTTATAGTAAAACTCCCAGTGTCGATAGCAAAAACAATAAATTCGGCGAAGGGTAAACAGAACTACCTAAGTTACTATCGACTTTCTGGTCCTAAAAAAGTGACGTTGACGAACAGCAACAATGGAGAACACCATGAATTGGTGTTTATTCCAACCAATATAGGTGCCAAGGTAATAAAAATGGAGTATCCAATTGTCAATAATAATAGATGGCCCATGCATACTATTGGTGGTGATTGCTATCAAAGCTTTAGTACTTGGGGGTGGTTCGGGTCTGTAGTAACTGGGCAACTTTTTTTATATTCTATTAATGATTTAGCTCAAAATGGTGCGTCTGAGTGCTATCACAATAGCCAACTTGGTGATGGAACATCATACTCTGTCGATTGGCTGAATTATGGCTTTCGTATCAAAGCACCTAATCCATTGACTATGTCAAACGGAAAGTATACCGGTAGTTTAAAAATAATGGTGGGGCGTAATAAGGATATTGACCTGGGTGATGCAACTTATTCTGGGGGAACAGAGCATGAACTTAAATTTACACTGACAGTCCGTCATCAATTGAAAGTTGATTTTCCCAAAGGAGATAGCGATGGCCATAGCCAAGTAACCTTATTGCCACCAGGTGGGTGGAGTAATTGGATTCATAGTGGAAAGCGAGAGCCAAGCATATTGCAGCAAGATCTTCCTTTTCGAATATGGTTTAGTGCCCCATTTACTGTCTCACTGCGTTGCCAATATCAATGGTCTACTAATGGCGAGTGCGCATTAAAAGATAGCAAGGGGCGAACAGTGCCTTTAAAAACGCACTATGTTAACAGCATAAATGAAATATTTCTGTTGACTACAAATAAAACCAGATTTGTACTTCCTGTACAGGGAATTCCGGTTATCAATGCTGCCAGAGCGATTCGATTTCAGATTGTGGGTGGGACGGTCGCCGAGATGATGAAATACCCTGGCTCCTCCTTTAAAGGTGATGTTACCCTGATATTTGATGCGGCTATTGATTAATAGAGTCCGCTGCTTTTGGCATAGTCAAAGAGGGCGCTATCGCTGCTAATACCCAGTCGAGTCATAGCACTCTTTTTCTGGGTGCTGATGGTTTTGACACTGCGATGAAGATAGTCGGCAACCTGAGTGACGGACATGCCGCTGGCAAGTAGGCGCACCACTTCGCTCTCCTTTGGTGTAAGCGGGTGGGGTTCGCCTTGGGCAGAGATTCCGGCATTGGCCAGCAGTATTTTTACCGCAGGACCAATATAGCGATGACCGAGCAATATCTGGCGAATGGCATCGGCCAGTTCATTGATAACCGATTTTTTCAGTATCAGACCGTTGACCCCAACCTGAATAAGAGATTGCAAGATGGCGCTGTTCTGGATCTGGGTCAGCACAATAATGGGCAGGTTTGGATAATCCCGACGCAACTGCTGGATCATCACCAGTCCATCACAGCGGATATCTCCCGGCATGCTGAAATCAGTGATCAACAGATCACAATGATGCTGTTGCAATAATTTCAGCAAGTCAGATACCTGATATGCCTCGGCGATCACTTCACAATGGGGTGTTATCTGGTCAATCAGGCTACGGATCCCGGTCAGAATCAAGGGGTGGTCATCAGCAAGAATAATCTTGAAGGACATGGATGAGCCTCTTATAAAACGGTGAGTAATATTCAGGCTACCAAAGCTAACATTTCTATACTACCGTGCGCACCCCATTTTTTTAGGAGCATATATCTTTTGACAAATATATGTGAATCGTTATGTCTATGTATTGTTTGCTTATGTCATTAATCAAACGATTCATAATTATTGTCGCTGTTTTTTCCTTGACGCCTTCCGTATTTTCGGCGGAGGTACATTCTGTACCAACGATTGAAGTGGGCATATTGGCTGGCGGATGGGGACCATTCCAGCAGTGGGACGGCAAGGTCGCCGCTGGCTTCAGTGTTGAATTGATGGAGGAAATAGCCAAAAAGCTTGACTACCGGATTGCCTGGCAGGTCTACCCTGACTGGAAAACCATGTATGCCGATGCCTGCCGTGGCAAGCTGGATATCCTGCTCGATGCATTTAATTCTGAGGTGCGTCAGTGTGTCACCTATAGCCTGCCTTACTACACATCGCCGACCGTGGTGGTGGTTCGTCAGGACAGCCCCCTGTTTCGGGATGTGAGCCGGTTGCAGTCCGCCAGCATTGCTATCGAAAAAGGCTTTCTGACCGAGAAGCTGGTCAAGCTGCACTATCCCAATGTCACACCGCGACTTTTTGTCGATACGCACCGTGCATTGCTGGCGGTTGAGCAAGGTCGGGCAGATGCCTACATCGGCAACCTTCATGTGGCCAATCTGTTTATCGAGAGTCACCCGGCGTTGGCGGTGGTTGCCCAGTCTCCCTTGTTGATGGAAACCCTGCATCTTGGCGTCGCCAGCCAGAAACACACTCTTGCTATCCGGCTTGATACTGCCATTCAGTCGCTAACGGTCGAGGCGCGCAGTGAACTGGAGAAACGCTGGTTGGGGGAGAGCCTGGAGCCCAACTTTATGGGGCACAGTCATTTTTTACTGCGTCCTGATGAGCGTGGCTGGCTCTCGATGCTGCCACCGCTCAAGCTGGGGTTGATCCCCGGCTGGGTGCCCTTCTCCCATCTCGATGAGGAGGGCAACTCGGTCGGCTTGATAGCGGATTATCTGAAGGTGTTGCAAGAGAAGTTAGGGTTGGCTTACAGCCGAATATCGGTAAAGGATTGGCCTGACCTGCAACAGCAACTGCTGCATCACGAAGTCGACCTGGCGGTATTACCCGCTCGCATTATCGAGCGGCTGGTGGGTTGGCATGCCAGCGAACCCTTCGCATCATTCCCGATGGTGCTGGTGACGGCGCGCGGTAGTATTCCGATCGGGGATCTCTCTGATCTGGCTGGTAAAAAGCTGTTGCTGACCGACAGTATGCTGATCCCCCAGCTGAGGGCAATGGTGCCTGACCTTAAACTGATCACGACCAAGAGTGCTGGCGAGGGGCTCGCCCGGGTTGCAGCAGGGCAGGGGGATGCCTATATCGGCAATCTGGTGGTGGTTTCCCGTCTTATCACCGAACAGTTTGATGACCGACTTCATATTGCCGCACCCACCCCCTTCAAGGATGAGTTGGCCGTTGCAGTACGTGAGCCTTACGTCCCCTTGCTGCCCTTGACCAACCGCGTGCTTGCCAGCATGAGCGACAAGGAGAAGCGCCAGATACGCAACAGCTGGCTGGCGCTCAATTACAGCGAAGGTATCCCCAGAGCGAAACTGGTGCGTACCCTGCTGCCCGCCGGGGTGGCAATCACGCTCTTTATTCTGGTGTTGTCGGTGGCTTACTGGCGGCTGCGTCAGGAGATAGTTCGTCGTCATCAGGTTGAGGCTGCATTGGCCAGAGCCAAGGCCAAAGCAGAGTCTGCCGCCACCCAGAAAGGGGAGTTTCTGGCCACCATGAGCCACGAAATTCGCACGCCTATGAATGGCATTATCGGTATGGCGGAACAGCTCACTTTTACCGAATTGACCCAGGATCAGCGCCAGATGGTTGAGGTTATCAACCGCGGTGCCCAGGGATTGCATGCGCTGATCGACAACGTGCTTGACTTCGCCAAGCTGGAGGCAGGCAAGATGCAACTCGAAGAAGCGCCGTTTCTTGTCCGGGAGCTGCTTGACAGCGTGCTGACCATGACGGTGAGCGAAGTACATCGCAAGGGATTGCGCGTCTATCTCTGGGCGGATGCCGGTGTGGCGGCTCGGGTTAGTGGTGATGCGCTGCGTCTGCGCCAGATCCTCTTCAACTTTGTCAGCAATGCCATCAAATTTACCGAGCGGGGCTTTATCGAGATCTCGGTGCAACTGCTGTCGCAGGGGGAGGGGCAACAGCAATTGTGCTTCGGTGTGCGCGACAGCGGCATCGGTATGAGCCCAGAGGCGCTTGGCCGGATCTTCAATGCCTTTGAACAGGCAGAGAGCTCCACCACCCGCAGTTATGGTGGTACCGGCTTGGGCCTGAGTATCTGCCAGACCCTGGCCACCTTGATGGGTGGCGAGATCCGGCTGGAGAGTGCCCCTGGGCTGGGCACTTTCATCAGCCTGACGGTCACGTTGCCAGTGCTGGCACAGCGAGAGCCGGATCTCCGTCTCAATGGCGTGCAAGCCCATATCGATCTCCATGACGAGAAGCTGTGCCACACCCTGCTGTTGCATCTTGATGCCTTGGGGGTAACACGAACGTTGGAGTCTGGTGATGCTCATTTGCGTTTCACAGACCATGAGTTGGCGGGCAACGGGCTCATCTGGGTTCTGCCGCTGGCAACCCCTCTCGGTTATCGTTGTGATGAGGAGGGTTACATCCTCAACAGCAATCCCATGACCTGGCATGCGGTGCGGGAAGTTTGCTATCGCCAGCTTGGCTTGAGCGATGGGACGGCAACGAAAGCGATGCGAAAGAGCGCACCCATGCAGCCCTGCCGGGTATTGCTGGTGGAGGATAATCCCCTCAACCAGTCGCTGGTGATACGCCAGCTCAGGCAACTTGGGATGAACTGCGATGTGGCAGAGCATGGCCAGCAGGCTCTCGAGATGGTCGCGCAGCATCCCTATGAGCTGGTGCTCTGTGACTGTCAGATGCCGGTGATGGATGGTTACGAGTTTACCCGCAGAATACGGGCTGCAGAGAAAGGCGAGCGGCAGCTGATCATCGCCATGACGGCCAATGTTTTGCCAGAGCAGGCTCAGCGCTGTTTTGCCGCGGGCATGGACGATCTGTTGGGCAAACCGGTGCTGCTGGATGCTCTGCATCAGATGTTGCAGAAGTGGCAGATCTTACCCGCGCCAACCTTGATTGATATTGCAGCTATGGAGGCATTTTTTGGTCATGGTGACAAGTTGCAGCAGATGTTTCCACTATTTCGCCAGGAGCTTGAACAGTCGATGGTGCAGGAGCCACTTGATGACAATGCATTGGCCAATTGGGTGCATCGTCAGGCGGGGACCATCAGCATGATGATGGCGCCGGAATTGGCTGAACAGGCATGGCGATTGGAAGAAAAAATCCGTCAGTTTGGATCGCCAGCTTGTACCGATGAGCTGACACGCTTTCGTGCCCAATTACAGCAAATCATCGATGAATTGACGTTATTGAGCGAAAGAGAGGGGCATTCAGTTATCGAGGGAGAGCTGGAGTAAGGGGAACTGTTCGCTCATAAAATTGCGGGGGCTGTGGCCATTGCCTGCAGTGGCCAGCCATTCCCAATCCAGTTTTGGCGAGCCCGCTTTGAAGCGTTGATAGGCAACGCCCTGATGAATGGTCAGAAAGAGGGTCGTGGGGAGTCCCAGCTTGTTGCTGTAGCGCACCATCAGATCGCCCTGATAGTCGTTGCTGATTCTGACTTTGAGCGCCTGCAGTGTCAGACCGGTGGCGTGACCATGCTCGTCCCAGACTTCAAACATGATGTGAACACTCTGATGTCGATAATGCCACGATGAGCAAGATGGGATGCAATTGCAACTGTCAGATCTGACAAGGCCGGAAAAATGTGATGAGAATGGCAGAAAGCGAAAACCCGGCGCTAGGCCGGGTTTTCTTGAATGATGGTGGAGGGAGAAGGATTCGAACCTTCGAAGGCAGAGCCGTCAGATTTACAGTCTGATCCCTTTGGCCGCTCGGGAACCCCTCCACAGGGGCAAAGCAAATTGTATTCAGCCATTGCAATCAGGGAAATGGTGGAGGGAGAAGGATTCGAACCTTCGAAGGCAGAGCCGTCAGATTTACAGTCTGATCCCTTTGGCCGCTCGGGAACCCCTCCACGTGGTATTTCCTGATTGTCACTACTTTTGCACTTGAATGGTGGAGGGAGAAGGATTCGAACCTTCGAAGGCAGAGCCGTCAGATTTACAGTCTGATCCCTTTGGCCGCTCGGGAACCCCTCCCCAAGTGCGAGGCGCATACTATCAGATCCAGAGGCTTTGTGAACCCCTTGATGAGGCATCTGGCAGTAAAAAATGACTGTTCGTCGATTTTTTGATACACCCAGCTCAAAATTCAAGCTTATCAGCAAGTTGTACGCTGCTTTTCTGCACAAAACAGCATCTGTGCAAGTTGGCGATCGCGCTGAAGACAAGGCAGATAGCAGAAGACCGCCAGCGTCGGCGGTCTTCTCGGGCATCACATCTAGCGCTGGAACGGGTAGATCGAACCCAGTTTCAGGATCTGGGTCAGCTCGTCCAGTGCGCTGCGGGACTCCTGCACCAGTGCCGGATCCCGCAGGTCATCGAGGGTCAGCCGGTCACGGTAGTGGCGATCGACCCAGCCATCGAGGCGGGCAAACTGGCTGTCGTTGATAAGGCAGGCCGGATTGACCGCAGCGAGTTCCTGATCGTTCATGGCGACCCGCAACCGCAGACAGGCGGGGCCGCCGCCATTACGCATGCTCTGTTTCACATCCATATAGTGGACCGCTTTGATCGGGGTCTCCTGCGTCAGCAGCTTGCCAAGATAGGCCGACACTGCCGGATTGTCGCGGCACTCGGTGGGGGCGATGATGGCCATCTCGCCGCTCGGCAGGGTGAGGATCTGGGTGTTGAACAGGTAGGATTTCACCGCATCCAGCACGGATACCTCGGCAGTCGGTACTTCGATAAAGTGCAAATCCCCCTCGCCAAACTTACCGCGGATCTCGGTCAGCACCGTTTCGGTGTTGAGGAACGCTTGCTGGTGGAAGAAGAGCACGTTCTGGTTACCCACCGCGATCACGTCGTTGTGGAATACCCCCTGATCGATCACCTCCGGGTTTTGCTGAATAAACACCACGCTCTCCTCGCCAAGGCCATGCAGGCGGGCGATGGCTTGGCTTGCCTCCAGGGTCTGGCGGGCAGGGTAGCGCTTCGGCGCCGGGCGGGAGTAGTCAAAGGCACTGCGGCCATAGACGAACAGCTCGACCCCCGCCTCGCCATAGGCGCGACAGAGGCGGGTATGGTTGGCCGCCCCCTCGTCGCCGAAGTGGTCATTCTCCGGCAGATGGAGGTGGTGGCTGAAGTGGCGATCATTGTTGAACACGGCGCGCAGGATGCGACCCGTGACGTCGGGCTCCAGGGAGCGGTGAAACTTGTTGGTCAGGTTGGCGGGGGTGAAGTGAATGCGGCCATCCTGGGTATCGGCACTGGGAGAGACGGTGGCGGCGTTGGCTGTCCACATGCTGGAGGCCGAATAGCAGGCAGCCAGTACGGCGGGAGCCTGTTTGGCGGCCAGCTCCAGCACCCGGGCATCGTTGCCGGTGAAGCCGAGGCGGCGCAGGGTGGCGAGGTCGGGACGCTCTTGTGGCGCCAGTACCCCCTGGGTCATGCCAAGCTCGGTCAGCGCCTTCATCTTGCGCAGCCCCTGTTTGGCGGCCTCTTTCGGATTGGAAGCCTCCTGGGCATTGCTCTGGGAGGCAACATTGCCGTAGGAGAGGCCGGCATAGTTATGAGTCGGGCCGACCAGACCGTCGAAATTGACCTCGAAGTGCTTCATTGAGTACATCCTTTCGATTTTTATGATGGGTAGCGGTTCCTTCCGCGCACAATGCGTCGGGTTGGGCCATTATAAAGAGATTTTGTGTTTTTGTAACAAGCCGGTAACCAGCAGACGTTTTTATGTCGTTTCAGATATAAAAAGAGGGGCGGTATGGCAGAAAATTGAAAAAGCGGTTGCGTCTGGCCTGTTGCCTTCGCATTAATAAATAAAGAAGCAATAAAAGAAGCCGTGTGGTTCGGGCTGGTCAGGCAAATTTGCTCACAAGATTGCTTTTTCGCGCCAAATCTCTTATACAGCCCCACAAAACCGCACACCAACCCCGTCGGGTGCAATGAGGATAATAGTTACAGCATGGGCAAATCACTGGTCATAGTGGAGTCTCCGGCCAAGGCCAAGACGATCAACAAATATCTGGGCAAGGACTACGTGGTGAAATCCAGCGTTGGTCATGTTCGCGATCTGCCCACCAGCGGCAGCGCCAGCACCGAGCCCAAGAAACCTGTCATTCGCGGCATCAAGTTGAGCGAATCCGAGAAGGCTGCCAAGGATCGCAAGGCCCTGTTTGCCCGGATGGGTATCAATCCGACCGCTGGCTGGCAGGCTAACTACCAGATTTTGCCCGGCAAGGAGAAGGTGGTCAGCGAGTTGCAAAGTCTGGCCGAGAAAGCCGACACCATCTATCTCGCAACCGACTTGGATAGAGAAGGAGAGGCGATCGCCTGGCACCTGCGCGAGATCATCGGTGGCGACGACAGCCGCTACAAGCGCGTGGTGTTCAACGAGATCACCAAGAGCGCCATCAAGGAGGCGTTCGCCCAGCCGTCCGAACTCAATATTGACCGCGTTAATGCCCAGCAGGCCCGTCGTTTCCTCGACCGCGTGGTGGGTTACATGGTCTCCCCGCTGCTGTGGAAAAAGCTGGCTCGTGGCCTCTCTGCCGGTCGGGTACAGTCCGTTGCGGTGCGTCTCATCGTCGATAAAGAGCGTGAAATCAAGGCGTTCGTACCGGTCGAGTTCTGGGATCTCAATGCCGACCTGCTGACCGCCGACAAGAGCGATCTGCGGATGGAAGTGGTCAGCCGAAACGGTGCCGACTTCAAGCCGGTGACCCAGGCCGAGACCTTCGCCGCTGTCGCTGCCCTGGAAGGGGTCGACTACAAGGTCGTTAACCGGGAAGACAAGCCGACCGGCTCCAAGCCCTCTGCGCCGTTTATCACCTCTACCCTGCAGCAGGCGGCCTCTACCCGTCTGAGCTTCGGGGTCAAGAAGACCATGATGATGGCCCAGCGTCTCTATGAAGCGGGTTACATCACCTATATGCGTACCGACTCCACCAACCTCAGCAAAGAGGCGGTTGAGGCGGTGCGTGAATATATCGGCGAGCAGTATGGCGCGGCCTATCTGCCAGCCGAGCCGAATCTGTATGGCGCCAAGGCCAATGCTCAGGAAGCGCACGAGGCGATCCGTCCCTCCAACGTACAGGTGACTGCCGAGATGCTGGAAGGGATGGAGCCGGATGCCATGCGTCTGTACGATCTCATCTGGCGTCAGTTCGTTGCCTGCCAGATGACCCCGGCTCAGTACGACTCCTCCACCCTGACCGTCAAGGCGGGTGAGTTCGAGCTCAAGGCTCGTGGCCGTACCCTGCGCTTCGCCGGTTGGACCAAGGCCCTGCCGCCGATGGGTCGCAAGGGCGAAGATAGCCAGCTGCCGGCGGTGACCGTGGGCGAGGTGCTGAAGCTGATCAAGCTGGATCCGCGCCAGCACTTCACCAAGCCGCCTGCCCGTTTCACCGAAGCCGCGCTGGTGCGCGAGCTGGAAAAACGCGGCATCGGCCGTCCGTCTACCTACGCCTCCATCATCTCCACTATCGTTGATCGCGGATATGTGCGGGTCGAGAGCCGCCGTTTCTTCGCCGAGAAGATGGGCGAGATTGTCACCGATCGTCTGGTGGAGAACTTCGTCGAGCTGATGAACTACGAGTTCACCGCCAAGATGGAAGACAAGCTCGATGGCATCGCCGAAGGGAGCCTTGAGTGGAAGAAGGTGCTGGACGCCTTCTACGCCGAGTTTACCCAGGAGCTGGAGAAGGCTGACAAGGCGCCCGAAGAGGGCGGCATGCGTGCCAACCAGATGGTGATGACCGACATCGACTGCCCGGATTGCGGCCGCAAGATGGGCATTCGTACTGCCACCACCGGTGTTTTCCTTGGCTGCTCCGGCTATGCCCTGCCGCCGAAAGAGCGCTGCAAGAAGACCATCAACCTGGTCTCTGCCGACGAGTTTGTCTCCGCCACTGACGGCGAAGAGGCGGAAACCGAAGCGCTGCGCGCCAAGCACCGCTGCGGTGTCTGTGGTACAGCGATGGATGCCTACATCATCGACGACAGCCGCAAGCTGCACGTCTGTGGTCGCAACCCGGATTGCGATGGCTACGAGATCGAGAAGGGCCAGTTCAAGCTCAAGGGCTACGAAGGGCCGAGCATCGAGTGCGACCGTTGCGGAGCCGAGATGCAGCTCAAGAACGGCCGTTTCGGCAAGTACATGGGCTGCACCAACGAGACCTGCAAGAACACCCGCAAGATCCTGAAAAACGGCGACATCGCGCCGCCGAAGGAGGATCCGGTGCCGCTGCCGGAGCTCAAGTGCACCCAGTCCGATGCTCACTTTGTGCTGCGTGACGGGGCTGCCGGTCTGTTCCTGGCGGCCAGCAACTTCCCCAAATCCCGCGAGACCCGCGCGCCGCTGGTGGAAGAGCTCAAGCGCTTCAAGGATCGCATCTCCGCCAAACACAAGTATCTGGCCGGTGCCCCGCTCACCGATCCGGACGGCAACCCCGCCATCGTACGCTTCAGTCGCAAGACCAAGGAGCAGTACGTGATGAGCGAGGTCAACGGCAAGGCGACCGGTTGGACCGCTCATTACGACAACGGTACCTGGCAAGAGAGTTTGCCAAAGGCTAAAAAAGCCTGATGAAAAGAGGCCCCGACAAGGGGCCTCTTTGCTTATGGATAGCGGTATACTGAGACAGCTGCAAGGAGTGCAGCTGTCGTCAATCGCGAAGTAGACAAGGAGGTTGAGATGGAGATTAACGAGATCCGGCCAGGCATGAGCTGCATGACCCGTGAAGGGGCGGCCTATGTGCTGGAGGTTGACCGGCAGAGCCTGCTGGTGCTGCTGCAGCGCGCGGATGAGACCATACCGGTGCAGGTGCGCAGCGACGAGATCCTGGCGCCGCTGGAGTGATCCGGCTGTGATCCCCTCAAAACGGCAGTAGAAAAAGCAGCTCGGCCAGATCGGGCTGCCATTGCCACTGCTTCATTCTGACCCGCCCACCGATCACCACGACCCCTTCTTGCTGCAGGCGTCCCGTCTGTTCGGCAAAGCTTGGCGATCCTTTCGGTAACGAGATGGTGCCCGCCGCGCTCAGCACCCGATGCCACGGCAGTACCTTGTCGGTTTCCCGCAGCACCTTGCCCACCAGTCTTGCCCGTCCGGGCAACCCGGCAAGATCGGCCACCTGACCATAGCTGACCACCCGACCTGCCGGGATCAAGGCGATGATCGCTTCGATACGGGCAGTTTTGTTCAATGGGACAGGACTTGATTCAATGCTCATAAACCCGATTCGTCAAAAACAACAGAAGCGCCATTGTGGCGCTTCTGTCATGGGGCTGGCAATGATTCAGCCGAAGGTCTGGCTAAGCCCCTTCAGTTGCTTGGCCCGTTCCAGCAGAGCCTGACTGGAGTGATCGACATCCAGCATCTTCTGACTGTTGGCGTGGGAGTATGCGGATATCTGGTGGATGCTGCGGCTGATCTCCTCCACGACCGCTTGTTGCTGCTCAGCAGCGGTGGCGATCTGGGTGGAGTGTTCGGTGACCAGCTCTATCTCTGCCAGCACGGTATGTAGACTGCTGGCGCCCTGGCGGGTCATCTCGGCACATGCGCGGGTCTGTTGCAGGTTCTCCTGCATCATTCCCTTCCAACGTCCCAGCGTGTGCTGGATCTGCTTGATGCTGCCCTGGATTTGCTCGGTCGCCTTGTGGGTGCGGGTCGATAGAGTTCGCACCTCGTCGGCGACCACTGCAAAACCACGGCCCTGCTCCCCGGCGCGAGCGGCTTCGATGGCGGCGTTGAGGGCCAGCAGGTTCGTCTGCTCGGCGATGCCCTGGATCTCGCCCATGACACTGCCAATCCGTTCGGATTCGCTGGCGAGTTCTACCGCCGAGTTGAACGCCAGCTCTGCCTGTTTGGCGAGCTGTTCGATCTGTTGCTCGGTCTGGTTCAACTGCTGGTTGGTTTGTTCACAACGATTCCGAGCTTCGTTGACCTGACCGTTGGAGTCCTGAATGTTGCGGGCGATCTCGTGAGCTGTGTTGGCCATCTGAGTCATAGCCGTAGCCATCTGCTGGGTCTGGGCATCTTGCTCGTTGATATCGAGACAGGCTTGATGAGAGGCCTGCTTCAGATTGATGGCAAGGGTTTGCAGAGGTGCCGTGGCATCGTTGATCCGTCCCAACACGGTTCGGATGCGGGCTTGAAGCATCTTGATATGAAAATCGGCAATGGCGCCGGGGTTGTCACCGGAGTAGACCAACCGGGTCAGACTGTCATATTCACGGCCCAGCTGCTGCAGATAGTGGGGCAGGGCAAAGAGCTCGCGCCAGTAGGCTCCGCCAATAAGCAACAGGGGCAGCAGCATCAGCAGGACGGTCATGGCCCCTTGGCTGGCGAAGGTCCAGCCCATCAGGCCGAGCAGCAGCAGGGTAATGGCCGGGGTGCGTACTTTGGCAAGAGAGGGTAGGTTGCTGCTGTTGCCGCGCTCGGCCTTGAGCAGGGCTTGGTAGGTCTGAGCGGCGATGCGCTTGAATTGGGGCTCGGGTTTGCAGCGTACCGACTGGTAGCCGCTGATCCTGTTGCCTTCGTAGATGGGGGTGACGTAGGCATCTACCCAGTAGTAACGACCATCCTTGCAGCGATTTTTGACGATGCCGCGCCAGGGGTTGCCCTCCTTGAGGCGGGCCCAGAGATCGGCGAAGGCGGCCTTGGGCATGTCGGGGTGGCGTACCAGATTGTGGTTGTGTCCCACCAGTTCATCGACCGGGTAGCCTGCGATGTCGCAGAAGGCCGGGTTGGCGTAGGTGATCACCCCGCGCAGGTCAGTGGTGGAGACCAGTTGTACGTCGGCAGGAAACACCACTTCGCTATCCAGGGTATGGACATCTCTGCGGGCCATAGTAATACGCTCCGATGTTCTTGTTGATAATGTTGTCGTTGTTATTGTGGCAGATCTGGAGGTGGCCGCAGGCTCGCGCCAGCAGGAGGCAGACCAGCTTCATTGGGGGCTGGATTTTGCCAATAATGGCGGATGAATGGTAGGGGGAAGTTGATGTTTTGTTGGCTAATCGTAAAAAAGGCGGCCGATTGGCCGCCAAAGTAGAGACAACATTACCTCTGTGGCATCCGGTAGCGCACCTGCAACTGATCGAGGATCTGCAGCTGACCCGGCAGGCGGGCGGCGAAGTGCTCCCAGCCCTTGTGGGCGGGATCGCTCCAGGCCACCTCGGCCGTGGCCAGCATACGCGGGAACAACATGTAGTCGAGACGATCACGGCTGGTGATCAATTCTGACCACAAGGGGCTCAGCACCCCGAGGATGTTATCGTTGGCATGGAAATCGGCTGGGGCAGGGTCACACGAGTAGATCTGCTCCAGATTGAGGGTACCCGCCCAGTAGAGGCCGGGTTCATGAATATCGGCGCTCCAGGCGAGATCGAGATAGAGGAACTGGGCGGGCGCCATCACCACCGGATAACCGGCCGCGGCAGCATCCAGCCCCGCCTGAAAGCTGGTCCAGGCACAGATGGCCGCTTTGCGGCTCACCTTGTCGCCATGCAGGATCTCCTCCCAGCCGATCATCTGTTTGCCTCTGGCGGCCAGATAGCGCTGGCAGTGGCGCAGTAGATGGCCCTGCAGCTCGCGGCAGTCGGCATAGTCCTGCTCGACCATCAGCTGCTGGCAGGCGGGGCTGTCGGTCCAGACCCCGGTCGGCACCTCGTCACCCCCCATGTGGATCTGCGGGCCGGGAAAGAGCTCGCATACCTCGTCCAGCACCGTCTCCAGAAAGCGGTAGGTGCCGGGCAGGGCGGGGTTGAGCACGTTGTCATCGAAATGCTGGACCGAGCGGTAGCGGGAGTGATCTGCCGTTTCGATCAGCAGCTCGGGCAGCGCCTTGATGGCGGCGTGACAGTGGCCCGGGATGTCGATCTCGGGAATGACGGTGATGCCGAGCTCACCGGCATAGCTCACCAGCTCCTTCACTTCGCTCTGGGTGTAGTAGCCGCCATAGGGTTCGGCACCGCCGCTGAGCTGGGGGCCGATCGCCAGAGCGTGGCCGCGCCAAGCACCAACGTCGGTCAGTTCCGGGAAGGCCTTTATCTCGAGTCGCCACCCCTCGTCATCGGTCAGGTGCCAGTGGAAGCGGTTGAACTTGTAGAGGCTCATCAGTTTGAGCAGGCGCTTGATGGTTGCCGGAGTGTGGAAGTGGCGGGCGCAGTCGAGAAAAATGCCGCGAAAGCCAAAGCGCGGGGCATCCTCCAGCGTGACGCAGGGCAGGCTCTCCCCATGTTGCAGATACCACTGGGCCAACGTGACCAGCCCATGACGCCAGCCCGTTTCGTCGGCGGCGGCAATTACCACCTCCTGCGGCGTGATGGTGAGTTGGTAGGCTTCGGGGGCCAGTTTGGCCTCGGTCAGCCGGATTTCAGCGTCGTGATCCTGCTCCAGCGCCAGCGACGTCAGCTCGTTGAAGTGGGCCAGCAATTTCGGCACATCACGGGGGGCGCTGACATGAGCCCGCTCGGCCAGCCGGAAGTTCCCCTCCAGCAGTACCAGATGGGCCGGTTGCGGCACTATACCGGGCAGGGGCTCGACATCCGGCAGGTCGGGGCGGGCTACCGGCGGGTTCTCCAGTCCGAGATCCTGAGCGGCCAGCGTCACCGGCAGCAGTTGGGCACCCGTAGTCGCCTCCGGCAAGCTGAGGAAAAAGCCCTGCGGCATGTCGGAGAGCTTCTTGATGGGGGTCTGGCGGCAGCAAAAGCGCAGCTCGCAGCTGCCAGCGTTCGGGACAATCACTTTGTAGCTGCCGCTCTGGCGCTCCAGCTCGCCCCCTTGCAAGGAGTCGGGGTCGATATGGCGAGCCAGACAGAAGTGCAGCTTCCACTTGGGATCAGGCATGCGTGAGAGGGTGAAGGTGAACCAGACATCCTCGCCGTCACGTCGGGCGACCTGGGTGTGGATCAGGGGTGTAGACATGGAAAATCCTCTGATTGGGCAAACAGGATGGCACCATCGAGCGCATCTGCCTGGGGGGGGATCAGGTTGAGCTGGCCGAGACGGGGAGCGAGGCGGGTGCCAATCCCCCCCAGCAGGGCGATTTGTCTGGCACCCAGCTGGGTCATCCCCTCCAGCAGGATCCGCAGCTGTTCGCAGGTTTCGTCCAGCAGCTGATTGGCGAGCTCGTCGCCATCGCTGGCGGCATCGAATACCCAGGGGGCAAAGTGGCCATAGTCCGCCGGAATGGCGCGGGCGGCCCAGCGAACCACCTCGGCCTGATCCCGCTTGAAGCGATCCATCAAGCGGATGGCGAGGGTGCTGGGGGGCAGAATGCCGTCGTGGCAGAGCAGGGATTGCTGGATGGCGCGCAGCCCCAGCCAGGCGCCGCTGCCTATGTCTGAAATGGGGAAGCCGCGGCCGGAACAGGTGCGGATCTGCCCCTCCTGATAGACCAGCCCCACCGAGCCGGTACCGGCGATCAGAATGGCCCCCTCACGGCCTCCAAAGGCGCCGAGGCAGGCACCGAAGGCATCGGAGGTGAGCCTGACGCTGGCAAAGGGGAAGGGCATCTCGAGCAGGGCGTGATAGCAGTCGGCCAGCTCGGCGGAGGCGAGCGCCAGCCCGACCCCCATCTGCTGTTCGCTCTCGATGCCGAGCCCAGCGGCAAGGCGGGCGCTGGCGATGGCGGCCAGCACATTGGCGTGGGCATGGGGGATGCCCAGCTCCAGATTGGAGCCGGCCGCGCGCCCCTCTCCGAGCAGTTTGCCCGCCCGATCCCGAATGCGGGCGCGGGTGTGGGTGCCCCCGCCATCGACGCCGACCCAGAACTCAATCATGGTGACCTCCCTGCTCATGTCGAGCACTCAGGGCGCTCTGCCAGCTGATAGCCAGGGCAAACCAGGCAGCGTGGGGGATCCACTGCTCGCCCCAGCGCCAGTTCTGATCCAGCCGATCCTTGTACTCCTCCGGAATAAAGGCCACCTCATTTTCGTCATCAAACCCTGAGGTGATGCCGTTGCAGATGCCCCCTTGCGCATTGGGATACCCGGCGGTATAGGTGGGGTTGTTGATGCCGTGGCCCGCCAGCATGCAGGCGTTGAAGGGGTTTTGCCCGAGGATCCAGTCGAGTTGGCGCTGGCCATAAGTGAGCAGCGGCTGGCTCTGGCGGGGGAAGTGGCGGGCGCCAGCAAAGGCCATGGTCGCCAATGATGCGAGGCGGGCATTCTCCCCCTGCCACCAGTAACCGGACTCGTTGTTGTGGGGCATAAAGAAGCTGACGCGCGGCGCTTCATCCACCCCTTTGACATATTGGCGGGCGAGGGAGAAGGGGTTGCCCGCGCGGGCGCAGAGCGCCAGCTCGGCGGCCAGCGCCTGCTCCACCACGGTTTGTACCCGGGCCTGGTGCCCCTGATCCGGCTCTATGCCCAGATATTCCAGCAGCGCCAGCACCGGCAGACCCGCCTCGGCGGCGTGGTAGTAGGGGCGCGAGCCATCCTCGTTGGCCGACCAGTAGTGACCCAGCTCAGGATGAGGGCGCTGGCGGGCACAGAGCTTGCTGGCGCGGGCTCTCGCCTCATTCAGCCACTCGGCGCCGAAAGTGCGGGTCAGCTCCACCGCCGCGAGCAGAGCGCAGTAGTCGTCGATGATGTTCTCGACCCCGTTGTCCAGATAGGCAAGGTTGTGCTCACGCAGATGCAGGTAGCCGCGTTTGGCTGCCTCGGCGTAGCGGCTGGCATCGAAGTCGCCACTGACGCTCTCGCGGGCGGCGCGGGCCAGTGCGGCGATGGCCATGCCGCCCCCTTGGCGAAAACCGGCCTGCCAGTTGGCGGACTTGATCCCCTGCTGGGTGGCATAGGCGCACAGCTCGCGCTGGGCAGGATCCTTGCTCCACTTGTCGAACAGGGTCATGAAGAAGAAGCCCGACTCATCCTGCATCCGGCAGAGGAAATCGGCGCCGTGCAGCGCCTCGTCATTGAGCCGCTTGCAGAGGTTCACCCCGTCGATATCGCGGCGCGGGGCCAAGAGTTCGCGGCACTTGAGTAGGGCCCACACCACCATGGGGGTCTGCTGGGGGTTGAGGTAGTTGGCGTAGGAGAGGTGGCTCAGGTACTTGCTCATGTCGCCGCTGGCATCGAACCAGCCGCCGTGCACATCTTTGTGCAGGTCGGTGCCAAACAGGCGGGCGCTGCGGTCGGCCCGATCGAAGGTGCCGCTGGCGCGCTGCCCCTTGAAGTAGTGAATGACGTCGGAGAGGCAGCGGCTGGCCAGCAGATCCTGGCCGATGGAAAAGCGGGTCGAGCGGACAATGCCTTGGGCAGTGATCGCCTCCAGCCGATAGTGGCCGGGCTCCTTGAAGGCGGAGAAGTCGGCACGCCAGTAAGCGCGGCCCTGCCAGCCGGGGACGCTGCCAGCCGGTTGCAGCGGGGTTTCAAACAGGATCTGGCCATCGTCGAAGCGTTGCAGCCTGACATAGCCGCCGAGATCAGGGGCGGGGGAGGTTTGCAACAGGGCGACCTTGTGTCCGTCGCACTCGTAGCCCACCTGATTGATCAAGAGTTCCATCAAGGTATTACTCCTGTGGTTCACCGACGGGCGGTGAGGCACATCACGGGGCTGTGGCCGCCCCGTATCGAGGCATGGCCGGACAGGGTTGTCCGGCCGGTATCGGGTTCACCTTCACTCGTAGAGGTAGCAGCGCACGAAGTGATTGTCGGCAAGCTTGGTGATGGGGGGCAGCGCCTCCTTGCAGCGGGGCATCGCCTGATTGCAGCGCCCGGCAAAGGGGCAACCGCAGGACTCCGGCGTCCAGAGCGGGATCTCTCCCTTGCGGCCCCCCTCCAGCTCGGCGTGGATGCTCTTCTCGGGATCGGGCACCGCCGAGATGAGCAGCTGGGTGTAGGGGTGCTGCGGGTGGTGCAGGATCTCGTCCACCTCGCCCCACTCCACCATGTGTCCCACATACATGACTGCCAGATCTTCCGCCACATAGCGGGCGGTGGCGATGTCGTGGGTGATGTAGAGCATGGAGACGCCCAGCTCATTCTTCATCTGCTCCATCAGGTTGAGGATGCCGATGCGAATGGAGACGTCGAGCATGGAAGTCGGCTCGTCCGCCAGCACCACCTCCGCCTCCACCGCCAGATTGCGGGCGATGTTGACCCGCTGGCGCTGGCCGCCGGAGAGCTGGTGCGGATACTTGGCCGCGGTCGCCTTGGCAGGAGTCAGGCCGACCTTCTCCAGCAGGGCGTAGACCATGTCGGGCAGCTCTTTTTTGTCGATCACCTTGCTGTGCAGCAGCAGGGGGCGGGCGATGTGGTGATAGATGGTGTGGGTCGGGTTGAGCGAACCGAACGGATCTTGCCACACCATCTGCACGCTCTGGCGATAGTCCAGCAGGGCGGTGCCCTTGTTGAACTCCTCCAGATCGTGGCCGCGATAGAGAATGCGCCCGGCACTGAGCTTGTACATCTTGGCGATGATCTTGGCGATGGTGCTCTTGCCGGAGCCCGACTCCCCGACCACCGCCAGGGCGCGGCCCCGGTGCAGGTTGAAGGTGATGTCGGACAGCGCCCGCATCTTGCCACTCTTGATGGCATTGGAGTTGATGGGGAAGTCCTTGTAGAGGTGCTGGACTTCGATGATGGGTGCATCGGTTTTGGCGATTTGCATGACAGACATCCTTAACAGCCAGCGGCCTTGTCCAGATAGATCACGGAATCTTGTTGCAGTCCCTGCTCCTCATAGAGGTGGCAGGCGGTCTGTTGCCCGGGGCGGATCTCGGCCAATTTGGTGTACTCCTGACGGCAGCGATCGTGCACCTTGCCGCAGCGGGCCTGAAAGCGGCAGCCGACCGGCACCTCCAGCAGGTTGAGCGGGGTGCCCGGGATCCCTTCCAGCACCTTCTTCGGCCCGTGCAGGGGCGGGAAGGAGTTGCCGAGCCCTCTGGTATAGGGGTGCAGCGGCGCGGTCAGGATCGCCTTGGAGGGAGCGACCTCCACCAGCTCACCGGCATACATGATGCCGATCCGATCGCAGAACTCCACCATCAGGGAGAGATCGTGGGTGATGAACAGAATGGAGAAGTTGAACTTCTCTTTCAGGGCATAGACCTTCTGCAGGATCTCCCGCTGCACCACCACATCGAGCGCCGTGGTTGGCTCATCCATGATGAGCAGCTCGGGGTTGAGCGCCATGGCGATGGCGATCACCAGCCGCTGGCGCATGCCGCCGGAAAACTGGTGCGGGTAGTCCTTGAGCCGGCTCGGGTGGATATCGACGATGGTGAGCAGCTCCTGGGCGCGCTTGATCGCCTCGTAACGGGTCATGCCGGGGTTGTGGGCCAGCAGCACGTCGCAGAACTGCTCTTCCATCCGCAACACAGGGTTCAGGGCGTTCATGGCGGACTGGAACACCACCGACACCTGTTGCCAGCGGTAGGAGCGCAACCGTTCGTCGTTGTAGTGGAGGATGTTCTCCCCCTTGAACAGGATCTCGCCACCGCTGATGTAGGCGGGCGGCTTGTGCAGCCGGGCCACCGAGAAGGCGACGGTGGATTTGCCGCAGCCCGACTCACCGGCGAGACCGAAGATCTCGCCCTGTCTGATATCGAAGCTCACCGAGTTGACGGCGCGCACGTCGCCATTTTCGGTGATGTAGTCGACGCAAAGATTGCGTACTGACAGCAGGGGATGCTTGTTCATGCTGTCTTCTCCTGTGCTGTGGCAACCGGAGTGGTGACCGGCGCCGCGAGTTTCTTCCAGCGGCTCAACCCTTTGTGGGAGCGCAGCTGCGGGTTGGCAATCTCGTCGATAGCGAAGTTGAGCAGAGCCAGACCGGCACCCAGGGTGGCGATGGCGAAGCAGGGGGCCAGGATCTCCCACCAGGCGCCGACCAGAATGGCGCTGGAGGTCTGGGCGTTGTAGAGCATGATGCCCCAGCTCACCACGGTCGGGTCGCCGAGGCCGAGGAACTCCAGGGTCGCTTCGGTGACGATGGCGTAGATGATGGAGCCGATGAAGCTCACCCCGATGATGGAGATGAGGTTAGGCAGGATCTCCACCAGAATGATGCGCCAGGCTGGCTCGCCCAGCACTTCGGCGGCGATGACGAACTCTTTTTCGCGCAGCGCCAGGGTCTGGGCACGGATGACCCGCGCGCCATAGGCCCACGAGGTCAACCCTATTATCACGGCAATCACCGCCGGTGACGCCTCCCCGATAAAGCTCGCCAGCACCAGTAGCAAGGGGAGGTTGGGGATCACCAGAACCACGTTCATCAGGAAGGTGAGGCATTCATCCACCAGACCGCCGAAGTAACCGGCGGTGATGCCGATGGCGACGGCCAGGGTGCAGACCAGCAGGCCTGCGCTGAAGCCCACCAGCAGCGAGATACGGGCACCGTTGGTGAACTGGGCCCAGATATCGTGGCCCATGCGGGTGGATCCCATCACGAACTCGGCACTGGGCGGCTGGTGCGGGCGAGCCACCCGTTTGGTCGGCTCGTTGCTGGCCAGAATGGGGGCAAAGAGGGCCATCAGTACGAAGGCAACCACGATGGCGAGGCCACAGGCAGCCTTCTTGTTGCCCAGCAGGATTTTGAGAATGGTCGGCATACGCATCTTATTTGCCTCCTGTACGCAGACGGGGATCCAGGAAGACGTAGAGCACGTCGGCCAGGAAGTTGAAGCTGAGCATGGTGATGGTCATGATGAGCAGCTGCCCCTGAATGAGCGGGTAGTCGCGGGCCAGAATGCCCTGATAGAGGGTCAGGCCCAGGCCGGGATAGTTGAAGATCACTTCGGTGATGAGAGAGCCACCGATGACGAAGCCGAGCGCCATCGATAGGGCGGTGACGCTGGGCAGAATGGCGTTGCGGGCGCCGTAGTTGAAGATCACCCGGTTGCTGGAGAGCCCCTTGGCCTTGGCCATGGTGATGTAATCCTCGCCCAGCAGGTTGATCATGTTGTTGCGCATGGTGATGAGAAAGCCCCCCACCTGCACCACGGCCAGGGTCAGCACCGGCATGATGGCGTGGGTCATGATGCTCTTGATGTGCTCCCAGCCCCAGTCAGCCTTGATCTCCGGGCTGTAGGCGTAGCCGATGGGCAGCCATTCGAGGCTGACCCCGAACAGGAACAGGGCGAGCAGGGAGACCACCACCGGCGGAATGGCCTGCATCACCAGGGTGAGCGGGGAGAGAATGCTGTCCATCCGGCCGCCGCGATACCAGGCGGCAAAGATGCCGACGATGGAACCGATGGAGAAGCTCAGGATGGTGGAGGTGCCGACCAGAAACAGGGTCCAGCCGATGGCACGGCCCAGCACGTCAGAGACCTGCTGCGGGTAGAAGCGCACCGAGGTGCCGAGATCCCAGGTGAAGACACTCTTCACATAGGTGAGAAACTGGGTGCCGATGGGGCCGTCGACGAAGCCGAAGGTGGCTTTGAGGGCTTCCAGGGCGGCGGGTTCCATCATGGCGCCAGCACGGGCAAACATCACGGAGACAGGATCCCCTGGCATGGCACGGGGTAACAGGAAGTTGATGGTGGCGGCTACCAGAAAGGCAACCAGATAGAAGGAAAAGCGTCTCAGTATGAATCCCATGATAGTACCTTTTACTGCAAGTCTGCCCCGCGTCGGGTATAGCTACCCCAACCCCGGCAAAGCCTGGCAAGAAGGGGATTAACGGGGAAGATGGCCCCCCGCAGGGGGCCGGGATTGTTTAGCTGTTTGGCTTGAGGGACAACACGTGCAGCAGACGCTCAGGGGTGTCCGGGTGGAGCTGAGGTTTGGCTACCGGGTTATCAGCACTGAACCAGCCGTTGAAGCGCTTGGTGCTGTACTCATACCAGGTCGGGTTGTTGAAGACCGGAATTATGGTCTGGTTGGCACCGACACGATCCTGGATGGCGAACATGATCTCCTTCTGCTTGGCCGCATCGGCGGTCTGGGTGAAGTCATCGATCAGCTTGTCGAGCTCGGGGTCCTTGTAACGGGGCGCAGCGAAGCGGTTGCCACGGTCACCCATGTTGCGGGAGTGGAACGCGGTCTCGAAGTACTTGTGCGGGTTGGCACCGGCAAAGTAACCCTGCAGGGCGACGTCGAAGTCACCAGTGATCAGGTTCTCGGTCCAGACGGTTGCTTCCGGGGTAGCGGTCTTGGCGTTCAGGCCCAGCGCCTGCAGCCCTTCTACACCAATCTGTACTGTGTTGACCCAGTCGGTCCAGCCATTCGGTACCAGTACCTTGAACTCGATCTTTTTGCAGCTCGGGGTGTCGAGGAACTTGTCGCCGTCACAATCCTTGTAGCCTGCCTCTTTCAGCAGGGCCTTGGCCCCTTCCAGATCGAACTTGTTGTACTTGCCGTACTTCTTGTCCACTTCCGGGTTGTTCCAGGAGTCAAAGGCTTTGCCCAGACCTGACGGGTACTCGTTGACGGTGGGGTAGCCGTAGCCCGCGATATCCACCATGGACTGGCGGTCCATCGCCATGGAGAAGGCGCGGCGGAAGTTGATGTCGTTGAAGGCTTCGTTATTGCCCGGGTTCTTGGTCTGGAAGTTGACGTTGAACGCCACGGTACCGGAGGCCGGGAACCAGTATTTGTTGTTCTTCGGATCGTTGCCGACGTAGAGGCGCTCGATATCCGGCACGAAGGAGCCGAACCAGTCGATGTCACCCTTCATGACAGCAGCCAGCACCTGATCGTTGGTGGCCATTTGCGGCATGCGGATACAGTCGATAGCCAGGTTGGCGTTATCCCAGTAGTGCGGGTTGCGGCACTGGGTATAGAGCTGGGCGGAGAAGTTGTCCACTTCGGTGAAGGGGCCAGTACCAACCGGCTTGTCGTTGGTGAAGGCAACCGGATCTTTCACCGATTTCCACTGATGCTCCGGCACGATAGGTACCAGCACCAGATCGTTCACCACGTTGGTGTTGACCTCGGTCAGGTCGAATTTGACCTTGTTGGGGGCCAGCTTCTCGACGCTCTTGATCTGGGTCCAGATTGAGCGCTCATCCAGCGCCTTGTTGGCCTTGACCAGATTGAAGGAGAAGATGATGTCATCGGCATCAAAGGCTTCGCCGTCAGACCACTTCACGCCGTCACGCAGATCGAAGGTGACGGATTTCAGGTCATCGCTGAACGCATAGTTGGTGGCCAGACGATAGACGGGTTTGCCCCCTTGCATATCGTTGAAGATCACCAGCGGTTCATAGATGAAGTGACGGGTGGTGTGCAGCAAGCCCGCTTGCAGGAAGGGGTTGAAGTTCTTGACCCAGGCGGTTTCCTGCTGTGCGACCATGGTCAGCACGGTTTTGTTTTCTGCGGCCATGGCGTTACCGGCGGCACCGGCAAGCATCATGGTTCCCAGCATTACAGCGGTAGATATTTTGGATACTTTGGCAAGCATATGTTTTCCTTTCTTATTTTTTGGCATTCCCGAGGGTTCGCCTTGTTTTGTGTGAGCACCGGTTTCGCATGCTGATGAAATCGGCCCTCTGTGTTGGTCAGGTGTCTAACCTTTGTCGTTCTGTTTTCCAACGCCCTAAGCAAACCAGAATTAACAGGAAAACAACAACTATTGATTTCGTTGTTTTCGTAAAAATTGACGGTGTTACGTCAATCTCGTCAAAATGCCTTTTTATCTGTTTAAAATCATTGCTTTGCGTTATTTGCTTTCGCGTAAAAAGTGGCTGTGAAAATGGCGTATATGACAAATTTGTGAATTGGATCTGCTCTCGGTTTCGGGGTTATGCGGGGCTTTGTTTTGCATAAAAAGAAACCAGATTGCCAATTGTGATCCGGCGCCCGTTTAGGGCGCCGCGTCACGGTTTGCGGTTGGCGAGTTGACGCAGGGTCTGTGCGCTGTGCTGCAACTGCTGGCGCTGGTGATCATTGAGCGGGCAGTGGCCCAGCACATACTCGGTGGTGGCCACCACCGTCTTCCAGCGTGGTGACTTGGGCAGGGTGTCCAGACTCAGGTATTTGTCGAGGGTGCGGGTCTGCGGGCTGGATCTGTCCATATAGACCCGCCACAGCTTGCTCTTCTCTGCCAGCACGATTTTGCCCTTGCCGGTCCCCTGCTGCCAGGCATCCAGGGTGAGCTGCATGGTCTCTACCAGCGCCCGGCGCAGCGGCTCGTCATCCTGCTGGCGAATGAGGTCGTCGGCCAGCGAACGGAACTCGCCACCCAGGCGGCTCAGCTCGCCCAGCAGCTGTTCATCTTCGATGATGGCTTGCCGCGAGAGGTTCTTGAGGGCGTTCTCCAGCGCCATTACCCGGTTCTCATCCTGGCGCAGCTCGGTACTCAGAGTGAGGGCGAAAGCGGCCTGTCCTCCGAGCGCGATGGGCAGGGCACGGGCGTTGAGCACATCTTTTTGCCCGGCCACCAGAAATTCCAGATTGTGTTCCCGTTCGCTGGCAAGGTCGGGCCACTGATGTTGCAGCGGGGTGGCGAGCCACTCATTGAGGGGCTGCCCCTCCATGGCTTCCGGCTCCTGTCCCAGCAGGCGCGCCAGCACCCGGGAGGCAAACAGCACTATGCCTTGCTCGTCGATAAAGATCATGGGGTCGGCCCCTTCGCCGAGCAGGGCCAGCAGGCGCTGCTGATCCTGATGCAGTCGCTCCTGCAGGGTGAGGCGATGTTCGATCTCCTGCTTCAATAACCGGTTTTCCACCAGTGAGGCGCGTCCGGCCTTGGCTTCCAGCAGTGCCTTGACCCGGGCAAACAGCTCCTCCTTGCAGAAGGGTTTGACCAGATAGTCGTTGGCACCGGCCCCGAAGCCCTCCTCGATATCCTTGGGCTGGTTGAGGGCGGTGAGCAGCAGCACCGGCAGCATATCTTTCGGGTGCTGCTGGCGCAGGCGGCGGCAGACGTCAAAACCGGAAAGGGTCGGCATCATCACATCGAGCAGGATGAGGTCCACCGGCTCATCGGCCAGCTTGGCCAGCGCATCGTGGCCGTCACTGCTGGGCAGGATGCGGTAGCCGCAGGGCTGCAGCAGATGGCGCAGGATGTGCAGGTTGATGGGCTCGTCATCCACCACCAGAATGAGCGGCGCATCCTCGGGGGGAGGGGGCAGATCGTCGCTCTCCCAGTCCGGCAGGATCAGCGGTTGCTGGCGCACCAGCTGATGTTCGATCTGGCGGCTGTCGAGAGTCAGATTGGCTGCTTTGCCGGTGGCAAGGGGCAGGGTAAAGGCGAAGGTAGAGCCAACGCTCGGCTCGCTCTCGACAAACAACTCGCCCCCCATCAGGTGCACCAGCTGGCGGGTGATGGAGAGACCAAGGCCGGCCCCCTGCTTGCTTACCTCCGGGCTCATCTGCACCAGCGGCTCGAAGATGTGCTCCAGATGGTCGGGGGCGATGCCGATGCCGGTATCCGTGACCTTGATGCGCAGGAAGTTGTTCTCGACGATGGCGCTGAGCACCACCTTGCCCTGCGGCGTGTACTTGATGGCGTTGCCCACCAGATTGTAGAGCACCTGTTCAAGCCGCTGCTCGTCGGCCAGCACCGGCGGCAGTTCGGCCGGGCTGATATCCACCAGAGTGAGGGGTTTGGCCTGTACCAGATGCTGGCAGAGGTCCAGCACCAGCCGGATAACCCCCTTGGATGAGACGGGCTGGGAGTGGATCTCCAGCTGGCCGTAGCGCATCTGATGGTAGTCCAGCAGATCATCCACCAGACGGGCCAGGCCGTCGGCGCTCTTGATGATGAGGCCGAGCTGTTTTTGCTGCCCTTCGGTCAAATCCTGCTGGCTGGCGAGCATCGACTCTGCCATCCCCTTGATACCGTGAATGGGGGTACGCAGCTCGTGGGAGGTGTTGGCCAGCAGTTCATCCTTGAGCTTGTCTGCCTGCTGCAGGCTGAGGTTCTGCTTGTGGGTCAGCTTGACCTGCTGTTGCAGCTCCTGGGTCTGCTGTTCGATCAGTTCGATCTTGTCCTTCACCGAACGCTGCATATGGCGAAACGCCTCGGCCAGCCGGTCGATATCATCGCCGGTGCGCTTGATGGCGATGGGGTGATCCAGCGCGCCGTCGGCCACCTGCTCGGCCGCTTCGGTCAGGGAGCGCAGCGGCGCCGTGATGGAGTGGGATAGCCAGCGGGAGAAGAGGATCAGTAGCAGTACCGAGCCTGCACCCAGCACAATCACCAGAGTTTCCAGCTGGCGGATCGGGGCATAGGCTTCCCGGGTGGAGATCTCGGCAATAAAGGCCCACTCGGTATCGAACACCTTCACCTGGGTGTAGGCGGCCAGCACCTCGTCATCCTGATAGGAGTGGAACAGCCCGACCCCCTGCTCGCCGGAGAGCGTCTTGGTGATGAGGGGCGTTTGCAGTGGACGGAAGTTGGGGCTGAAGCTGTTCTCGACGCTGAACTCCGGTGCCAGCCAGGCATCGGCGCGCATCCGCTTGTCGGGGCCGATCAGGATGGTTTCGCCGGTCTCGCCCAGCCCCTCCCGCTCCGCCATGATCTGGTTGAGCTTGTCCGGCAGTAGCTCGAAAATCACCACACCGCGCACATAGTCGTACTGCATCACGGGCGCCGCCATGTAGGCGACCACCTGCCCGGTCAGCTCGTTGCGGCCAAAATCGGTGAACTCGAAGATCTGCTGCGGTTTCTGGCCGCCATCGAGGCGGCGTTTGATCTTGGCGAAGGTCTGGCCCAAGCCACTGCCCTGATAAGGTCCGGAGAGCAGATTGGTGGCAAAGTTAGGGTGCTTGGTGACCGAATAGACCACATCACCGTTGAGGTCCACCAGAAAGATGTCGCTGTAGTTGGACTTGCGCACCATGTCGGCATAGCCGCGATGAAAGCGCTGGTGCACCCGGCCATACATCTCGTCGGCGAGGATAAGTGCCGTGATGGAGGGTTCGATCTCCACCTGACTGTCCGGTTTGCGCAGTTGATCCCAGGAGCCTGGCAGATAGCGGGCCTGAGCACGGCTGCGGGCCTCCTGCGGTGTGGTGCCCAACTTCTCGAAGGCGCCGGTAAAGCCATAGAAACGGCCGATACTGTTGCCGGCAAAATCCTGCTGGGAGAAGTTGATGATCTGCTCTTTGAGGTTGTTGAAGTAATCCTCGAGCTGACTCTTCTTGATATTACGGACGGAGACCAGATGGTTGGAGGTCTGGGTGGTGAGATCCTTGCCGTGGCTGTATAGGAAGAAGAGGGTGATGACCAAAAAGGGCACCATGCCCAACATGAAAAAAGCCAGCATTAACTGCGGCCTGAGCCCACGAAGCGTGAAGATCCATTTCATCTTGTGATTTTCAATTGAGAATCCGGTTATTAAGCCGAACAAGTCTCGAACGAAAGCGTAATCATTTCAACGACTTTATCCCAAATTCGCTTGGTGGGTCACAGCTGGCTGGAGAAAAATGCAGCAAGGCGTTTAAACCCTGAGCAAACAGTCTGCATCAGGGCTTAAATTGCGAAAAAGGGGTTGTGCTGGCGCTCGTGGTACGTATAATGCGCCTCGTTGTCAGGCAACTGGCACGAAAGCAGTAACGCGGGAATAGCTCAGTTGGTAGAGCACGACCTTGCCAAGGTCGGGGTCGCGAGTTCGAGTCTCGTTTCCCGCTCCAATTTTCCATCGCACCAACGATGGAACTCACTTTCAAGACAATCAGTCTTGTCAGCATGGCGCGTTAGCAAAGCGGTTATGCAGCGGATTGCAAATCCGTTTAGTCCGGTTCGACTCCGGAACGTGCCTCCATCTTTTCTCTGTTTATCTCAATAATCACTCTTCGAGTCTGAGCCTTGGTCAGTATCCTTGCTGTACCAGTAACTGTTCGCAGCCAGCCTGTTTCCACTCGCGCTCGAGATAGTGGCTCACATCCGCCATGTTTTGCCCCCGATATTGAAACTGCACCTCGGCACTGTGCTGGTTGAGATCCGCAATCCGTTGCTTCAGTGTGCCGCATTGCCACAGGCTGACGGTGGGCACGCCCCGTTCGGCCAGCACGATGGCATCTTCCCGATTCAGTTGCCACTCCTCCAATTGTGCCCGTGTCAGGGCAACCATCAGCACCAGCAGTGCCACTTCCGGCAGTTTCATGCGTGTCTCCCTACTGCATGTTTTTCCCCTGATAACTGTGGCAAAGCGCACGATTTTCGCAAGTTTGTTAACTGTTGGTTAATGACGTAACCCGTTTTCAGTATTTCCCGTTTTTCACCATTTTTTTATAAAAAAAATGCGTTGGTGATGTAGTAATCCTACATGGAGTGGGGTAATCTTTGTTCAGTGGTCTTACCAGTAAGGAGTTACATCATGTTTCATCCCTTTTCCCTGACTCAGATTATTCTTCGTCGCATTTATGTATTGCTGGTGGGCATTCTGGCTTTCCCCGTGATGCTGTTTCGCAGCGATCGTGCCCGCTTCTACAGCTATCTGCACCGGATCTGGAATAAAACCAGCACCAAACCGGTTTGGCTCAAAATGAGCGAGCGTGGTGAGCGGATCTTCTACTAAACCCCATTCGCACCATGTGCAAAAAGAGACAGCCAAAGCTGTCTCTTTTTTTATCTGCTTGCCGCAACTCCTGGCTCCCAACAGCACTCCGCTTGTTTATTTCTTGTTTCTTTAACGTTGCATCCTGCCCTGCCTGTTGGCGGGGCTTTTTTATGTCTGACGCATCTCTTTTGATGGAAGCAGTGAAGAAGATTAACGGAATGAAAGCACCATATGGCACTTTCCTCGTTCATTAATGGGTGGTCGTCGAGAAATTATCAATGATGAAATAGCTGTTTAAAATCAATTAATTGAGTGTGTTTCTTTGGGTTTTTTAACTCTTTTTGTGTTTTTTTGAAAGGGAATATCCCGTTTGCCGGTTCTATTGCAGGTACCCGGTTGCGACAAATCGGGGATATCAGCAACATCCAACGACATCAAAAGGAACATGAACATGAATGTTAAAAAAAGCACTGCTATCGCCTCCGCCATGACCGGTCTGCTGGCGCTGGGCGCCCAATTTATCGCGGCGCCAGCAATGGCTGCCGATGAAAAGGAGAAGTGCTACGGCGTGGTCAAGGCCAGCAAAAATGACTGTGCGACCAAGAGCAGCTCCTGCGCCGGTACTGCCAAGGAAGATGCTCAGGGTGATGCCTTTGTGGTGATGCCCAAAGGGCTGTGCGAGAAGCTGGTCGGCGGTTCGTTGCAACCCAAGTAAGAGACATCGGGCAGGGGATGGCCAACGGGCCGCCCCCTGCATCTTCTCTGATTGGCGAAAGCGAGTCTTGCGATGAACCCTTTGATTGGTATCGGATTACGCACTCCCCATTACGATGAGATCCGGCAAACCCTGCCGGCAGTCAGTTGGCTGGAGGTGCATAGTGAAAATTACTTCGAGCGGCACAGTCACGGTTTTCAGGTGCTCGCCGAACTGGCGCAGCACTACCCCGTCAGTCTTCACGGCGTTGGCATGTCCCTCGGTTCTGCCGACCCGCTCGATCCGCACCATCTGCAGCAGTTGTCGACACTGGCCGCGGCGATCAAACCGGTACGGATCTCCGAACATCTCAGCTGGGGCAGCATTGGTGGGCGTTACTTCAACGATCTGCTGCCGGTGCCCTATACCCGAGCCTCCCTGCGCAACATGAGCGACAAGATCCAGCAGGTACAACAGACCCTGGGTTGCCGCATGCTGATTGAAAATCCCTCCTCCTATCTGCAACTGGCCGGGGAGATGAGCGAGTGGGAATTTCTGGCCGAGCTGCAGCAGCGCAGCGAGTGCGGCATCCTGCTCGACCTCAACAATCTCTATGTCAGTGCCTTCAATCACGGTTTCTCTTGCGATGAGTATCTGGCGGCGATCGATCTCGCCACCGTCGGGGAGATCCATCTGGCCGGTTATACCGAGAAGCAGCTGCCGGAAGGCTCCCTCTATATCGATACCCACAGCGCCCCTGTGGTGGAGCCGGTCTGGGAACTCTATCGCCAGATCTGCCGCAAGCAGGTCATTCCGACCCTGATTGAGTGGGACCTCGAGATCCCGCCGCTGCCGGTCTTGCTGGCAGAGGCGGCGCAGGCCGGCGCCATTCTGGATGAGGCGTGCGCCATGAGTGCACCACGGGAGGTGGCCCATGGCTGAACTGGCACAGCTGCAACAGCACTTTGCCGAGGGTCTGCTGGGGGCGCCTGACGCCATTTCCCCTCACATCAGTTCCCGGCTCTTTTCTGCCGAGTCTGTGCTGCAGGTCTATCGCAACCACTTCATCCTGAGCCTTGGCGAGGTGCTGGCGAGCAGTTATCCCGCCGTCAAGGCCATGGTCGGGGATGACTTTTTTGCAGCGGCGGCCCGTGGCTTCGTATTAGCCGAGCCGCTCAGGGAAGGGAGCGTCATGCACTATGGCGCCGGATTTGGCCAATGGTTGGCCCGCTTGCCAACTACAACCGGACTGCCCTGGCTGGAGGCGCTGGCTCAGTTCGAATGGCAGCTTGAGCGTGCCAGTCTGCTGCCGCTGGAATCACGCTGCTGGCCAGCCGAGCGTCTGGCCGCATTATCGCCGCAACAATGGGAGCGGCTGCGACTCTTGCCAGCCACTGATCTGCTGCTGGTTGCCAGCGATTATCCGGTGCTGGCCCTGTGGCAGATGGCGCTGCACTGTGGTGAAGCGGTGGAGGTGCTTGATGCCCCCGTCTGGTTGGCATTGAAGAAACAGCCGGATTGCCGGGTTGCACCCTTGCCCCTGACGGCGGGTGAGTGGGCGCTGCTACAGGGTTGTCTCGCTGGTACGGCGCTGGTCGATCTGCTTGCGGCCGACCCTGCGGCCAGTGAACATCTCACTCGCCTGATAACCCTTGGTCTGCTGGTGGATATGGAGGTAATGCCATGATGGCAAACAAATGGCTGGCGCTGGCCAGCTCAAGTGGTGATTTGCCGCGCTGGAGCAGTACCGGTGTGCTGTTGCTGGCGCGGCTGTGGGTCGCGTCGGTTTTTATCACTTCAGGCTGGCTCAAGCTGACGGCGTGGGATTCCACCCTCTATCTGTTTGAATCCGAGTATCAGGTGCCCCTGCTGCCCTGGTTGTGGGCTGCTTATCTGGGGACGGCGACCGAGTTGTTGCTGCCGCTTTTCCTGCTGGCGGGGCTTTTTACTCGCCCGGCCGCCTTGCTGCTGTTTGGCTTCAATATCATGGCGGTGATCTCCTACCCGACCCTCTGGGCGGGTGGCTTTTACGATCACCAGCTGTGGGGCTGGATGCTGCTGACCCTGATCATCTGGGGCGGCGGTGTGCTGAGCCTGGATCACTGGCTGACACGTCGCAGCCATTGATTTATCAGTGGTTTCCCCAATGACAAAGAGCGCCACAAGGCGCTCTTTGTCATAATGACGGCCGGCGAAATTTCCCATGAGAGAAAAGGAGCAGCCAATGATCATTCGTCAGGCAAGGGCCGCAGATATTCCCGCACTGGTGGCGCTGCGCATGGAGCTGTTTTGTGAGGTCGGTGAGCTGGTGACGCCGCAGGCAGACCCGGCCTTGTGGCAGGCCACCCTTGACTATTTCACCCGGGCGATAAGTGAAGAGAGTGCTTTATCCTGGCTGGCTGAGGCCGATACGCAGGAGGGCTGCAAACAGATCGTGGCAGCAGGGACGCTGGCATTGTTTGAACGGCCACCCTATCCCGGCAATCTGGCGGGGATGGAGGGGTACCTGCTCAATATGTATACGCGGCCACAATGGCGCCAGCAGGGGATCGCCACGGCGCTGCTCGATGCCATTACAGCCTTCGCCAGATCGCGTCAGCTGGGCAAGGTGTGGCTCCATGCCAGCGAGCAGGGGCGCCCTCTCTATGAGCGGATCGGCTTTGTCGCCAATCCGGCCTATCTGGAGTGGAACCTGGCACCTTAATCGATGGGCCCCCGTTATCTCTATGGTTTCTCGTCTAAAGTTCATGCAGATGTGACGTAGTTGTAACCAGGTAATAGAGGGGCAGGGCAGATGTTCAACTTCAAACTCAAAGCGGAATTACAAGCGTGTCAAATGCAGTTGGCCCAGGCCCAAGCATTTATTGATGCAGTAAAAGTCGGTGTCGCTACCATCAGTTTCACTCCAAGTGGCGAGATCCTCGAGGCGAACCCGCTGTTTCTGAATGTGGTGGGCTATAGCGAGCAGGAGGTGATTGGTAAACACCACCGGATTTTTTGTGATGCCCACTACGTCCAGTCATCCTCCTACGCCCAGTTTTGGGAACAGCTTCGTCAGGGGCATAGCCACAGTGGCACTTACCAACGCTTTGATAAACAGGGTCGGGAGTTGTGGCTGGAGGCTACCTACTTCCCGGTCAAGCTTGACGGCAAGGTGGTCAGGGTGGTCAAGATTGCCTCCGATATTACCGAGAGTTATCAGCAGTTGAGTCGTCAGAAAGCGATCATCTCGGCACTCGATCGGGCGCTCGCCATTATCGAGTTCACCCCCAAGGGGGAGATTGTGACGGCCAATCAGAATTTCCTCTCCTGCGTCGGTTACTCCCTTTCGCAGCTCAAGGGGCAGCATCACAGGCTGTTTTGCGATGAGAGCTTCTATCGCGAGCAACCCCACTTCTGGGACGATCTGGCCCACGGCCAGCTCAAATCCGGGCTGTTCAGTCGCCGTGACAGCCATGGCAACGAGATCTGGCTGGAGGCTACCTACAACCCCATCAAGGATGAGAGCGGCAAGGTGGTCAAGGTGATCAAGTTTGCCAGTGAGGTGACAGAGCGGATCAAGCGCGCCCAGGCAGTGAGCGAGGCGGCCAACATAGCCCAGACCATTTCGCAGGAGACCACCCGCTTTGCCGAAACCGGGTCTGAACTGCTGGCGGCATCGGTTGCCATCTCCAGCGCCATTTCCGAACAGGTGAGTCGCACTTCCGGCCTGATTGGCCAGCTCAATGAGCAGTCGAAAAGCATTGAAGCCATTGTCTCGACCATCAGCAGTATTGCCGAGCAGACCAATCTGCTGGCCCTTAACGCAGCCATCGAGGCTGCCCGGGCCGGCGATCAGGGGCGCGGCTTTGCGGTGGTGGCCGACGAGGTACGTCAGCTGGCTGCGCGCACCTCCCTCTCGACCGGCGAGATCGCCAGCGTGGTTCAGAAAAACCGCGAACTGACGGCCCAGATCACCGGCAACATCAATGAGGTGGCCACCAGTGCCCAGCGTGGCAAGGAGCAGATCGGCGAGGTGAGTGGCGTGATGGCACAGATCGAGCAGGGTGCCATCAATGTGACCGAGACAGTCTCCAATCTGGCAATCGGCTCCTGACGGTTATTGGTTGTTGAACGAGGCACCGATCGGATGATAATCCCATCGGTGCTTATTTATTGCGCACTTGATATGCCAATCTGAACCCCTCCTGTATCGTCCCGCCATTGTGAATTGTCCTCTTCTGGCCCCTTGATTAGGCTTGCCGCCTCATTTATTTCAGAGCAGGAACAGAACACGATGGCATTACAACAGAAGGGGCGGGCAATGGCCCTGCTGGTTATGGTCGCGAGCATGGGTCTGGGCGGCTGTATGGGGCAGATGGGGCTTTCCGGCATGGTCACCAAGGGCAACCTGAGCGTGGTGGATAACCGCTACGCTCGTGCCGGGGTCTTTATGCTGCTCTCCCCTGTCTACGGTCTGGCCGCGACCGCTGACCTGTTCGTCTTCAATACCATCGAGTTCTGGTCTGGCAAGAACCCCATCACCGGCAAATCTCCGGCTGTGGTGGACATGAAGGCCAATCCGGTGATCAAGGTGAACCAGCATCTGGATCCGGCCCTCAAGAAGGTGCCGCTGGCCATGCTGCCACAAGGGGTGCGCGAGGTAGAGATCAGCTACCCGGACGAGCATACCGCCCAGATGGAGGTGCACTATCTGGATGGTCGCCGCAGCATGATGCGTGGCGAGAAGCGTGGCGAGTTGATGGATATCTACTTCGATGGCCGCTTTGTCTCTACCCTGAGCCGCGCAGAGCTGGAAGAGCGGGCGAATCAGGGCAAGGCTGCTGCCTAAATTCAACTGAATCCAGATCGATCCAGCTTCAGATGGGGTATACCTAATCTGCTGGCAAAATCGCCATGATGTCTAAGGGAGTAGACTATGACGGTGAATGGATTGCGATTGGCGGAGTTGATTGGTTCCCTCAGTCATGCGCTCGATATGACCGAGGGGCAACCAAGAGGACACTGCATTCGCTGCTGCTGGATAGGTTCCCGTCTGGGAGAGCGGCTGGGACTGGACGCCCGGCTGCGCCATGAGCTCTACTACACGCTCCTGCTTAAGGATCTTGGGTGCAGCAGCAATGCCGCCCGTATCTGCGAGCTCTATCTCACCGACGATCTTCACTTCAAACGCGATTTCAAACTGGTGGATGGCTCCCTCTCCGAGGTAGTCAACTTTGTGCTGGGCCACACCGGCTTGCAGGCGGATCTGCTGGGACGTTTTCGCAGCCTGTTTCATATCTTTCGCAACGGTGACCAGATTGCCAACGAACTGATCCAGACCCGCTGTCATCGGGGGGCGGATATTGCTCGCCAGCTGCGTTTCAGTGACGAGGTAGCCGATGGCATCCTCTCCCTTGATGAACACTGGAATGGCAAAGGTCGGCCCCTGCAACTGGCTGGCGAGGCGATCCCGCTCTTCTCGCGCATTGCCCTGCTCTGTCAGGTGGTGGATGTGTTTCACGCAGCCGCAGGCCCGGATGCGGCGCTCAAGGAGCTGCGCGAGCGCAGCGGCAGCTGGTTTGATCCGGCACTGGTTCGGGAATTTGAAGCGCTGGCCGACGAAGAGTTCTGGCAAGGACTGGCCGATCCCCGACTGACCGAGTGGGTGCTGGTCCACCCGGCCGGGCAGGGGGAGGTGGCGCTGGATGAGGATTATCTGGACGAAATCGCGGCGGCCTTCGGGCAGGTGGTGGACTCCAAAAGTCCCTATACCGCGGGTCACAGCGGCAGGGTAGCGCTCTATACCGACATTCTTGCCACCCAGATGGGGTTGTCCGAGTCGCGTCGACGCTGGCTCAAGCGGGGCGCCCTGCTCCATGATGTGGGCAAGCTCGGGGTGAGCAACGCCATTCTCGATAAGCCGGGCAAGCTCGATGCGCAGGAGTGGGCGGCGGTGCAGATGCATGCCGCCTATACCGAGGAGATCCTGAGCCGTATCGGCGCCTTCGAGGAGCTGGCGCAAGTGGCGGGTGCCCACCATGAGCGACTCGATGGCAAGGGCTACCCCAAGGGGCTGAAAGGGGACGAGATTACCCTTGAGACGCGCATCATCACCACGGCCGACATCTTCGATGCCATCACCGCCAAGCGCCCTTACCGCGGTGCCATCCCCGTGCCGCAGGCGCTGGAGATGATGGCGGAGAATCTGGACACCGCAATAGACCCTGACTGTTTTGCCGCCCTGCAGGCGGGTATTCAGGATTTCTCCCTCTACCTCACCACCGAGCAGCCGCTGGCCAATGCCAGTTAAGAGTTACTGATCAACGGCCCAAGCGGCCAGTCAGACAGCAAAACGCCCCGCCACTGCGGGGCGTTTTGCATTGGGCCTAGTCGGGCAGCTTGCGATGGGGTGGGGTGAGGATCAGTCCCAGCAGGCGGCGCAGGTGGGTGAGCTGTTCGGTCAGCTGGACGTTGAGCCAGAGGTAGCCATTGATGGCTGCCTCTGCGTTGGGCGGCAGCGATACCTGGGTCGCCACCTCGTGCAGGCGGGCGATGGCGGCATCGGCCCCGCGACCGTCACCGGTTTGCATCATCAGGGCAAGCTGGTTGATCGCCTCCTCGGTGGCCAGATGGCAGGCTTGCAGCGCAGCCGTGCTCTGCATCAGGAAGTGGCTCTCCCGATCGTTCCAGTAGGTGTTGGCCAGCATCTCCAGAGTGCAGAGGGTATTGCGCATGGTGACCTGCACCGCATCAAACAGGGCGATGCTGTGGCGTGTCTCCTTGGCCGCCGGGGCCAGCAGGGCCCGCAGTTTGCCGGTCTGTGCCAACAGCTGGGAGAGATTGTGCTTGAGGCGCGGGCGCTCCAGCACATTGGGGGAGAGGTGGGTGTGATAGAGCCGCCCCGACTGCTGCAGGATCTGGTGCAGTTGCAGCCGCCAGTGGCTGTAGGCCCGCTGGGGATAGATGCTGCAAAAGAGCAGCGCCAGCAGGGAGCCCAGTATCACGTCGGCACTGCGCCACAGCGCCGTCTCTATATCCCCCGGCATGGCCCCCATGGTGACCCCCAGGGTGATGCCGATCAGCAGCCCCACATAGGGGCGCTTGCCGAGGGCCAGATAGCCGCAGAGGAACATGATGCACCCGCACCAGATCAGGGTGAGTGGCAGGGAGTAGATCTCGAGATAGAGCGCCACCACCCCGCAACTGGCGCCGAAGATAGTGCCCACCACCCGCTGCAGGGCGCGGGAGAGCACATTGCCCCAAAACGAGATGGGGCCCATCACCACCACCAGGGTGATCAGCGGCCAGGTGCTCTCCGGCAGTTTCAGCTCGCGGGTCAGCAGAAAGGTGAGCATGAAGGCGAGCGCAATGCGCAGGCCATGGACGATCCGGTAGCGGCCATAGACCAGCAGATCGAGTCGGGAGAGGGGGGCATCAAGACGCACGGTCTGCCTCCTGTCAGGTGGGTGACGGGGCGCCGTGCATCCGGCCGACGCCCCGTCGGGATTTAGGCCAGTCGTCCCTGCAGGGGGTGGATCCAGACCCGTTCGCCAACGGCGATCCCGGGTTGATCCGGTACGATTTCAATCAGGCAGTTGGCCTCGGCCATGGAGCTGAGAATGCCGGAGCCCTGTGGCCCTGTGGTGCGCACCCGCAGCTGGCCGTTACGGTCCTGATGAAAGATGCCGCGCAGAAACTCGGTGCGCCCCGGGCGGCTCTTCATCTTCTCGTCCGCCAGTGCCGAGAGGCGCAGCGGCTGCCACAGCTTGCCCTGCAAGCGGGCGATGGCGGGCTCGACAAACTGCAGCACGCAGATCATCGCCGCTACCGGATTACCCGGCAGGCCGAAGAAGGGGGTCTGCCCCAGCTTGCCAAAGGCGAGCGGGCGGCCCGGCCGCATCTGGATGCGCCAGAAATCGATCTGGCCGAGCTCTGCCAGCACCAGCTTGATAAAGTCGGCGTTGCCTACCGAGACCCCGCCGGAGCTCAGCACCAGATCGGCGCTGGCGGCGGCCTGCTCCAGTTGCTGGCGCAGAATGGTTTTGTCATCGGGAATGATGCCAAGATCCATCACCTCGCAACCGGCGGCGCGGATAAGGGCCATCAGGGTGAAGCGATTGCTGTCGAAGATATGGCCGGGGGCGAGCTGCTCGCCCGGCGCCTGCACCTCGTCACCGGTACTGAACAGCGCCACTTTCAGCGGGGTGCGCACAGTGAGACTGGCCTGACCGAGCGACGCCGCCAGCCCCAGCTGGGGGGCATCCAGCCAGGTACCGGCCGGGATGGCGACCGCACCTTTGGCGAGATCTTCCCCGGCGAGGCGCACATTCTGTCCTGCGCGGATCGGTGCGGTGACCGTGACCCACTCACCTTCAATGTGCGTCTCTTCTCGCATCACCACGGTATCCACACCGGGGGGCAGCGGGGCGCCGGTCATGATCTGCACTGCATGACCGGCCAGCACAGGCTCGTGGCGCTGCTGGCCTGCCAGCACTTCACCCACCAGTTGCCAGCGGCCGGCGGCGAGATCGTCGCTGCGCAGGCCAATGCCGTCCATCGCCGAGTTGGCGTGGGGCGGTACATTGATGGGGCTTATCAGATCGGCGGCCAGCACGGCGCCGTGGCACTGGGCCAGCGGTTTGTCGCTGCAGGCGTTGCTCGGGGTGAGGGCCGCCAGAATGGCATTGCGGGCCGCCTCGACCGAGAGAAAGCCCTTGCCCGCCTCCGGCTCCTTGCTCTGGCAGCCGTCAAGCCAGCGGCAGACGAAGTCGGCAATGGCCGCCAGATCGTTGATATCGAGGCGGGGCAGGCTTGTCTGCTGTTGTTCGCCACTCTGTTGGGGCTGATCGCTGGCCAGCGCGATGATGTCGCTGTCTTCGGGGAAGAGCAGCGGCTTGCCAATCTCGGCGCGGTGCAGCTCGATTTTCGGGAAGTGTTCGTGCTTGAACCCCTCTACCAAGAGCAGATCGAGCTCTGTCTGATCGAAGCTGGCCAGCAGCTGGCGAAAGTCGGCTTCGGCCAGCTCGGTCTCAATGATACGAGCATGACGACAGCGGGAAGCCACCATCATCTGCTGGGCACCCGCCTTGCGCAGGCGGTAGCTGTCTTTGCCCGGTTGGTCGATATCAAAGTCGTGGTGGGCGTGCTTGAGCACCCCGATGCGCAGGCCGCGATCCACCAGCAGGGGGATCAACTGCTCCAGCAAGGTGGTCTTGCCGGTGCCGCTCCAGGCGGCGAAGCCGAGCAGGGGAAGAGTGGGGGCCGGGGTCATGAGGTGACTCCTTGTTGGGGGTCGATAGCCGGGGCGAGCAGACGGGCCTCGTAGGCGGCCAGCTCGGCAGGGCTGTTGAGATTGATAAAGGCATCCGGCTGATCGGCAAAGCTCACCACCGCCATATTGTGGCGGGCAAACCAGATATCGATTTTGCGCTCTCCCTCTGCCAGCGCAGCGGTGAGGGAGGGGAGCAGGGATTTGTGCAGCAGGGCCACCACGGGTTGCAGCCAGTCGCCATCGTGGGCTACCACCAGCTCGGTATCCGGGGTCAGGGCGGCGCGAAAGCGGCTCATCAGATCCAGCGGCAGGGCGGGGCCATCGCAGGGAACGAACAGCACCCAGTCGTGACGGGCGGCGGCAAGACCTGCCTGCATGCCCGCCAGCGGGCCTAGATAATCGTTGTTGTCATCGCTGATGACCGGGGCCAGCGCCTGATAGCGGGTCTGACTGCGGTTGGCGTTGATCAGCACCTCGTCCACCTGGGGGCGCAGGCGCGCCAAAACATGGTCGATAAGAGGGCGTCCCGCCAGTGCTACCCATCCCTTGTCTTCGCCCCCCATCCGGGTGGCGCGGCCTCCTGCCAGGATCACTGCTGATACGGCAACGGGATCAGAGTGGCTGTCGCTTTTTGAAGTCATGTCGCTCGATGATTTTTAAAGGGGTCGTCTCTTGCAGCTGGCCACGGGCGAGGGTCCATTGCCGCTCGCACAGGTCGGTCAGGGCGTTGCTCTGGTGGCTGATGACGACCAGGCCGCTGCCATGTTCCCGCAGATCTTGCGCCAATGCGGCCATCAGGGCAACCGAATGTGTATCCAGATTGGCGGTGGGCTCATCCATCAGCAGAAAGGCCGGTTGCAGTGCCCAGGCACGGGCCATCGCCAGCCGTTGCCGTTCGCCACCGGACAAAATGCTGATGTGCTCCCGCGCCAACCCCTCCAGCTCGACCCGGCGCAGCGCCTCGAACACCCGGATCTCGCTGCCGAGCTGTTTATCCAGCGCCCAGGCGACGTTGTCGTGCACCGTGCGATCGAACAGATAGGGGGTCTGGTGCAGATAGGTGACCCGGCCCGGCCCCAGATCCCGCTTGAGCAACCGGTTGAGCCGCTGTTGCCAGCGCCCCGGCAGATTGGTGTGGCCGCGGGTGGGGGTCAGCAGCCCCGCCAGGATCTTGAGCAAGGTGGTCTTGCCCACCCCGTTGGCCCCATGCAGCCAGATGGCATCCCCCGGTGCGATGGCGAGCCGGTCAATCTCGAACAGCTGGCGCTCGCCAAAGCGCATCGTCAGCTGGTGGGCGGTCAGGGCCATGGGGTACTCCTGTTGATACACAGTGGGGGCATGGTCAGTTCTTCAGATAGCTGTGGCCGCGACAGGCCGTCAGCAGCAGGTTGAGCAAGAGGGCTAGGGTGAGCAGCACTATGCCGAGGGCCACTCCCTGGGTGAAGGCCCCTTTCTGGGTCTCCAGCGCGATGGCGGTGGGGATATTGCGGGTGAAGTGCAGGATATTGCCCCCCACCATCATGGAGCAGCCCACCTCGGTGACGATACGGCTGAAGGCGCCGATGATGGCGGCCAGCAGGCCAAAGCGGCACTCGTGCATCAGGCCGATCAGCGCCTTGGGCCAGGAGACCCCCAGGGTCAGGGCGGTCTCCCAGGCGCGCCGGTCGCTCTGGACAAACGCCGCGTGAGCCATGGTGGCGATCACCGGGAAGGCGATCAGCATCTGCCCCACCACCATGGCCTGCTGGGTAAAGAGCAGCTTCCAGTCGCCAAAGGGGCCGGCCCGCGACAGCAGCATGTAGAGCAAGAGGCCAATCACCACGGTCGGCACCGATTGCAGGGTATTGATGCAGGAGAGCCAGAGCCAGCGGCCGGGCAGCGGCAGATAGGCCAGGGCAAAGCCCAGCAGCAAGGCGGGCAGCAGCACCAGCAGCAGCGCGATGCAGGAGACGGAGAAGGAGACCCCCACCACCTGCCACAGTTCAGTGTCACCACTGAACAGCAGGGCGAGGGCCGCCAGCGTAGTGTCGAGCAGGGTCGGCATCAGGCGCCTCCCTCAGCGAACCGGGGGAGGGCCATTAACGTTATCGCAGGGGTCAGGGTTGCCATTATTTCCCGTTGGCATCCGCTACAAACAGCGCTTGACCCGCCACCTTGAAGTCGCCGATCAACTTCTGGCCATGCTCGGAGACCAGCCAGTTCTTCAGGGTGCGGGCCCCTTCGGTGTTGAGATCCGGGTAGCGCTTGGGGTTGACCAGGATCACCTGATAGGGGTTGAACAGGCGCTTGTCACCCTCCAGCAGTACGGCGAGATCCAGCTTGCTCTGGTAGGCGAGCCAGGTGCCGCGGTCGGTCAGGGTGTAGGCACCGAGCTCCGAGGCCATGGTCAGGGTGGGGCCCATCCCCTGGCCGATGGATTTGTAACCGGCAAACTCGGGTTTGACGTCTGCGGCTTGCCACAGGGTCTTCTCCTTGATGTGGGTGCCGGACTCGTCACCGCGGGAGATAAAGGTCTGGCCCTTATCCTTGATGGCTTGCAGCGCTTTGGCCGCGTCATGCAGCTTGGCCAGACCCGCCGGGTCTTTTGCCGGGCCGACGATGACGAAGTCGTTGTACATCAGGTGCACCGGCTCGATGCCAAAGCCTGCGTCGACGAACTTCTTCTCGGCAGAGGGGGCGTGGGTCATCACCAGATCCGCATCGCCGTTCTCGCCCATCTTCAGGCTCTGGCCGGTACCGGCCGCCATTACCTGCACCGGATAACCGGTCTCTTTGGTGAACTGGGGCAGCAGCCAGCCCAGCAGACCGGACTGCTCGGTGCTGGTGGTGGTGGCGAGGCGGATCGGCGCTTTTGTGGCGTTAGTATCCGCTTCGGCGTGGGCCGCACCGGCGATCAGCAGGCTGGCGGCGAGGGAGAGGGCAAAACGTTTGAGGCTGGTTTTTATCGTCATCGTGATGCAACTTTTTTCAGGGTGGATGAGGAGAGGGCAAGAGTAAGCAAGCAGGGTGCCAAACTGTTCCTTTTCCGCTGCATTCACGGTTTGCCGTTTAAAAACAGAAGCTTATTAAAATCAATTAGGTGAGCTTGTTATCGCTTTTAATAATTGGTGTTGGTGCTTTTGATACGGTAAGGACAAAATGTCCCACTAAGGTTCCGGTTATCGGGACATTCACCGACCGTACGTGCATCCGAGGTACTTTTTTCCATGACACTCCCTCCCAGCCGCTGGTCTGCCCTCTCCCTGCTTATCGTTGACGATGAGCCCGGCATGCGCAGCTTTCTGGCCAAGGCGCTGGCCAAGCGTTTTGCCCAGATTGAGACTGCCGCCAGCGTGGAGGAGGCGGAAGCCCTGCGCTGCCGCCTTCACTTCGACCTTATCATCGCCGACATCCGGCTGCCTGGGCGCTCTGGCATCGAGTGGCACGAAGCCATAGACCCGGCCACTCGCCGCAGCGACATCATCTTCATGACCGGTTTTGGCGATATGGAGACCGCCCTCAAGGCGCTGCGCCTCGGCGCCAGCGACTTTATCCTCAAGCCCTTCAACCTCGATCAGATGGTGCAGGCGGTGGACAGAGTAATCGAGCGCCGCCAGATGGAGCGGGAGAACCTGCTGCTGCGCCGGGAGGTGAGCAAGCTGTTCCCGCCCACCCTGATCGGCGACAGTGCCAAGACCCGCGAGCTCAAGACGCTCATCGCCAGAGTGGCCCCCTCCAATGCCGCCGTACTGGTGGAGGGGGAGTCCGGCACCGGCAAGGAGCTGGTGGCCCGTGCCCTGCATCAACTATCCGGCCGTATGGGGGCCTTTGTGCCCCTCAACTGCGCCTCCATCGCGCCGGAGCTTTTGGAAAGCGAGCTGTTTGGCCATGTGCAGGGGGCCTTTACCGGCGCCCGCAAGGGGCGCGACGGCCTGTTTCGAGTCGCCCATCAGGGCACGCTCTTTTTGGACGAGATCGGCGAAATGCCGCTCGCCATGCAGGCCTCCCTGCTGCGGGCGCTGGAGCAGAAGGCCATCCGCCCGGTGGGGGCCGAGCGCGAATTGGCGGTGGATGTGCGCATCGTCGCCGCCACCAACCGCAACCTCAAGGCCGAGGTGGAGGCGGGCCGCTTTCGCGAAGATCTCTTCTATCGCCTCAACGTGGTGGCGCTGCCGGTCGCCCCGCTGCGGGAGCGGATCGACGATATCCCCGCGCTGGTACACCACTTTACCCGCCAGCTCACCGCCGAGATGGGGATGGGCTCCTTGAGCTGGACCCACGAGGATGTGGTAGCGATGCAGGCCTATCCCTGGCCCGGCAACGTGCGGGAGCTGCGCAATCTCATCGAGCGCTGCCTGCTGCTGGGCAAGCCCCCGGCGGATTACTGGCAGAGCAGCAAGCCGGCCGAACAGGGGGCGAGCGAGGAGGGTTATCCGCTGGCGTGGCCGCTGGCGGAGGTAGAAAAAGCCCACATCCTGCAAGTGGTGGCCAGCCATGATGGCAACAAGTCGGCCGCCTCCCGGGTGCTCGGGGTGGCGCGCAAGACGCTGGATCGCAAGTTCAAGGAGTGGGCCATCGAATGAGGAAGGCTGATCGGATGGGGTGGCGATGAAACTGACCCTGCTCTCCCGCTGCATGCGCGCCCTGTTGCCCCGTTGCGTGCGCACCAAAGTGCGCTGGCGCCTGCTGCTGCTCACCTCGGTACCCATCATGCTCACTCTGGTGGGCATGATTGCGCTCACCCTCTACTGGACCCTCACCTACAGCTGGCAGAACCTGCTCACCACGGTGCGCAGCGATCTCGGGGTGGCCCACCACGCCATCACGGTGCAGCAGCAGCGCCAGACCGAGCATCTGGAGCATCTGCGCGATGCCTGGGCCTTTCAGCTTCGGCTGCGGGAATCGCCGGATCAGCTGCATGACTGGGTGATGCCGCTGGCGGCCAACTATGGTCTCGATTTTCTGCGCTTGCGCCGCGGCCCCGAGCTGGATCAGCTGACGGCGCAAGAGCGCGCCGCCCTCACGGCCGGACGCAGCGTCAGCCACTTCGTGGTCTGGTCGCAGCAGGAGATGCTCGCCCTCTCCCCGCAACTGGCCAAGCGGGCCGTGCTGTGGCAGCGGGATGGCACCAGGGTGGTGGAGAACAGGGGATTGATCAGCCTCTCACTGACGCCGGTGATGGGCCGCGACGGCTCCCTTTGGGCCGTGCTGGAGGGGGGCGAGCTTGTCAACGGCAGCACCCGGCTGGTGGATGAGCTCAAGGGGCAGGTGTTTGCCAAAAATACCCTGCCGGATGGCAGCGTCGGCACCGTCACCCTGTTTCTCGACGATCTGCGGGTGAGCACCAACGTACCGGTCAGCAGTAGCCGTCAGGTGGGTCGGGCGGTGGGTACCCGGGTCTCGCCGCCAGTGCGCGAACAGGTGCTGGGGCGAGGGGAGATGTGGGTTGACCGCGCCTTCGTTCACGACGCCTGGTATGTATCTGGCTACGAGCCGCTGCTGGGAGCCAGGGGCGAGCGGATCGGCATGCTCTATGTGGGCTTTCTCGAGTGGCCCATTATCCGCACCTACCTCACCAATCTGGTGGAGCTGGGTTCCGGCGTAGTGCTGCTGTTGCTGCTCTCCGGCCTGCTGGTCTATCGCGGCGCGCGGGATCTCTTCTCCCCTATCGAGCGGATGCACAAGGTGGTGCGGCAGGTGCAGGCCGGGGAGTCCGCTCGAATCGGTCCGCTGGCGCTCGATCCCGACCATGAGCTGGCCCAGCTCGGTCGCCAGTTCGATGCCATGCTGGACAGGCAGGAGGCGCATCAGCAGCAGATGGCCCGTAGCGCCGACGAGCTGGAGCAGAAGGTGGCCGAGCGGACCCAAAGCCTCGAGCTCAAGACTGCGGAGTTGGAAGATCATATTCATATGCTGACCGAGGCGCGCCAGCAACTGCTCATCAGCGAGAAGCTGGCAGCCCTTGGCGAACTTTCGGCCGGGGTGGCCCACGAGATCAACAACCCGCTGGCGGTGATCCTCGGCAATGTGGAGCTGATGAAGCTGGAGCTGGGGGAGGCGGCCGAGCCGGTCAGCGAGGAGCTGGCGCTGGTGCTGGCCCAGATCGAGCGGATTCGCGCCATCACCCGCAGCTTGCTGCAATACTCTCGCCCCGGCGATTACGAGACGGCGCCGGTGTGGCAGCACCTCAACCCCATCATTGAGGAGAGTCTGACCCTGGTGCGCTCCGCCCTGCGTCAGCAGCAGGTGGAGCTGGTGGCCGACCTCAGGGCCCAGCAGCCCATCGAGGCGGACCGCCAGCAGCTGTTGCAAGTGCTGATCAACCTCCTGGTCAATGCCAGCCACGCGCTGGGAGAGCAGGGGGAGATCCGGGTCGAGAGTCGCGACTGGGTCGATGAACTGGGTCAGCTGCGCGGGGCCGAAGTGCGGGTGATCGACAACGGCAGCGGCATTGAGGCGGCCATTATCGACAAGATCTTCGACCCCTTCTTCACCACCCGCGCTACCGGCACCGGTCTGGGGCTGGCCCTGAGCCACCGCATCATCAGCCGCTGGGGTGGGGAGCTGCTGGTGGACTCTACCCCGGGGCAGGGGAGCTGCTTTACCGTACGGCTGCGCAGCCACGCCCTGCTGCCCAGCGGCAGCGAGCCCGCGAAACTGGAAGGGTGGCGCATTGCGCTCAATGCCGAGGGGCGTGAGACAAGCGATTGATGCTGCTTAAAAAAGGCCCGTGATAAAAACAGCCCGTCAATATGGTTGGCGGGCTGTTTTGTCTGTGGGTGAGTGGTTATTTACTGCGGGCTCCACACCAGCTTGCCGCTCTGGGTCAGGTCATAGCCGCCAAGGCGGGCCGCCAGCTCACGCCCCTCGGGGGATTGCAGCCAGCCGATCAGCTGCTGCAGCAGGGTGCGAAAGAAGACACCCTGCGGCATCACCAGATCGAAGCACTCCTGGGAGAGCGGCATGAAGTCGAGGCCGAACTCGGTGGCGGTGCTCTGGGCGCCGGGCCCGACATCGGCATCGCCGCGGCTGATGGCGGCGGCCAGCTCCCGCTCGCTGTTGACCTCGATAGTGCGCTCCAGCCGGGTCAGCGACTCACCCTGGGTTTGCAGCCACTCCTGCAGGGCGCGCTGGCTGCCGGCCCCCTCCTGGCGCATGGCCCAGCGCCAGTCGAGCGCCTCTTTCGCCTCCTTGGGTTGCAGCCCCTGGCGCAGCACCAGCCCCTGCACCCGCCGAAATCCATGAACGATCACCCATTGCCGGTGGCCCTGATATTGCTGCACCAGCGCCGGGTGGCGCAGGTGGGCCTCCTCGGCCTGGCCCCAGTGGATGGCGCAGAGATCCACATGGCCGCGCGCCAGCATCGCCAGCCCCTGACGGGTGCCGCACGGGGTGTAACCTACCAGTGCCTGGGTGCCGAGCTGCTGGGCCAAGCGGCTGCTGGCGTAGTGCAGCAGCACATCGTCCGAGCCCGCCAGCAGCAGGCGGTCGTTCATTACCCCCTCGTGGCAGCTGCCGAGCAGCCAGCGATCGAGCAGGGAGCGCGGAAACAGCCACTTGCCGGTCGCCTTGGTGGCGGGGATACGCGCCTCGTTGGCGAGCTGGTAGACCTTCTTCTCGTTGAGATCGAGGTATTCGGCCACCTGCTTCACGTTCATAAATTCATTCATGGCTTAGTCCCGCATCCCGCGACCGGCCGAACTGGGTGCCAGCACCGGCGGCTTCTCGTCCAGCACGAGATGGTCGTGGCCGCTGAATACCTCGAAGTGGCGCCCCTTGGCGCGGGCAATCATGGTGATGCCGAGCTGGCGGGCCAGATCCAGCCCCATCTGGGTGACGCCGGAGCGCGACAGCAGCACTGGAATGCCCATCTGCGCTACCTTGATCACCATCTCCGAGGTGAGCCGCCCTGTGGTGTAGAAGATCTTGTCGTGGCCGCTCTCGCCGCGCATCCAGAGCTCGCCCGCCAGAGTATCCACCGCATTGTGGCGCCCCACGTCCTCGACAAAGGAGAGGATTTCGGCGCCGCGACAGATGGCGCAGCCATGCACCGCACCCGCCATCTTGTAGGTTTCGTTATGGGCTGACAGGGCTTTCAGCAGGGCGTAGAGGGTGCTCTGTTTAAGCTCAGGCGCCGCCAAGACCACCCCTTCGAGCTTCTTCATCACGCTGCCATACATGGTGCCCTGACCGCAGCCGGAGGTGACCGTCTTCTTCTCCAGGGATTTGTCGAGATCGGCGGCCTGCTGGCTGCTCACCACGGCGGCGGCCTCGCTCTCCCAGTCGACGATCACCGACTCGATGGCCGCAATATCCTCGATAAAGCCCTGATTTTTCAGATAACCCAGCACCAGAGCCTCGGGGCGAGCCCCCAGCGTCATCAGGGTTACGATTTCCTTCCAGTTGAGGTAGACCGTCAGTGGCCGCTCACAGGCGATTTGGCGGGTGTTCATCGTGCCCTGTTCATCCATCACCTCGACGGCCATGGTGAGCTGGGCGGCAGCATTGCTTTTGATAAAGGTCGGTGTCATGGGCCCCTCGCGACCGGTTGCCGGGATCTAAGGGAAGGGATACAGCAAGTTTTGTTCCAGATTACTTTCAAACGAGGCACAGGTTTAACCTATGACCTTGATGAAACAGGAATTATCCACACCGAGAAGATTAACGAGCTGGGTTATAGAGCTTACTTAATATGATGGGGAAGGGATAGTCCGCTGGATACCTATTAAGTGGACCGAGATATAGAAGATTATTTTTACAGCACGTAACAAATAAAGAAGAGGGCCTTAAAAGTAGGTTTTGTTAACCTATGTAAGGCCCAGTTAATTAAAAAATCAAACTAGTTTCCGCTATGCAAGCTGAACTCATTGAAATAAACAGGGAAAGTATATGGTGTATTAGCTCCCCCCGCCCCCAACACAACCTTACTCACTTCTTGCAAAGACGTCGTGCCACTATAAACCAAGTCGCCATTCACATACATTCTAATCATGTCATCGACTTTCATGATCGAGAGTCGAAGTTTTGACATATTGCTATAACGTCCTTTGGGTGGGAGGCATCCATTATTATTTATACAAACTTGTGAAACCCAGAAATTATCCCCATCTCTACCGATAACAAGGGATGTTCCCTCTGTTTCATCTAGATTAGAAATTTGAATGTAAGCCCTGGGGTTGATGTTGGATAAATTTGAAAAATCGCCTTGCACAACGGTGCTCAAAGAAATATTTCTCTTTGGTTCAAACGTTTTTGATACACCAGAAAATTTGAAATCCTTCAGCGGGTTCCGAGTGACAATTTTTAGAGAGCTATTTTCCTCTTTTATGTCAGATTTTTCGGAGGTTTGGTTGTAGATATTCCAGTTGGATAGTGAATTTGAGCTAAAAGAATCATGTATATAGAAGTCGCCAGCAGAGGCGGAATTATTTAACAATAATGCTGTAGAGAATGCCAAAACTTTTTTAGTGTTAAACTTCATTGTTATAATCCATCTTTTAGTTTTCTTGTTAAAAGTGAGATAATTATTTATATCAAAGAGCAGATATATAATCTGACCTCTCATATTTTAAATCAATTTTCATCTCACCAACATCATGACTCCCATCAGTGAATTGCAGTTGCCGATGCTTTTTATTGGCAAGCAATTTCTTGCATTTATTTTTATGGGTGTCGTATGGGGCATGTTACATCAAGTTAGAGCTAATCCGCCAGTCCAAAACAGGTGTAACCAAATATTTTATAAAACTTGGAATACCTACCTTTTTGGCAAAACGTAGGGCTGTAGATTCGAATAGCGAAGTGTATTCGAACGGTCGCGTATTGGAAGTGCTACGTATCCTGCTCTCCTCGAAAGAAAGCCACATCCCGCCTTGGCCCCACTCTTGCTAAGTCTTATCCCATTGATGGCCGTGGCCGCCATAAAACTCCTGCCCTGATCCACCCCGAACTGGGTGGTTCATGGGGGAGGGCGGCCCGGCAGAGACCTTCTGATGGGAGCCGTGACAGTGCAAGAGACAACCAATACCTTGCCCCCGCAGCGCTGGCTGCAACTGGAGTTAAAGGCCATCGACAGCCAGGTTGGCCGCTGGCAGAGCCGCCGTTTCGAGATTGCGGCGCTCCACCCCGCCGAACCTGAGGCTGCCGGTGCCTTGCCCCTTACCCTGTTTCGCGACGAGCGGGGTGATTATCGCTTCAATCTGAGCTCCGGCTCGCCCCGCCTCTTTGTGACCGGAAGCCGCGTGGACAGTGGCTTTGTGGCCGATGGCCTGACTTTGAGCCAGACCGTGGCCGCCGCCTATATGGATGGCGAGCGGCAGGTGCTCTCCTGCCCGCTGCCCGAGGCGCTGCAAGCCTGGGTGGAGGCCTTTATCGGCCGTCACGGCGAGCTGCTGGAGGCCCGTCGCAAGGGCAAGAAGGGCAAGGGGCGGGCGCAGGATCAGCTCGGTGTCGATACGGTAGATCAAGCCAGCTGCGGCGCCGTGAAAGCCACCGGCCCCGATGGCCGCGAGCGTGGCAGCGACGCCGGAACTTGTGCCGTAAACAAGGCCGGAAACAGTGCCCATGAGTGAGTTCCTCAAACGCTGGTCGTCTCGCAAGAGTGAGGCGCGCAAGCATCAGGCATTGCAGCCATGGGAAGAGGTTAGCCCCGAGGCGGTTGCCGCCCCCATTGAAGGCAGTGGCGAAGGTGAAATTCCTGATGCCACGCTGGATAGCCCCGTAGTCAGCACTAACAAGGGGGGCTGTGAACCTCTTGCCGTTGAGGGGGCAGAGAGTGGCGAACCGCAGCTAACAACACCCCAGCCTGGCAAGGCCAAGCTCCCCGACAAGGAGGCGCTGCGGGCCATGTTTCGCAGCCATAAACCGGATGGGCTCGACGACTACACCCAGGATTTCAGCCAGCCCGAATTGCTGCCCGCGGCCCTGACCGCCGAGCTACGCAATTGGCTGGTGGATCAGGTAACCGCCCCGGAGAGCGAGATGGCCAATCCGGCCAGCGGATCCGCTGAACCGGTGGTGGTTGTCAGCGAACCTGCCGCCGACGAGCTGGCTGATAACCATTCTCAAACCCACATCGACGATCGGGACATTTTGGTTTCCTGTGGTGGACAAAATGTCCCAACCAAAGGTGGGGGAATGGAACCCTCAGGATCCTGACTCCCTGCCAGTCACTTTTTTTCCGGGGGAGTTGGCTCGCCTCTTGCTCTCTCGGCTTACCAACAAGCGCCCATCCCATGAGGTGGCGCGCACAGGAGCGTATGTGAGCACTGAACAAACATTGCCAAATCTGGCCCGCGAGGCGGCCGAGCATAACGCGCGCGCTCGCGCCTATGCCCTGCAGCATACGGTCAAGACCGACAACCTGATCCCGGCCACTGTCTCTTACCAGAGTCAGGGGCGCCTGCTGCTGGTCGGCCCGGAAGATCGCATTCGCCGCGCCGCCAGCCTGCTGCCCGCCGGGGTGAAGCCCACCCTGCTGGTGACCGAAGCGGTCCACTATGCCGAGGCGGCAGATCTCGAAACCATTTTTGATGCCACCGCATCCCTTGCGGCCCTGACCCTGCGCGAACCGAGCCTGACAGGGTATCTGGGCCAGTTCCAGCTCACCGGCCTCAATGGGCAGGGGGCGCGGGTTAATCTGGCGGCGCTTTGCTTCCCACAACAAGGCTTTCCACAACAAGCGGCTGCTGTCAGTGAACAGCCACGGGAACCGCGCTTTGACCTGGTGGCCGATCTGGGCCGCGCCCCGCTGTTTGCGCTGGAGCGCCCGCCGGTCGGCTATCTGCATCTGGTTGATGACGATGTGCTGGCCGCACGGCTTGCCGAGCTCTGTGCACTGACCGGTATTTTCGATAAACCGCGCTATTTTCGCCTCGACCCCGAGGCGTGCGCCTTCACCGCCCGCGGCGTGCCCGGTTGCAGCCGCTGTCTCGATGTCTGCCCGACCGATGCCCTCAAGCCCGTCAATGGTCGGATCCAGATCGATCCCCATCTCTGTCAGGGCTTTGGTAGCTGCGCCTCGGCCTGTCCGACTGGGGCGATTGCCTATCACCAGCCCGACGCCAACACCAGCGGCGACTATCTGTTCCGATTGCTCAAGCACTACCGGGATGCGGGCGGCGAAGCGCCTCGACTGCTGATCGCCGGCGAAAACGAGCGCGAATGGGTGGAAGCCGAACTCACCCGTTTGCCTGCCAACTGGCTGCCAGTCTGGGTGGAGGAGAGCGCGAGTTTGGGTATCGAGAGCTGGTTCGCCGCCCTCGCCTATGGCGCCAGTGCGGTGTGCATTGCGCTCGGTGATGATGCTCCCGCAAGTGTGCGGGCATTGGTTGAGCGGGAGCTGGCGAGCGCCGCCGTGCTGTTGGCGGGTGCTGGGCTTGCTGCCGATCGCATTGCTCTGTTTGACGCAGATGCTGGTGAGCCTGTTTCCGGCCAGCCCACCGTTGCCCTGCTGGAGAAGCCGCTGAAAGGGGACAAACGGGAGAACCTGTTTGCCGCATTCGATGCCCTCTGGCAGGCCAACGAAGGGCGCTGCGAGCCGCTGGCGGTACCTCATGGCGCCCCATACGGCAGTGTGGAGCTGAAAGACGCTGACTGCACCCTCTGCATGGGCTGTGTGGCGGTCTGCCCGAGCCGCGCCCTGCATGCGGTGGGCCATACGCCGGGCCTCAACTTTATCGAGCAGGATTGCATCCAGTGCGGCATGTGTGAAAAGGCGTGCCCCGAGCAGGCCATCGTGCTGGTGCCCCGCCTGCAACCCGTGCCCGAGGTGCGCCGCGCCGTCCAGAGCCTCAAAGCCGAAGAGGCGGCCTGCTGCATTCGCTGCTCCAAGCCGTTCGCGCCCGCCTCGATGATCCGCCGCATCCAGCAAAAACTGGCCGGTCACTCCCACTTCCAGAACGAGGCCGCCCAGCGGCTGCTGATGTGCGAGGACTGTCGGGTCAAGGATGTGTTTGCGGCGCTGGCGGCGGATCCCGTCTCCCAGCTCAAGGTGTGAGGGCCAGTGATGAGTGAACAACATAACGAAAAGGCGGGCGAACTGACCATGACCGAACTGGAACAGAGCAGCGCCGATCTCTACGCCCTGCTGGCAAGCCTCTGGCGCGCCGCCCCCCGTGGCGAACAGCTCGGCTGGCTGCAAGGGTTGCAGCCGATGCCGGGCCCCTTTGCCAGAGGGCTGGGGCTGGTGCAGCTGGCGGCCAGCAGCCACCACGAAAACGAGCTTGCCGAGGAGTATCAGGAGCTCTTTATCGGGCTGGGGCGCGGGGAGATCGTGCCGTTTGCTTCCTGGTATCTCACCGGCTCATTGATGGAGCTGCCGCTGGCGGTGCTGCGCGCAGATCTGCAGTCGCTGGGTTTCGAGCGCCAGAGCGGAGTGTGCGAGCCGGAAGATCATCTCGCCGCCCTCTGTGAGGTGATGGCGGTACTGATTGGCGAGCAGCACCCGGAGCGCAACCGCTTCTATGAGCGCCACCTTGCCCCCTGGGTACTCGCCTGCTGCCGCGATCAGCAACAGGCGAAAGGGGGCAGCTTCTACCGGGCGGTCGGCGCCCTTGCCGAAGATTTCTTCAAGCTGGAAAACGAATTGCGCCTGCCGTTTGGCGCCTGCGTGGTGCCGGGCTGAATGCTCTTATCTGCGCATAACAAGAGCTGCACATAACAAAACGAGCAGACGAGATATCCCATTGGACGCGAAGCTGGCGCGCAGGCGCCAGCAAGAACAACAACAGAGGTCACAAGAATGAGCGATGAACAGCTGAAAGACCCGTCCCGCCGCAATCTGATCAAGGGAGTTGGCGTGGTCGCCACCATAGGCGTGCTGGCCGGTGCCACCGGTCGGGTGGTGGGCAAAGAGGTGCTGATCCACGACACCGAGCCTGACAAGGGCTATCGGGAGACCCCCCATGTTCACGACTTTTATCGCACCCTGCGCGGCACCGACTGAGCCGGATCAGTGAAGGAGAACTCATGAAACTGACAAAACGTGCCGAGCAGCCCCAAGTGGGCGAGCAGGGCAATGAGGCCATTCGCGGTCAGGGGCTGACCCGCCGCGCCTTTATGGTCAACTCGGGTCTGGTGGCCGGTGGCGCCGTGGCCGCCGGTTGGCTGGCCCCAGCCATGATGCAGCGGGCCGAAGCCAAAACTGTGGCGGCCGGAGTACCGGTCGAGGTGAAGCGTACCATCTGTTCCCACTGCTCGGTGGGCTGCGGCGTCTATGCCGAGGTGCAGAACGGCGTCTGGACCGGTCAGGAGCCGGCGTTTGATCACCCCTTCAACCTTGGCGGTCACTGCGCCAAGGGTGCGGCCCTGCGCGAGCATGGCCACGGTGAGCGTCGCCTCAAGTACCCGATGAAGCTGGTGGGCGGCAAGTGGCAGCGCATCAGCTGGGATCAGGCCATCGAAGAGGTGGGCAACGAAGTGCTGCGCCTGCGCAAGGAGTCCGGCCCCGACAGCGTCTACTGGCTCGGCTCAGCCAAGCACTCCAACGAGCAGGCCTACCTGTTTCGCAAGATGGCGTCGCTTTGGGGCACCAACAACGTGGATCACCAGGCGCGGATCTGCCACTCCACCACGGTCGCTGGCGTCGCCAACACCTGGGGCTACGGCGCCATGACCAACAGCCTGAACGACATGCACAACAGCAGGTCGATCATGTTTATCGGCTCCAACCCGGCGGAGGCCCACCCGGTCGCCATGCAGCACATCCTGCTGGCGAAAGAGCGCAACGGCTGCAAGATTTTGGTGGTCGACCCGCGCCGTACCCGCACCGCCGCCAAGGCGGACATGTACCTCTCATTGCGTCCGGGCACCGACGTCGCCTTTATCTGGGGCATGCTCTGGCACATCTTCAAGAACGGCTGGGAAGACAAGGAGTTCATCCGCACCCGCGTCTACGGCATGGACGAGGTGCAAAAAGAGGTGGCGCGCTGGACTCCGGCGGAAGTTGAGCGGGTGACCGGCCTCAACGAGCAGCAGGTTCATGGCGCCGCCAAGCTGCTGGCCGACAACCGTCCCGGCTGCGTGGTCTGGTGCATGGGCGGTACCCAGCACACCACCGGCAACAACAATACCCGCGCATACTGCATCCTCGAACTGGCCCTCGGCAACGTGGGCAAGAGCGGGGCGGGCACCAACATCTTCCGCGGTCACGACAACGTGCAGGGCGCCACCGATTTTGGCGTCACCTCCGACTCTCTGCCCGGCTACTACGGGCTGGAAGAGGGCTCCTGGAAGCACTGGGCCCGGGTGTGGGATGTCGACTACGAGTGGATCAAGGCGCGCTTCGACAACAAGGCCTACAACGGCAAGTTGCCGATGAACAACAACGGCATTCCGGTCTCCCGCTGGGTGGATGGTGTGCTGGAGAACGCCGATCTGATCGAGCAGGGCTCCAACATCCGCGCCATGTTCTACTGGGGCCATGCGGTCAACTCCCAGACCCGCGGCCCGGAAATGAAGAAGGCGATGCAAAAGCTCGACATGATGGTGATTGTCGACCCGTACCCCACCGTCGCCTCGGTGATGAACGATCGCACCGACGGCGTCTACCTGCTGCCGGCCACCACCCAGTTCGAGACCTATGGTTCCGTCACCGCCACCAACCGCTCCATGCAGTGGCGTGACAAGGTGATAGAACCCCTGTTCGAATCCAAGGTCGACCACGAGATCATGTATCTGCTGAGCAAGAAGCTCGGCTTTGCCGACCAGTTGTTCAAGCACATCAAGGTGGAGAACAACCAGCCGCTCTTGGAAGACATCACTCGCGAATATAACCGCGGCATGTGGAGCGTGGGCTACACCGGCCAGAGCCCGGAGCGGCTCAAGGCGCACCAGCAGAACTGGCACACCTTCCACAAGACCAACCTCAAGGCCGAGGGCGGCCCGGTCAGTGGCGAAGTGTACGGTCTACCCTGGCCCTGCTGGGGCACCCCGGAGATGAAACATCCCGGCAGCCATATCCTCTACGACACCAGCATTCCGGTGTCGGAAGGGGGCGGCGGTTTCCGCGCCCGCTTCGGCATCGAGTATCAGGGCGTCTCGCTGCTCGCCGAAGACTCCTGGCCGAAGGGAAGTGAGGTGGAAGACGGCTATCCCGAGATCACTGCCGACTTGATGAAGCAGCTCGGCTGGTGGGATGAACTGACAGAGGCCGAAAAGAAAGAGGCCGAGGGCAAGAACTGGAAGACCGACCTCTCCGGCGGTATCCAGCGGGTGGCCATCAAGCACGGCGTCGTCCCCTACGGCAACGCCAAGGCGCGCTGCGTGGTGTGGACCTTCCCGGATCAGGTGCCCAAGCACCGCGAGCCGCTCTACACCCCGCGCCGCGACTTGCTGGCCGACTACGCCACCTGGCCTGATTCGAAGAGCCTGTGGCGCCTGCCGACCCAGTACGCCTCGGTGCAGGAGAAGGATGTCAGCAAGGAGTTCCCGATCATTCTCACCTCCGGCCGTCTGGTCGAATACGAGGGGGGCGGCGATGAGACCCGCTCCAACCCCTGGCTGGCTGAATTGCAGCAGGAGATGTTCGTCGAGATGAACCCGGCGGATGCCAACGACGTCGGTGTGCGCGACGGTCAGGATGTGTGGGTGGAGGGGCCGGAAGGAGGCAGAGTGAAAGTGAAGGCGCTGGTGACCCCGCGGGTCAAACCGGGGCTCGCCTTTATGCCGTTCCACTTCGGCGGCCACTTCGAGGGCAAGGATCTGCGATCCAAATATCCGGAAGGGTCTGACCCCTATGTGCTGGGGGAGTCGGTCAACATAGTCACCACCTATGGTTATGACCCGGTCACCCAGATGCAGGAGACCAAGGTCACCCTGTGCCGTTTTCGCAAAGTAGGAGCCTGATCCCATGGCCAGAATGAAATTCATGTGTGACACCAAGCGCTGCATCGAGTGCAACGGCTGTGTGACGGCGTGCAAGAACGAGAACGACGATGCCCTCGAGTGGGGCATCCAGCGCCGCCGGGTGGTGACCCTCAACGACGGCCTGCCGGGGGAGACCTCCATCTCGGTCGCCTGCATGCACTGCACCGACGCCCCCTGCATGGCGGTCTGCCCGGCCGACTGCTTCTATCACACCGACGACGGCATCGTGCTGCACAACAAGGATCTCTGCATCGGTTGCGGCTACTGCCTGTTTGCCTGCCCGTTCGGGGCGCCCCAGTTCCCGAAGACCGCCGCCTTTGGCGATCGGGGCAAGATGGACAAGTGCACCTTCTGCGCCGGTGGCCCGGAAGAGGATCACAGCGAAGCGGAGCGCCAGAAGTACGGTGCCAACCGCATCGCCGAGGGCAAGCTGCCCATGTGTGCCGAGCTCTGCTCCACCAAGGCACTGCTGGCGGGGGATGCGCAGGTGATCTCCGATATCTTCCGCGAGCGGGTTGCCTATCGTGGTGCCAAGGATGCGGCTTGGGGTAATGGCGATGAGCTGTTCCACGATGCCAGCAAGCTGAACAAGCAGGGAGGGGCGGCATGAAAACCTGGCTAATGGCCCTGTTTGCTGCTCTGCTGCTGGTGAGTACCGCAAGTTTCGCCGATGCCGAGAAAGAGGCGGTTGGCTTTGCCGGCGCCGACTACTGGCGGGCGGTGAAGGATGGGCAGGAGGGGGTGACCACCTCCCGCTCGCCGGAGCACGGGGTACTGATCTCGGTGCCGGGCCAGCTCTGGTTCGAGGTGAAGACCAAGTGGGTGTCGCCGCTCGGTGCCATCGCCATCTTCGGATCCTTGGCCATGTGCGGTCTGATGTACCTGGTGGTGGGGCAAACCAAGCTCTCCAAACCGCGCACCGGGCGCAAGCTCAAGCGCTGGAGCAGGCTGGATAGGGCGCTGCACTGGACCACGGCGGCCATGTTCCTGACCCTCTCCGGGTCGGGGCTGGCCATCATCTACGGCAAGTACTTCATCAAGCCGGTGGTGAGCCTCGGGGTGTGGGAGAACTGGATCTGGTTTGCCAAGGTGTTCCACAACTACGTGGGGCCGCTCTTCTTCCTCTGCCTGATGGGGGTGCTCATCAAGTGGTTCCGCCACAACATCGTCAACATGGTGGATGTGCAGTGGTTCATGAAGTTTGGCGGCATGCTCGGCAAGCACAAGGGGAGTCACCCCTCGGCGGGCTTCTCCAACGGTGGCGAGAAGGCGATCTTCTGGCTGCTGATCTGGTTTGGCGGCATTGTGGTGGCGACCGGGCTGTTCCTCGACTTCCCCATCTTCGGCCAGCTGCGCCGTCAGATGGAGTGGGCCAGCTTTATCCATATCGTAGGCGCCTTGATCCTTATCTGCGGCTTTATCTTCCATATCTACATGGGTCTGTTCCAGCTGGAAGGGGCGCTGGAGGGGATGGTGACCGGCGAGGTGGACGAGACCTGGGCCAAGGAGCATCACGACCTCTGGTATGAAGAGGTGAAGCACACCCTCGATGAGCCCAAGGCGGGCAAATCAAGCTGATGGTCGACAAAGAGGAAAGAGAAGGGGCGCTGCGGCGCCCCTTTTGATGGCGGGTCGATGGTGATGGCAAATTGATTGAGCGATGCCGCAAACGGCGATGGTTTTTTGGGCCACCTTGAGCAACAGTAACAGGGGTTCCATTCACACAAGGGATGACAAATGATGAGAAAAGCATGGCTGGCAGCGGTATGTGCATCTGCGCTCTTCGGTGGTATTGCGGGCGTGGCGCAGGCGGCTGACGGGATCAAGACTCAGCAGGTGCAGTTCAAGAAGGGGGAGTCAGGGGCGACTATCAACGGCACCATTCAGGGTAGCCAGACCCTCGATTACAAGCTGACGGCCAACAAGGGCCAGAGCATGGTGGTGATCCTGACCGGCAAGCCCTACTTCAATATTCTGCCGCCGGGCAGCAAGGGGGAGGCGATGTTTATCGGTTCTACCGAAGGGAACAACTTTGAGGCAACCCTGCCCGCCAAGGGCACTTATACCATTCGGGTCTACCAGATGGGGGCGGCCGAGAGCAGCAAGGCCAAGACGCCGTTCAAGCTGGAGGTGGGCATCAGCGGCTAATGCCAGCAGCTGACAAGCATCACAGAGGTGGCGGCCACAAAGGGCCGCCACCGTTGTTTTATCCCCTCTGTTTTTGCCTCGCTAAGGTCAATATTCGCCCCGGGCCAGCCGTTCGAAGTAGCGCTTATAACGTCCGCTGGCGATGGCCTGCTGCAGCTGCTGATTGAACTGATCCCGCAGTTTGGCTGAATCCGGCATCTTGCGCGGGAACATCACGAAGCTGTCGTTGCGCAGAAAAGGGGTCTGACTGTGGGTGATGAGTGCCGCGCTGGCGGGGTCGAGCTGGCTCTGCAACTCGGCCAGACCGACTCGCAGCTCTTGTGGATAGAGGTCGATCCGTCCGCGCAGCAGCTTGCCGAAATTCTGTTTCACGTCGGTGACTTTTTGTTGGGTTACCTTGCCATCGGCCACCATCTTGTCCAGCTCGGGCCCGTAGCTGTAGGCGATATCGCCCCCCAACCGCATGCCGATGATCTGTTCAAGGCGCTCGGCCTGCAGCTGCCGTGATTTGAGGGAGAAGAAGACAAACTGCTCCTGCAGCACCGCTTCGCTGAACAGAAAATCCAGCTCCCGCTCCGGTTTGTGCATCCAGACGGCGGTGGCGTCGTAGAGCTGGCTGTTGGCCGCCAGCGAATAGACCCGACCCCAGGGGGCGAAGTGGAACTTCACCTCATAGCCCGCCTCCTTGAACAGATCGCTGATAAGGTGGGCCACTGGACCGTGCTGTTTTGACTGCTCGGAGACGAAAGGGGGCCATTCACCCACGATGATGTTGAGCACCCGGCCCGGTGCGGCGAGAGCCGACTGGCTGGTCAGAAACAGCCACAGAGCAAGCAGCGGGATCAGGCGCATGGCAGGAAGAAGGGGGCGCAGGCTGGCAGAGGCGAGGGCATCAGGTCACTCCCGGCTGTGATGCGGTGAAAGGGGCTGGGTTGCCCGCAATGCTAACATGAGTCTCATTCCTTGCCGTGGATATTTGTCTCGCCGGGGCCGCCAGACGCCTATTTTGGCCGCAGGGTATGCCCAAGCTCACAAAACCGATCGAGTAAACGTCATATGATTGATTTCATTATGAGTCTTGCTCTCCTGCCGAACGGCAATTTCACGTAAATCAAAGAGAATGACTATGGCTACCGGACAATATCTGCTGTGGAAAGATGCACAGGGACAGGATTTTCGCCCCGTTGCACTGACCGGCACTGATCTGCTTAACAATCGATACCTCAACAAGGGCACGGCCTTCACCGAACAGGAGCGGGCCGATTTTGATCTCGATGGTTTGCTGCCGCCTCAGGTACAAACCTTTGAAGCCCAGCTCGAGCGAGTGTATGAGGGGTTCAAGAGCGCTTGCAGCGATATCGAGAAGTACCAGAACCTGCGTGCCCTGCAGGATCGCAACGAAACCCTGTTTTATGCCCTGTTGTCACGCCATGTGGAGGAGATGACTCCCTACATCTATACCCCGACTGTGGGCAAGGCGTGCCAGGAGTTCAGCCACCGCTTCCAGAAGCCGCGCGGCCTCTACATCACCCCGGACAACGTGGATGACATGGGCAGTCAGGCCCGCCACTTCGATGCCAAATCGATCCGCATCATAGTCGTCACCGACAGCCAGGGCATTCTGGGGATCGGCGACCAGGGTGTTGGCGGCATGGGCATCCCCATCGGCAAGCTGGCGCTCTATACCCTGGGTGCCGGTATTCACCCCGCCTGCTGCATGCCCATCGCGCTGGATGTGGGCACCGACAACCAGAAACTGCTCGATGACCCCATGTATCTGGGCCGCCCGCACAAGCGTATTCGCGGCAAGGAGTATGAAGAGTTCATCGACAAGTTCGTGCAGGGGGTCAAGCGCCATTTCCCCAATGCCGTGCTGCAGTGGGAAGACTTCAGCAAATCCAACGCCTTCAACAATCTGGCCCGCTACCAGCAGTCATTGCCGTCATTCAACGATGATATTCAGGGCACCGGCGCCGTGGTGCTGGCCGGTATCATAGGCGCGGTCAAGGTCAAGGGGGAGACCCTGGGCCAGCAGAACTATCTGGTCTACGGCGCTGGCGCCGGTGGGGTTGGCGTCGCGGATCAGATCTGCGCGGGGATGATCCGCGAGGGGATGGATCCGCAGGCGGCCCGCGATCGCATCTACATTCTGGATACCCAGGGGCTGGTGTGCGACAACCGGGACGGGCTCGACGAGTACAAGCGCCGCTATGCCAAGCCAGGGTTGCTGCTGGCGGGTTGGGATACCGAGGTGCCCGGCAAGGCCAATCTGGCCGATGTGCTGCGTCATGTGCCCATTACCGTGTTGCTGGGTACCAGCGGCTCGGGCGGTGCCTTCCAGGAAGAGCATATCCAGCTGATGCTGCAGCATTGCGAGCGCCCCATGGTGTTCCCGCTCTCCAACCCGACCGCCAACTGTGAAGCGCTGCCGGAGGATATCTACCGCTGGAGCAAGGGCAAGGCGATCGTTGCAACCGGTAGTCCGTTCAAGGATGTGAGCTACGAGGGGCAGGAGTTCAGGGTCGGGCAGGGCAATAACGTCTTTATCTTCCCCGGGGTAGGTCTGGCGGCCATTGTCAGCCAGATCCGCGAGATCACGCCCGATGTCTTCACTACTGCTGCCTTTGCGCTGGCCGAGTGCGTGAGTGAGGTGGATCTGGCGAAAGGGGCCGTCTATCCCCGCATTCGCGAGCTGCGCAGCATCTCGGTGCATGTGGCCACCGCCGTGCTCAAGGATATCGTGCGCCGGGATCCCTCCCACCCGCTGATCGGTCAGGATCTGCAGCAGCATATCCTCAACCACATGTGGGAGCCGGTTTACCTGCCCTATCGTCGGGTATAGGTTACTCACTGGTTTAACTAACATATTGATAAAAAAGGGGGATGGTATGGCCATCCCCTTTTTTACCGCAGTGTTCCGTCTTGAATATGGTTTACACCTTTTCCCCACATAAATGGAGAACCCGATGGGACAAGGTGTGAAACGGACACAACGCGATTACTCGCTGGCGCAGGTCGAGCAGATTGAAAAAGGTGAGCTGACTTGTCAGCAGGCACAAGCTAGATATGGCATTCAGGGCAACCCGACCATTCTTGTATGGTTGCGTAAACATGGTCGGCAGGACTGGAGCCATACGGATTCTCTGTGTGCGCCTGCAGGAGTATCATCATGTCTAACCCCGCCCGAACAACGTATTAAAAAGCTCGAGCAGCGGCTGGCGCTGATGAGCCAAGAGGCCCAGCTCTTTGAGGCTGTCGTTGGTGCGTTGAAGAGCGACTTGGTGCCGCCCAAGCAGGCGTATTACAAGACCTCCCACAGTTTTCACCGCTTCGACCGTCATCCCAAATTGCTCAAGGCGGGGCAAGAGCAGGTCACGCCGGTGGCACTGGAGCAAGTGTGGATCGCCGACATTACTTATCTGCAAGCTAGAACCTGACCCTGGTGACGGGTGTTTATTTCACGCAAGATAGTGAGCCACCTTGTGCTGCCCAAAGGGATACACGCCGAGTCGGTGCCCATTATGTCTAAAGAAGCACTGAAGCAACGGCGTGGCGGCGAGTAGCTCATCCAACACTCAGACTGCGGAGTGCAGTAATTGCTCGAGTATCAGTCATTGCATTAATGGTACGGGGTGAGATGTTCGATGACGGATGGGCATGACAGTTACCAGAATGCGCTGGCAGATCGGGTGAACGTGATATTGAAAGGAGAGTTGCTGTTGCAAAGCTAGCAAAACCTGGCGCAAGCGGGGCGATGATGCGTGAGGCGGTGGATATTTACAACGTGTAGCGACCGTATCATGCGTTGAAATATAGAACCCCGATGCGATACATCGGGGATTCTGAGTAGAGAAATGCTAGCCGAAATCAGGACTCGACAACGACAGGATTACTGTTTGACTTGCTGCACGCCGGTGACGCGTACTTCTACACGGCGATCCGGTGCCAGGCAGGAGATCAGCTGAGCCTTGCCCTTGACGCTGTTGCACTGGGTGCCGGTGACCGGATTGGCTTCACCGCGACCTTCGATGGCAACTTTGCCAGCCGGCAGACCTTTGCCAACCAGGAAGTCGGCCACGGTACGGGCACGCGCTTCGGAGAGTTTCTGGTTGTAGGCATCAGAACCGATACGGTCGGTGTAACCGACGACCACGGCGCTGCCATCTTTCGGCTGAACATCAACGATCTGCTGATACAGGGTGTTCAGCGCTGCGACACCTTCTGGCTTGAGGGTGGATTTGCCAAAGGCAAACAGCACGTCAGAGCTCAGGGCGAAGTTCTTGTCGACCAGTACCGGCTCGGGAACCGGCTCAGGCGCAGGGGCGGCAACCGGGGCAACATAAGAGGTACGGTTCGGGTGCATCACCAGCTCCAGGGTCGCGACGCTCATGTCGCTCTCCCAGGTTTTCTGCTCGTCACCCAGATTCCACAGATAGCGGTAGCGTGCCTGCACATCGATAAGGTCGGAGAGCTTGGCAGTCAGACCCAGACCCGCCAGCGGTGCAGTGCCGTTGTCGCTGTTGCCATTGCCGTTGACGTGATTGAAGTAGGCACCACCTTCAGCAAACACCGAGAAGATGTCGCCGAGCGGCAGGCGGGCGATACCGGAGAGGGTTGCACCCTGGGTTTTGAAATCTGCACCGTCAACGCCCGCTTTACCGGCGTAGAGGTAGCCCAGTTCAGCTGCGTAGTAGTCGTTGAAGTTGTAACCGCCGAACAGGCTCAGCGCAGTGGCATCTTTGTCAGTGTCTTTGCCAAAATCATCCAGACCGTGGGCATAAGCCCAACCTGCACCAACACCGGTGTACCAGTCATCGGCAGCCTGAGCTGTGGTGCCTGCGGCGGCGAGCGCCAGTGCAATCAGGGTAGGAGCCATTTTGAGTTTCATCGGTTTATCCTCGTTGTGTTAGCCCATGTCGGGCAATGCACTTGTTTTTATTGCTGCGAAAAATCGCCAGCAAAGTGGATAGCGAAGGCTTTGGACTCTCATGATGCATTGGCGTCATGGACAACAGACCGGACAAGAAGCGCTTTTTAGTGCTTATCCAATACCTTACAGGCGCAACTACTTTATGCTTTCGAGACGGGGCAGGCAAGGGCAGGGAGGCGGGAGTGAGGGATGCAAGCGAGAACCAGGCAAACAAAAAGGGATGCCGCAGCATCCCTTTTTTTCGCACTATCTGAACGAGGTCAGATTATTGCTGAACTTCTTGTACGCCAGATACGCGAACTTCTACGCGACGATCCGGAGCCAGGCAGGAGATCAGCTGAGCTTTAGCAGTTACGCCGTTGCACTTGGTGCCGGTAACCGGGTTAGCTTCGCCACGACCTTCGATGGCAACTTTGCTGGCAGCCATACCTTTGCTCACCAGGAAGTTGGCAACGGTACGGGCACGGGCTTCAGACAGCTTCTGGTTGTAAGCGTCGGAACCGATACGGTCGGTGTAACCAACAACAACAGCGTTGCCATCTTTCGGCTGGAACTCAACGATTTGCTGATACAGACCGTTCAGGGCTGCAACGCCTTCCGGCTTCAGGGTGTCTTTGCCGAAGGCAAACAGCACGTCTGAGTTCAGGGCGAAGTTCTTCTCTACCACTTGCGGAGCCGGAGCAGGAGCTTCTTCAACTACCGGAGCAGCTACCGGAGCTACGTAGGAAGTACGGAACGGGTGGTATACCGCTTCCAGAGTAGCGATGCTCTGGTTGGCTTTGTAACGCTCACCGTTGGCGTGCAGGTCAGCCACGTCCCACATGTAGCGGTAGCGAGCTTGCAGATCCAGCGCGTCATTTACCTTGTAAGTCACACCAGCACCGGCCAGCGGGGAAACTTTAGTGTCGCTGGTGCCCAGACCATCGGTGTGACCCCAGTAGGCGCCGCCTTCAGCGAACAGGGAGAAGTCGTTGCCAACCGGCATACGGGCGATACCGGACAGGGTGGCACCCTGGCTCTCGTAACGGTTGCCGTCGGTGTTGCCACGACCGGTGTACTGGTAGCCCAGTTCGGTACCGAAGTTTTCGGTGAAGTTGTAACCCATGAAGGCGTTGGCAGCAGCCGCGTCTTCTTGGCCTACATTGGTGCTTTCCAGCTTGTTCAGGCCGTTGAAGTGAGTAGCACCGACACCGGCACCGAAGTAGATGTCGTCAGCGGCGTGAGCAGCGGTAGCACCCAGAGCAGCCATGGCGATGGCGATCATGGAAGGAGCCATTTTCATCATAAAAAAATCCTCGTTGAGATCGCACGTTATTCACGTGCTTCACACTTTGTAATTTATGTAAGCTGCAGGCTCCGCCGTACGGCTGGCGTCGAGTCTGGCAGATGACCCGGCAGAACCGGGTTGCACACTCTCCTGGTGTGTCGAGTGCGCTGGCATGGCACGCAATGCGTGAGAAACCACTGCCAGGCAACTGATGTCATTCCGATGACGAGGCGCACTCTATGCCGATTTTAAAACATGATCAAGCTCACAAATGAGCCTTGTGGCAAATTGTGTCGTGCCCTTAACTGGCTGTTTATCCAGATTAATTAGTGATCCAGATAGGCCCTGTGCAGTTTCTTCTCCAGCTTCATATAGGCCTGAACCCAGTCGCTATGCGGGTTGGCTGGATTCGCTCTGGCGGCGAAGACCGCAAGGTAATCTGCCTGGGTTGCGCTCTGCAGCAGGGGGGTAAATGTCATCAAGAAATGTCGGGCCAGATAGGGGTCAAGGGGCCAGATGTTGAGGATGGCGCGAGCCACAGGCTGAACCGCAGCTGAACAGATGAAGTGGCGGTGTCCCGCCTCCAGCCAGTCGGCCATCTCGCACATACCCGATTCGGGCACCAGACCACCATCACCTTGAGTGGTTGCCAGAGCAATTGCCTGACCGTTTACCGTGATGAGCTGCTCATTGTTATGCAAGGTGCCGTCGTGGCTGCGCAGGGCCAGGTCCGGGCATGCCTGTTCAAGAAACAGACTGCAGTTCTCCGGCAGGGCGGCCAGCAGTTCGCTGGCGTGGCTGGACATCAAGGCCGGAAGCCAGAATGCTTCGGCGCGATATTGTTCACCTTGCAGGCGCTGTTGTGCCAGTTCTTCTGTGCTGGATACGGGGTGCAGGCGAGAGATAATGCCGGGAAACGCCATACTTATTCCTCTTAATGGGTATCCGGCGGATTATACGAGTTATTGGGGGGGCCACAATAAAGGTTTCTTTTCGAGACTGTTTACCTGAGGCGGCTGAGCGATTACCATCCCCCCTTGAAGGCAAGGGTTGTCGCCGAAAGGCGCTCATAAGATAGAGGCTCGACCATAACGAGTCCGAACAAAACTGATACACTTGACTACGAGTCGTCGCGAAAAATAAAAGGCGGAGTAAATCCGCCAAACGGAGTATGGAACATTATGAATTCAAATATCGTCACTGTTGGCAAGAAGATCCGTCAGATCCGTGAAGCGGTCGGTTTGAGCCGTCCGAAGTTTGCAGATTTGCTGGGTGTTCCTCCCACCACGCTGAAAAACTACGAGCTGGGTTACCGTGAAGTTGGGGGCGCCTTCCTGGTTGCCCTGGCGCACCACCCGGATCTGCACAAGTTCACCCTCTGGCTGCTGGCAGACAAGAAAGTCGCCGAAATCGGCCAGATTGGCCCGGATGACCTCGCCAAGGCGTGATCATCGATGTGAATAGAAATGCCGCCTTCGGGCGGTATTTTTTTTGGGTTGCCGATCGATATTTTGATCTAACACGCTTTGAATTATCCATGCAGGCCAACGAGAATAAGCGGCCCCGAAAAGTGGGCCCCCTGGTGGTATCTGGCCACCCGAACACTATTACATTCAGGATGATATGAGCAATCGTATGGAGTATGGGTATGAGCAGTAATGAGTTGGATAAACGTTATGGCCTGATGACTGCCATTGCGATGGTGGTCGGCGTGGTGATCGGCTCCGGTGTCTTCTTCAAGGCCGATGATGTACTGCGTCTGACTGGCGGTAATCTGGCCATTGCGCTGCTGGCATGGGCGCTGGGGGCATTTTCGATGATCTTCGGCGCGCTGGTGTTTGCCGAGTTTGCCCAGCGGATCGAAAAGTCCAACGGTATCGTCGATTATGCCGAAGCGGCATACGGCAAAATGTTTGGTTATCTGGTGGGGTGGTTCAAAGGCGTACTCTATTACGCCCCTCTTTCCGCCATCCTTGCCTGGGTCGCCGCTCTGTACACCATGATCTTGCTCGGCAGTGATAATCCGACCAACTCTGGTGCGACCTGGATACTGGCGGCTGTCTATATGACGGTCACCTATCTGATCAACTTCTATACCCCGATCCTGGCGGGCAAGCTGCAAGTGGGTTCTACCCTGATCAAGTTGATCCCGCTGATCCTGGTTGCGATTGTGGGCACCATTTCAGGTTTGCTCAATGGTGTCACCGTGACCAACTTTGTGCAGGCAATGGATGGGATAGGAAGCACCGGAGGCACGCTGGCCACGGCCGTGGTTGCCACCGCCTTCGCTTATGAGGGGTGGATCGCCGCCGTGACCATCAACAGCGAAATTCGCGATTCCAAGAAGAATCTGCCCAGAGCGCTGGTGATTGGCACCCTGATAGTCTTTGTGGTCTACGTCACCTATTTTCTGGGGATCGCCAGCGTCTTGCCGACGGACGAGATAGTGGCGCAAGGGGATAACGCGGTAAATCTCGCGACAACCAGCCTGTTTGGCGGGACTGCCTCGACCATTTTGACCGTGTTCGTGATTATCTCCTGCCTCGGCACCCTCAATGGTCTGGTGCTGGCGACCATGCGCATTCCCTACTCGCTGGCGATCCGCAATCAGGGGCCTGCCCCCAAGTGGATGAGCCGTATCGAACCGCATCACCACATGCCCATCAACTCGGCCCTCGCGGCAGCGCTGTTGTCGGTGATCTACTCAGTGCTGTGGTACTGCAGCATCAACGAGACATTCGGTCGTTACATCGCCCTGGACGAGATGCCGATCGTGCTGATTTATGGCCTCTATCTGTTCCTCTATGTCTGGTACATGCGCACCTTTACCGAGTTGGGCTGGATAAAGCGGTTTGTGATCCCGACCTGCGCCACCCTGGGCGCGCTCATCATTCTGTATGGCGGTATCACCAATCCCAGTCTGGGACTCTATCTGCTGGTCTCTGTGGGGGTGATTCTGCTCGGGTTGCTCTTCTACCGTAAGGAGTAACCGGGTAAGCAAGTTGAAAAAAGCGCCGAATGGCGCTTTTTCATGTGTAAACCGCTGCATGTCGACAACTAACTGCCCAGCAACCCGAGGCGGCCCAGTTCATCCTTGAGCTGATCGAGGTTGCGCTCGACGCAGGCTTCCCCCTCGTTTATGGCATCGCTGGCACGATGAAAATCCATGATGGAGAAGCTACCAAGGCGCGGGCAGAGCTGGATCTCCGGCGGGTCACCGGCCATCCGGGCACGGGTGATCCGCTCCTGCATGATGTTGATGGAGCCACTCATCACGCTCCACAGACCCGGTGTGGCTGGCGCCGATTCACCGCGATTGAGCCACTGGCTGAGCAGGCCGCCGCTGCCGGGTTGATCCGGCTCATCGGTCCAGGGTTGGTGCATATCGGTGTTGAGGTTGACCGCAATCACCACCTCGGCCCCCATGGCGCGGGCCAGCGAGATGGGCACCGGATTGACCACGGCGCCATCGACCAGCCAGCGGTCGTTGATCCGGGTCGGGGTGAGGATCCCCGGCATGCCGCAGGAGGCGCGCACCGACTGGCGCAGCGGGCCCTGTTGCAACCAGATCTCGCGGCCGGTATCGAGTTCGGTGGCGATGCAGGCGAAGGGGATGGGCAGGCTCTCGAGATCGGGATCCCCCAGATGGCTGGCGGCAAGGCCAAATACCTTTTCGCCGCGAAACAGACCGCCAGAGAGGGCCGGGTCGAGCAGGCTGACCACCTGCAGGCGGGTAAAGCCGCGCACCCAGGTTTCCAGCCGATCCAGTTCTCCGGCGGCATAGGCGGCACCGACAAAGCTGCCGATGGAGCAGCCAGCGATCAAATCCGGTTTGATGCCGAGACGTTCAAGGGCGCGGATGACGCCGATATGGGCCCATCCTCTGGCGGCGCCGCTCCCGAGAGCGAGCCCTACGCGGGGTTTACGTGGCACGACAGTCCTCCAAAAAAGGGGTTGAGGGCTCAGCTTACTCCGAGAGTCAGGAGGCGTCACCCTGCCATCTTTCGCTGCGGTTGCGACCGTTGGCCTTGGCCTGATAGAGCGCCACATCGGCACGGCGCACCGCTTCGTGCAGGGGAAGGTTCTCCTGATGGGGCAGATAGCCGAGGCTGATGGTGACCTCCAGCCCGGGTTCGATGGCGGCCCAGTCATGATCTGCCACCGCTTTTCTCAGCCGCTCCGCCAGCTCGCCGAGCTGCGTTACATCTGCGCGGCCAATCAGCAGCAGAAACTCTTCGCCACCCCAGCGGATCAGGTGATCTGTGGGTCTAAGCTGCTGCTGGCAGATCTGCACCAGCCGGATCAGCACGATATCGCCGACGGCATGGCCGAAGTTGTCATTGACCCGTTTGAAGTGATCCGCATCGAACATCAGGATCCCCGCTTGCAACCGGGACAGCTCTCCCGCCTGTTCCAGCAGCACCAGATAGTGGCGGTTGAAGGCGCCGGTGAGGGCATCGTGGCAGGAGAGATAATTGAGCCGCTGGTTGAGGCGATGGGACCTCAGGTTGGAGAGGGCGGCCAGCAGCATAAAGAGGATGGCGAGCAGGGTCGGCGTTGACTGGCAGAGCATGGCCCACACCAGTGGCAGCAGGGTGACGCTGTGCACCAGTCTCAGCGGGGTATCTGGGATTGCCATGGTCAGCTGCAATGCCCCTTGTTGCCACTGGTATTCGTCGGTCGGCTCGGGGTCTTGCGGCACCACGGGTTGGCGCGCGCTGCTGGCCAGCACCTGATGGTACTGATTGAGCAGCAGATACTCACCCAGCGCCGGTGCCAGTTGATTGAGCTGCGATTGCAAGCGTGAGAGCAGGATGTCCATGCTGATCATCCCTACCAGCGAGCCGTCCTTGTAGAGAGGCTGGGACATGGTGACCATGGTGCCCAGTCCGGCAAAATCTTCGTAGGGGCGGGAGAGAATGGTGTCCCGGCTGGGGTTGGGTGACATCAGTGCATCCTGCCAGTAGTGCTTGTCATAGATGCTGCGGGCAAAACGAAACTGGCTGGAGGGGATCCAGGGATAGAGGTAGATAAAGTTGTCCACGCCGGTGAAGTAGGCCCAGGCGATCTCGCTGCCCAGGCGCTGGCTGGCGGTGGACAACAAGGGGGAGAGGCTCAGGGCCAAATGAAGTTGCGCCTCCCGCGCACTGCCGGGGGGCGGCAGCGGGCCGTCACCGGTGAGGTTGCCCGCCAGTCCGGCCGGTAAATCGCCGGGGAGCTTGTCGAGGGCCAGCCCCTCTGGCAGCGCCTCGATATGGCCATAGAGCTGGCGGGTGAGCACCGACTGGGGGTCGCTGCGCAGTCGCTCTTCGGCCTGACCGCGCATCGCCTCCAGAAACACTTCGGTCTGTTTGAACCGATCCCGCAGGTAGATGGCGCTGTTGAGAGTATCGCTCTGGTAGAGGCGTTCTATCTGTTTCAGGCTTTGCCGCAAGGTCAGACCAATCAGCAGGATGACCACGGCGAACAGGAGCCAGGTCAGGCGTGTGAGAAAGCGGTGGTCAGACATTTTGGGCATAGGCAGTCAGTCGGGTTGCGAAGGAAATTGTCGTTAGTGTATGCGATGTGGCGTGAAAACAAACGGCGCGACCTGAAACAGAGTGAGCTTATCCCGCTCTTGTTACGTTTTGTCACATTTATACATAGTCACGGCATAGTCTGGGGCTAAAATGGCCCCAATCTGGATTTACCCTCTCACTCTTCATGGACTGTTCGATGAAAATGCGTATCTGGCTCGGCTTGGGCCTTCTTCTAATCGTGGTTGCCGGCGTCTGGGCGCTGCGTCACAGCGAACCCGCCGCCAAAGCACCGACCAGACAGGTCAATATCCGCACTCAAACCGTCAAGCAGAGCCTGGCCGAGCCGACCCTCAAGCTGGTGGGCAAGCTGGCAGCCAATCGCTCTGTCATCATCAGCCCCGAAGTGACCGGTCGCATCGTCAAGATTGCGGTGCAATCTGGTCAGAGCGTGGCGAAGGGGGAGACCCTGATCGCGCTCGATGCGGGCAAGCAGCAGGCTGAGCTGGCCGAGCAGAGCGCCAGTCTGCGCGACGAGAACCGCAAGCTGGGGGATATGCGCAAGCTGGTGGCCCGTGGCGCCGTGACCCAATCCGAGCTGGAGGGGCAGGAGGCCACCGTGGCCCAGGTGCAGGCCCGCCTCGATGCCGCCCGCTACGAGCTCTCCCTGCGTACCTTGCAGGCGCCCTTTGCCGGTACCGTGAGCCTGATTGATCTGAGCGAAGGGGCGCTGGTCAACAGCGGCGATACCCTGCTGCATCTCGATGAACTGGACAAACTGCGCCTCGATCTGGCGGTGCCGGAGCGTTACCTCTCCCTGCTGCGACCGGGCATGGCGGTCACCGCCACCAGTACCGCCTGGCCGGATCAGCAATTCAACGGCACCTTGACCACCCTCGACAGCCGCGTCTCCAACGATACCCAGAACATCAAGGCGCGGGTGATGATCCCCAATGGCAATGGCCAGTTGCGCCCGGGCATGTTGCTCAATGTGGAGCTGGCACTGCCGGCCCAGCAGCTCACCCTGATCCCCGCCCAGTCGGTGGAGTATGCCGGTGAGCAGCGCTTTGTTTACCGTCTTGAGGCCGATGGCCGGGTCAAGCGGGTGCCTGTAGTGCTCGGCGAGACCGAAGGGGAGACCGTCTGGGTCACCGAGGGGCTGAAGGTCGGCGATCGCATCGTGGTCGAGGGGCTGGTCAATCTGCGTGATGGGGTGCAGGTGCGTGATCTGGCCGAGGTAAACGGCTGATGTGGCTCTCCGATATCTCAGTACGTCGCCCGCTGGTGGCGGTGGTGCTCAGCGCCCTGCTCACCGTGTTTGGTCTGGTCGCCTTCAGCAAATTGACGGTGCGGGAGATGCCCGATGTGCAGATCCCGTCGGTCTCCATCACCACCACCTATGAGGGGGCCGCCCCCTCGGTGATGGAGAGTCAGGTCACCAAGCCCATCGAGGATCAGCTCTCCGGCATCAGCGGTATCAAGAACATCAACTCCATGACCCGCAAGGGGCGCTCGATGATCACCGTCGAGTTCAAGCTCGGCTGGAACATGGTGGAGGGGATCTCCGATGTGCGCGATGCCCTCTCCCGCGCGCGGCCCCGGCTGCCCGATGATGTGGACGAGCCGCTGGTGACCAAGGACAGCGGCAACGGTGATGTGGCGATCTGGCTCAACTTCAGCAGCAGCCAGATGGATCGCACCGCCATGACCGACTACGCCAACCGCGTGCTGGTCGACCCCCTGAGTCTGGTGGACGGGGTGAGCGAAGTGGCGCTCTCCGGCGATCTCACCCAGGTGATGTATGTGCGGCTGCGCCCGGCCGACATGGCGGCCCGTGGCATCACGGTGAGCGATGTGGAAGAGGCCCTCAAGCGGGAGAACATCGAACTGCCGGGTGGCGAGATCCGCAACAACTCCATGACCATGGCGGTGCAGATCGCCCGTCTCTACCACACAGCGGAAGATTTCCAGCAGCTGCAAGTCACCACAGCCGCCAACGGCCAGAGCGTCTATCTGGCCGATATCGCCGACGTGGAGGTGGGAGCCAAGAACGAAGACAGCGCCTATCAGCGCAACGGCAAAGAGAGTCTGGGTATCGGCATCGTCGCCCAGTCCACCGCCAACCCGCTGGCAGTGGCACAGGGGATCGAGAAGAAACTCGGCGAGATGCAGCGCTTCCTGCCGGAGGGGGCCAAGCTCGAGGTGGATTACGACTCCACCATCTTTATCAAGCAGGCCATCGACGAGGTGTACGAGACCCTGGCCATCTGCGCCGTGTTGGTGGTGGCGGTGCTCTATCTGTTCCTCGGGCAGGGGCGCACCACGCTCATTCCAGCCATTACGGTGCCGGTGTCGCTCATCTCTGCCTTTATCGGTGCCTGGTATTTCGGCTTTTCCATCAACCTCATCACCTTGCTGGCCCTGATCCTTGCCATCGGCTTGGTGGTGGATGACGCCATCGTGGTGGTGGAGAACATCCACCACCATCTGCAGCGGGGGGAACCGCCCCTGCTGGCCGCCTGGCACGGCACCCGCGAGGTGGGCTTTGCGGTCATCGCCACCACCGCCGTGCTGGTGATGGTGTTCGTCCCCATCGCCTTTATGGATGGCATGGTGGGGCGGCTCTTTACCGAGTTTGCGATTCTGCTCTCGCTCGCGGTGCTCTGCTCCTCGCTGGTGGCGCTGACCCTGACCCCGGCCATGGGCTCCTGGCTGATGCGCCCGCTGGATAAACCGAACTGGCTCACCGCAGGGCTCGATCGCGGGCTGGGCTGGCTGGAGGGGCACTATCGCCACCTGCTGGCGTGGGTGCTGCGTCGCTCCCGCTGGACGCCGCTGGTGCTGCTGCTCTGTCTGGGTGGTATCGGTGCCCTCTTTACCCAACTGCCGACCAGCCTTACCCCGACCGAGGATCGCGGCGTTATCTATGTCTTCGTCAAGGGGGCGGAGGGGACCAGCATCGAGCGGATGAAGCGCAACATGCAGCAGGTGGAGTCCGCCATCATGCCGATGCTGGGCAAAGGGGTGGTGCAGGCGCTGAGCTTCAGCACCCCCGCCTTTGGCCGTGGCGGCGATCAGACCGGTATGGTGATCATCCAGCTCACCGACTGGGCGGAGCGCGACGTCACCGCCACCGAGTTCTCCCGCTCGCTGGGTGCCAAGCTCTCCGGCATTCCCGATGTGATGATCCGCACCTTCCAGCCCGGTTTCCGAGGCGGCTCCACCGCACCGGTGCAGTTCGTGCTGCAGGGTAACGACTATGCCGAGCTCTACCAGCAAGGGTTGGCGCTGCAACAGGCGGCGCAGGGCAGCGGCCTGATGCTGAGCCCGGATCTCGACTACGCCGAGAAGACCCCCGAGCTGCAGGTGACCATCAATCGCGACAGCGCCAGCCAGCTCGGCATTCCGGTCTCCACCGTGGCCAACAGCTTGCAGACCTTGCTGGGCGGGGCGAGCAAGACCACCTATGTGGACAGGGGCGAGGAGTATGACGTCTACCTGCGCGGCAACCAGACCGAGTTCAACGGCATCTCGGATCTCGGTCGCATCTACCTGAAGGCGGCCAACGGCGAGATGGTCAGTCTCTCCACTCTGGCCACCGTCAAGCAGGTGGCGACCGCCAACCGCCTCAACCACTACCAGCGGCAAAAAGCGATCACCCTGACCGCCGATGTGCACCCGGATCACACCCTGGGTGAGGCCCTCGATTTCCTCGATGGCTGGGCCAACGCCAACCTGCCCACCGGCATGACGGTGGATTACGCCGGTGACTCCAAGGATTACCGCGACAATCAGGGGGAGATGGTGCTGGTCTTTGGCCTCGCCCTGCTGGTGGTCTATCTGGTGTTGGTGGCCCAGTTCGAGAGCACCCTGACCCCGGCGGTGGTGATGGTGACGGTGCCACTCGGCATCTTCGGTGGTCTGCTCGGCCTCTGGCTGACGGGGCAGGAGATGAGCATCTACAGCCAGATCGGCATGATCATGCTGATCGGCATGGTGACCAAGAACGGCATCCTCATCGTCGAGTTCATCAACCAGCTGCGCCAGCGGGGCGAAGGGTTCGACGAGGCGATCATCGCCGGTTCGGTGCGCCGCTTGCGCCCTATCCTGATGACTTCGCTGACCGCCATTATCGGCGCTGTGCCGCTGATGCTCTCCATGGGGGCAGGCTACGAGAGCCGGATGGCGGTGGGGACTGTGGTCTTCTTCGGATTGTCGCTGGCAACCCTGGTTACCCTGCTGGTGGTGCCCGCCATCTACCATCTGATCGCCCGTCACGCCGGCATGACAGGGGCGCGGGATCAGCAGGTAGACGAAGCACTGGCCGCCAAGGGGGCAGGGGAGTCGCACCCTCCGGCGCTCTGACCTCAATCCTGACGGAGGCCAGTAAATCAGCCTCCATCATCACAAGGGCGCCTGCGGGCGCCCTTGCTATTGCGGGCGGCGGCCTATTCCGCGGGATCTATAGGGACAAAAAGCCATCGCTCCCCTTGGTCGCAACCGGTATAATGCGCGACCCGAATTGTTCCAGGTGGTTAAAATGCAGCCGGTTACCAACCTTTTCTCCTATCCCCGCTATTGGGCCGAGTGCTACGGCACGGCGCCCTTCCTGCCCATGTCCCGCAAAGAGATGGACAAGCTGGGTTGGGACAGCTGCGACGTCATTCTGGTGACGGGGGATGCCTATGTGGATCACCCGAGTTTCGGTATGGCGGTCATCGGCCGCATGCTCGAAGCGCAGGGCTTTCGGGTCGGCATCATCGCCCAGCCGGACTGGTCATCGAAGGATGACTTTATGCGTCTGGGCAAACCGAACCTCTTCTTCGGAGTGACCGCGGGCAACATGGACTCCATGATCAACCGCTACACCTCCGACAAAAAGCTGCGCCACGACGACGCCTACACCCCGGGGGATGTGGGCGGCAAGCGGCCGGATCGCGCCACCCTGGTCTATACCCAGCGCTGCAAGGAGGCCTTCAAGGAGGTCCCCGTCGTCATCGGCGGCATCGAGGCTTCCCTGCGCCGTATCGCCCACTACGACTACTGGTCCGAGACCATCCGCCGCTCCATCCTGCTCGATGCCAAAGCCGATATCCTCATCTACGGCAACGCCGAGCGGCCGCTGGTGGAAGTGGCTCACCGCATCGCAGCGGGGGAGACCATCGACACCATGCAGGATATTCGCGGCACCGCCGTCATCCGCAAGGAGCCGCTGCCGGGCTGGAAAGGGGTGGATTCGAGCAAGCTCGACCAGATTGGCCGCATCGATCCCATCATGAATCCTTATATGGAAGGGGCACCCTGCTCGGACGACGCCACCGAAGCGGCTCCTGCCGCGCAGGAAGCTCAGCCTGTGCTGGTGCAGCCGGCCAAACCCAAGCCGTGGGAAAAAACCTATGTGAAGCTGCCGGCGTTCGAGCGGGTGAAAGAGGACAAGGTGCTCTACGCCCACGCCTCGCGCATTCTGCACCACGAGACCAACCCCGGCTGTGCCCGCGCCCTGTCGCAGGCTCACGGCGATCGCATCGTCTGGGTCAACCCGCCCGCCTTCCCGCTGGAAACCGAGGAGATGGACGGCGTATTCGGCCTGCCCTACCAGCGGGTGCCGCACCCCGCCTATGGCAACGAGAAGATCCCCGCCTTCGAGATGATCAAGACCTCGGTCAACATCATGCGCGGCTGCTTTGGCGGCTGCTCCTTCTGCTCTATCACCGAGCACGAAGGGCGCATCATCCAGAGCCGCTCGGAAGAGTCGATCCTCAAAGAAATCGAAGATATCCGCGACAAGGTGCCGGGCTTTACCGGCGTCATCTCGGATCTCGGCGGCCCCACCGCCAACATGTACAAGCTGCGCTGCAAGAGCCCCAAGGCCGAGCAGACCTGCCGTCGCGCCTCCTGTGTCTGGCCTACCATCTGCCCGCACATGGACACCGACCACAGCCCGACCATCAACCTCTATCGCAAGGCGCGCGACCTCAAGGGGATCAAGAAGATTCTGATCGCCTCCGGCGTGCGTTACGACATCGCGGTCGAAGATCCCCGCTATATCAAGGAGCTGGCCAAGTACCACGTCGGCGGCTACCTCAAGATCGCGCCGGAACACACCGAGGAGGGGCCGCTCTCCAAGATGATGAAGCCGGGCATGGGCAGCTACTACCAGTTCAAGGAGCTGTTCGACAAATACTCCAAAGAGGCGGGCAAGCAGCAGTACCTGATCCCCTACTTCATCTCCGCCCACCCGGGCACCACAGACGAAGACATGGTCAATCTGGCGCTCTGGGTCAAAGAGAACCGCTTCAAGCTCGATCAGGTGCAGAACTTCTACCCGTCGCCGCTCGCCAACGCCACCACCATGTATTACACGGAGAAAAACCCGTTAAACAAGGTGAGCCGTACCGGTGGTGATGTGTTTGTTGCCAAGGGCGAGCGCCGTCGCCGCCTGCACAAGGCGCTGCTGCGCTACCACGATCCGGCAGGCTGGCCGATGATCCGCGAAGCCCTGCTCGCCATGGGCAAGGGCCACCTGATTGGCAACGGCCCCGGCTGTCTGGTGCCAGCGGAAGGTCGCAACGAACGCGCCGCCAGCGGCAAGGGGATGAAACCGGCCCTGACCCGTCACAGCAACATCAGTCACCAGCGTGGCAATGGCACAGGCAACAAGCCGACGGGCGGCAAACCGGTGGGTTCCCAGCTGCACAAAGGGGCGGCTAATGGCAAACCGGCCGCACAGGGCGAAGGCAAGAGTGCGGGCCAGAATGCTGGTAATAGCAAACCGACTGGCAAACCCGCCCATAAGAGTAAAACCCCGACTCGCGCGGGTTCTGCCAAGCCGGGAGCCAAACCCGCCGCTCAAGGCGGCAAGCCTGCGGCTAAAGGCAATGGTGCCAAGCGACCGGCTCGTTAATATTCCTGATTGGGAAAGTGATGGAATAAAAAAGGCGACCGGATGGTCGCCTTTGTCTATTTCGGGCTTTGATTTTTATATTATGGATTAGTGCCAGAGGCCAAATACATATATTTTTCTTAGGTGTTTAGTTTTTATTGTAACCAAAAGTATTGGTTTGCAGTGCTCTTTTCCAGTATTGCTCTCTATTTCTAATTGTTTCGTCGTCTGTTCTCATTGATCGAAATTCTAGTATTGAAAACTGGAAGTTTTTACGTGCATGCTCGACACCATGGGTATTAATAAGTTTTGTTAATTCCTCATTCCCTCCATGACCTGTACTGATATAAGAAGTCCACCTTGACCAAATACCTGTGTCGCCATAAGCTGAACCCACGTACATCTTTCCATTACTTTTATCTACTATCAAATAAACACCTTTTACCTTCTCAAGAGCAGCTTTCCAGTCTGATTTATTTTGCTTGAATATAGTTTCAAGTTGCGAAAATCCATGCTCAATATTTTCGTATCCACAGAATGCTTCCCCTTCAAATTTCTTATCGAACAATTGTGATACTGTTAATTCATGGAAATGATTTTCTAGATAAAATGCTCTGCCTCTTACACCTGGACCTGGATAATGAATAAGGAGACGGCCAATGTATTCTTTATGAAGGTCACACAGTTGAACTTTATATGATTCAGAGTCGCGATGAGTTACTTCAAAAATCCCACCAAAGAGCCATTTATCTGACTGATGATAATATCTAATCAAACTGAATATGAATTTTCTACTAAAGTCATTTCGACTACCTCGCCAACTATTCCACCCCTTCCATTCATCTGGATCTCGAACATAAACATCCAATGGTTGCTCTTCACCATTCCAAACTGCAAAATGAATTTTGTACTCAGTTAGGTTATCAATGGGAAGTATTTTACTGGTAGGAATATCCATTAGCGCTCCGGAAAATAAATATATTTATAATGCGCATATGCACTTAATATTTACAACTGCAGATTTAAGTGTCGTATATTTCTCTTGTGTACTGAATTTTATTGAGGAAGACAATCGGTTGAGATTATTTTACTAGGGGTGGCTTAAGGTTAACCAATTTCTAGCTACTGAATTTAAATTATATTTTCCAATTTAGTGATAGCAATAATTATATCATTGCATTATGTAATCTTGTTAGTGTTGAAAATTTCGCCATCTACATATAAGCTATGTATTACTCTCGACAAAACAATGGAAATTATTGCTTTTAGATGAACCTGAATTATATGGCATTTCTTTCTATTGTAATTTCCTTCTGTTTTTCGTTATAAATTTTGGTGAACCCTTTTGCGGAAAATAAAGCTTTAAAGCTTTTATCATACGTCATCACTTCAACATTACTTTTCCTCATAAACTCCCTAATTATATGATTAGTTCCTTCCATAGATATAGGATAAAAAGTTCTCCAGTCATTATTGCATGCTTGAGCAAACTTCACTAACGTACCATTTATATATAGAGGGTCATGGGAACTAGAAACTCCATTTTTATCTTTACAACCATCTATATCTACATATTGAATGTAAATATTTAACATGCCATCACGAGACTTTTCCAAAGTAGCGATAAGACCATCATTTATGGAGTCTCGAATTATATACATACCATTTTTTGCTAGATACCACTCATTTTGCTCATCAATAATGCTTGCTTGAGAAAAGAAAGACAAAAGAAGTGTGGATAGTATTATTTTATTCATTATTCACCTTTTGATTAGAGTTTGAAAAATAAGGTAAATTTGGGACATCTACATTTTTAATGTGAAGCGTAACGCCACCAAATCCCACGCTACCGCCCGTGGATTACAGCTTCCAATATGCTCCCCTGATCCGCGCTGGCAGCAACCCATCGCAGCTCAACGGGTTCTGGATGGCTATGGTAAGCCAAACGAAACTGCTTGGGCGAGCCTTTCAGTGGCTCAACTATCAGAAATTAATCGTTTTTTGAACTGGATCAGCAAATGGCGCCAAAGGCTGCATGTGTAGCCATGTTGGTTACTGGCGGGAAGGGGAGTAGAACGGAGCGACCAGCTGGTCGCCCCTGGTGATTGCCATATCCGGCGTGCGAAGGGTTAGCCGTTATAGCCGTAGCAGCGCTTGAGCTCCTCGAAGTCGTAGTAGTGGCTGCCGCTCCGGTAGGGCTGGCAGCCCGTTTTAAAGGCGATCTCCTTTTCGTTGTAGAGCATCTTGACCAGCACCTGCCGCTGCCCGTTCTGGTAGATATCCCACTGAATATTGGCGGTATAGGGGGAGACCCAGCCGCCGCGCCACTCGTTGTTCTGCTGGCTGAACAGCTGATCCGCACTGGCCCCCTGACGGCTCCCTTCCAGCTTCATCAGGGCGGCGAGGGGGATAATGGCTTCGGCGTGGGCAAAGCGCAGGGTGGCCCGTCGGCTCTGCTCGCCCTCCAACACCTGACGCTGCACCTCGCCAAACAGGCCGTCGAGCAGCGGCTGGGCAATGGCGTAGGGGGCGCTCTGGTTGGCAAAACTTGGCCCCTTCTCGTAGAAATCTTCCGCATCGGAGAGGTAGGAGAACCAGGCAGACTCCTCCGGGGTGAGGAACTGCTCCAGCGCCCAGGGTTCGCTGCCCTGTGCCTGCGCTTCGCGGATCATGCCGGGGCCGATGATAAAGAGGTTGTAGAGCATCAGGGCGGCATCCACTTCGTCGCGCACATAGGTCATGCCGCCATCCTCCGGGTTGACGGCGACAAACTCGACGCCGCCCGCCAGATAGTCGACAAAGCCCTTGCTGTAGATACGCTCCAGCATGCTGCGAGCCATCTCTTTGGTCTTGCTCAGGTTTTTAAGCTGATCCAGCGCCATGGCCAGCTCGGGGGCCGGAGCGATTGCGGCATCTTCGTCGCCGATAAAGCGCTGGTAGCTCTCATAGGCGGGCAGGTAGCGGGCGTAATCCCCCTCGGGCGTGGTCTTGTGGAAGTAAAGCTCGAACTTGTTGACCAGCTTTTTGTCGATCTTCGAGGGGTCATCCTGCGTGAGGTAGCACTGCGCCGAGTCGCTGACATAGCTCACGTTGCGCTTGAGACTCTCCATAAAGTAGAAGGCGCTTTCGTTGGCCCTGTCCTTGCCCGAGGTGACTACCTTGATGCAGTGGGGCTCGCTGCTGTTGAGCAGGGTCGGCAGCCGCGCCGCCAGCCGGGTGGCGAGATTGGCGTGCTCCTCCTTGCCCAGCGCCGAGAGCAGGCCATAACCCAGTTTCTGGTTGGCGGCCGTCACCAGATCGACCTTGCCTCCCAGCCCCTGCCCGAGGGTGGTGAGCGCCCCCTGACGCTGCGCCTCTTCCCAGACCAGCTTGGTCAGCACGTCATATTTCGGGCTGGAGAGGGAGCGCGAGCCGTGGCGCGCCACCATCTCGGTAAAGACCGGGCTGAACCCCTGGGGCGCTGGCTCGTAGCTCTCCGCCTGCTGCTGCGGGCTGTAGACCGCTTTGGTGCTGTATTGGTAGGCGGTTTTGCCCTGGCTGTCGGCAGACGATTCGTTCTCTGACTGGCAGCCGCCAAGCAAGACCAGCGAGACGGCCAAAGCCACATAAGAAGAGCGCGGGAAAGTCATGATGTTCCTTATCTATCCATATGAAAAATAAGTGAAAAACTCTATGGCTTGAAAATGACCGCTGGATGTCAGCCAGATGACAGGCTGATGACTTCTGATAAAGCAGTAAGCAAGGGGAGGGGCAGAGGATGGCTATAGGGAGGGCAATAGAGGCTCAACCAACCACTGGCTCCCTTTATTGGGACACCCACCTTTTTGACAGTGGCGTAGGGCTGCTCTTGACTCAAGAGGTCACCGTTGAGGGATGTGCCATGACCATTGCCCGTTCACGTCAAATCAGCTTGCAGGATACGCCTTACTACCATGTGGTCAGCCGCTGTGTGCGGCGAGCCTTTCTGTGTGGTGACGATGCCCATTCTGGCCAGAGTTATGAGCATCGGCGTCAGTGGGTGGTCGACAAGTTGGGGCAACTATCGCGGCTGTTTGCAATTGGCATTTGTGCTTATGCGGTGATGAGCAATCATTATCATCTGGTGCTCAAGGTGGAGCCCGATACCGCAGCCAACTGGAGTGAGCGGGAGGTGGCTGAGCGCTGGGCGGCGCTATTCCAGTGGCCGCATTTGGTCAGGCGCTGGTATCAGGGGGAGATGTTGATCGAGCCTGAGCTGGCTGTCGTGCAACAATTGCTGGCCCAATGGCGGGAGCGGCTTCACTCCATAAGTTGGTTTATTCGGCTACTCAATGAAAATCTGGCCCGTCAGGCCAAGCAGGAAGATGGTTGCAAGGGCCATTTCTGGGAGGGGCGCTTCAAGAGTCAGGCTTTGCTCACCGAATCCGCCTTGTTGGCCTGTATGGCGTATGTTGACCTCAATCCGATACGAGCTGCGTTGACCGATCGGCCAGAGCAGAGTGAATACACCAGTATCAAACAGCGCCTTGACGCGCCTGCTACTACTGAGGTTTTGCCACCACTTTTGCTGCCGTTTGCCCGCCAGGGTAAGCCTGAAGAGCTGCCTTATGCCTTCAGCGACTACCTGATGCTGGTTGATTGGACTGGTCGTGCTATTCGGCCCGACAAGCGGGGTCATATTCCGGCCCAATTTGGACCCATTCTGGAACGATTGGGGCTCGATGCTGTTCGCTGGTTGAAGCAGGTGACGCTGTTCAGGCGACAAGGGATCAGAGTGGTGGGAGACAGATATCAATGTCAGCAGTTTGCCCGCCACTGTGGCCAGCGACGATGCCATCAACCAAGGCTGTGATAGCTTTGTATCCACCCTGCTGATAGCTCCGGGTATTGCACATAGTCCAATAAATGGCTGTGCAGGGGCTGTTGCTTTCTAAACCTGACAATCTCTCCCACCAGCCTACTTTTGCAGGCATCAGCTCGGATACACACCCCTTATTGGGCCTGCAAGTAGCCTAATAGTGGCTTGCTCCAAAAGGTGGGCAAAAGGTGGGTGTCCCAATTTGATGTGGCTTGCTCAAAAAGGTGGGTGTCCCAATTTGATTCTGCGACGCTCCCCTGTTACACCTCGCTGCAAGCCTTTATGTCGGTCAATGACGTGGCGGCCTGCATTCCATCAGCTATCGCCGCCCTCGGGGATTTTCGCGTGCTGGAGCTGGCCGGAGCGCCGCAGCCGTTCGAGGTGGTGGTCGGCAGACACCGCAAAAGTCAGGGCAATCTCGCCATCGAGTGGCTGGCCGAGGTGATCAAGTCGGTCTGCGATCTTGCCATGCCGAGATAACATCGCCGTTTGCCGAGAGCTGCACACGCCAGCCAGTGCGCTAACGGCAGGCTGGATCTGCGGGACAAATCCTGCGATGGTGCGGGCAGTTATCCGCTTGTCCCGTTATCGAGTGAAAAGGAGTTGAGATGCGCATTGCCATGATTGGTCTGGGGGATATCGCCCAGAAAGCCTATCTGCCGCTGCTGGCGAGCGATGAGCGGGTTACCCCGCTGCTCTGCACCCGCAATCCATCGGTGCTGGAGAAGCTGGCCCGCCAGTATCGGGTCGCCGAGTGCTTTACCGATGTGGCGGCCATGCTGGCCAGCCGCCCCGATGCCGTGATGATCCACGCCGCCACCGCGGTGCATCGCGAGCTGGCCGAGCAGTGCCTGCGCGCAGGGATCCCCACCTTTGTCGACAAGCCCCTGTGCGACAATCTGGCCGAGGCAGAAGCGCTGGCCAACCTCGCCATCGCGCAAGATTGCGCCCTCTTTACCGGCTTTAACCGCCGCTATCTGCCCGCCATGGTCGAGGCGCGGGCCCAGCCGCTCACCGAGCTTAACTGGCAGAAACACCGCTTCGCCCTGCCGGGCAAGGCGCGGGATTTTCTGTTTGATGACTTTATCCATGTGCTCGACAGCCTCTGCTTCTATGGCGGCGTGCCGGACGGCGACTTTCATGCGGTATTGCGCCCGGATGCGAAGGACAACAGCCTGCTGGCCGGGGTCAGCGTCAGCTGGCAGAGCGGCGATCGCGCCATCAGCGGCAGCATGAACCGCAGCGCCGGGATCACCGAGGAGCGCATCGACGCCTACGGCGACAACCTCTCCCTGCACCTTGAGAACTGCACCCGCGGCAGCATCGCCCGCGACAAGCAGGCGCAGATGCTTAGCCCCAACGACTGGCAGCCGGTGCTGGCCCAGCGCGGCTTTGCCGCCATGCTGGCGCACTGGTATCAGCAGATTGAATCGGGCAAGGCGGATAGCGAGCTGATTACCTCCTACCTGCATGGCCACCGGCTGGCGGAGCAGTTGGTGGCGCTGGCTGACAAGCGGAGATAAGGCTGGCTGGAAGTCTGAGAGATATGAAGACGAGGTGCGCGAAGATAGCGCACCAAACACAACGGGGGGTCGCAGTTGCGGCCCCCCGTTGTTATGGGATGAGATGCATGGGATCAGATGCACTTCACCGGCTTGGGCAGGCCACCAATCTTGGTCGCCTGCTTGGCGGGCCCTTCCGGGAACAGCTTGTAGAGGTAGCGGCTGTTGCCCTTCTCGGGGCCGTACTGTTTTTCCATCGCCTTGACCAGCGCGCGGATGGCGGGGGAGGTGTTGAACTCCAGATAGAAGGCGCGCACAAAGCGCACCACTTCCCAGTGCGGCTCCTCAAGCGTGATCCCCTCCTGCGCAGCCAGCACCAGCGCCAGCTCCTCGCTCCAGTCGTTGCTGTTGAGCAGGTAGCCCTTGGCATCGGTCTCGATGAGTTGGCCGTTGAATTCCAGCTGATGTTTTTCGGACGCAGACATGAGGGCTCCTCGCTAATGGGGCTATCAGGATTGGGCGGGCATGGTAGCGCCTTGATCCCCGGTGAGCAACCGGCTCTCGTTGGCCAGATGCAGCAGCTGATCCGCCAGCTCGCTGATCAGGTTGAGCTGCTGGGTCAGCATCAGCTGCTCCTCGCTGCTGTCTGGGCTGCTGTCCGTGCAAAGAAGGGGGCACTGACCACCGATGGAGCTGGAGGGGTTGCCTGCCAGATGGCCGGCGGCTTGCTCCAGGGTGTGGCAGATATGGTGGCGCACCTCATCCAGCCCGCTGATGGCCTCCAGCTTGTCGCGATGGGCCCCCAGCGCCGAGATGTAGGAGAGCAGGGCGTGGTTGCGCCAGGTGAGGGTAAAGCAGAGATCGAGGAAGCGGCGGCGCTTTTGCGGCTCCACCAGCATGCTCTGCCAGGCGGTGGCCAGCTCGCTGTCCGCCAGATGGGCGCTCTTGCGCGCCACCCGATAGTCGATGGACTCGTCCCGCTGCTGCTTGAGGCTCGCCAGCACCGCCGAGAGGTAGCGGGCGTTGGCCGAGAGCGAGTTGGCGATCAGGGTCGGCAGCCGCTTGTACTGCCAGTCAGGCCAGAGCCAGGCTACCAGCCCGTAGGAGATCAGGCAGCCGAGCAAGGTATCGAGCAGCCGTGGCCCCAGAATGGCAAAGCCGATGCCATCGAGCAGGTTGAACGCCATCAGCACGTAGAGGGTGATAAAGCAGACCGCGGCGCTGTAGTTGTTGCGCACTTGGGTGAAGAAGAGGAAGGCGGCCAGCCCCATCACCACCAGCTGGACGTGCAGCTCGGGGAAGAGCCAGAGCACCGGAATGCCCACCAGTATGCCGGCGAAGGTGCCGAGCATCCGCTGCACCAGTCGGCGGCGGGTGGCGCTGTAGCTGGGCTGGCAGACAAACAGCACGGTCAGCAAAATCCAGTAGCCCTTTTCCAGATCAAAGGCTTGCAGTATGCCGTAGCCGATCACCAGCCCCAAGGAGAGGCGCAGCGCATGGCGAAACACCATGGAGTGCAAGGTGAGGTGCTGCTTGAGCTGGGTCAGCAGTGGCAGGCGGGGCGGCCGCGCCAGCGCTGGCAGCTCTTGCTCCGGCTGCTCGGGGTTTTGCAGCACTTCGGCGCTGCCGAGCAGCTGGTTGATGCTGGCCAGATTGCGGCGCAGGAACTTCATCGGCGTCAACAGGGTTTTCGGGTAGTGCTGCTTGAGATTGGTGAACTCCAGTTGATCGCCAAGGGCCTCCAGCGTCCAGTGGATGCGCTTGTTATGGGCATAGGGCTTGTGCACCAGAATGGCGTAACCGAGCCGCTGGCACGCCTCGGAGAGTTGCAGGAATACCTCCTGAAATCCTTCCAGTACGATGCCCTGCTTGAGCTCCGCTTCCAGCCGGCTGTAGGGATAGTGGCTGGAGGTGGCGCGCTCGTGTATTTCCAGCGCCAGCAGGTAGAGGCGCAGCAGGCTGGCAAGCTCGGGGCTGGCCGGATGACGGCGGCTCAGGCGGGCGTTGAGGGCCGACTTGGTGAGGGTTAGCGCGCTCACCAGATTGATGTTGAGCTGGGCCAGATTGTGGCGAATGGCCTGGGCGCCGTGCTCGTCCGCCGGGAAGAAGCGGGACTTTTCCAGCAGGTAGCGGCCAAGGGCGAAGTAGCTCTGGGCCAGTTGCTCGTGCAGGGTCTTGTAGGGCAGCAGCCAGAGCCAGATAAACGAGACCAGCCCGTACCAGAGGGCGCCAGCGCCGAGGGCCAGCGGCTGGTAGAAGAGATCCGGCGCCTTGGCGGCACCCAGCATGGTGTAGATGGCGATCAGCAGCGAGCCGAAGCTGATGGTGGCATAGCGGGCACCGAGCGCCCCCACCATCACGAAGATAAAGGTTGAGCTGGCGAGCCCAATGGCAAACAGCCAGGGAGTGGGGTAGAGATACTGCACACAGAGGGACGCGAACATGAAGCAGATGAGCGTCATGGCGAGGTTTTTAAGGCGTCCCCACAGGCTGTCGTCGGTTTCGGCGATAGCGCCCGCCACTACCCCGAGGGAGAGCAGCACGGTGAGCTGGATATTGCCGGTAGCCAGGGTGAAGGCGAGCAGACCGAGAATGGCCAGCAGCACCTTGAGAGCGAAGTAGATATGACTATCGGTCAGCAGTCGGCGTAACAAACCGGAGAATTCCATGGGCATGCTAGGCACCACCCTTGAGCGAAGCAAAATCGATGTGACTATCAATCAGCAGTCGGCGCAGCAGGCCAGAGAGATCCATCGGCATGAGACAGGTGAAACCCTTGATCGAAACGAGAGCGAGATAGTAACCCGCCAAGCGCGAAGTGGCCCTGATCCAAATCAGGGCCACTTCGCTTCATATCCTTGATTTACAACTTATCCTGACAAAAATCGGCGCCAATAAAAACCCCGCCGAAGCGGGGTTTCTGATTAGTTGCGGTTGCCGCCAAGCAGGCTCAGCAGGCTCAGGAAGATGTTGTAGATGGAAACATACAGAGTGACGGTGGCAGAGATGTAGTTGGTCTCGCCGCCGCGCACGATCTGCTGGGTAGTCAGCAGGATGGCCCCGGAGGAGAAGAGCATGAACATGGCGGACAGAGCCAGGCTCAGGGCGCTCATCTGCAGGAAGATGTTGGCAATCATGGCCACCAGCAGTACCCAGAAACCGACGAACAGCATGCCGCCGATGAAAGAGAGGTCACGCTTGGTGGTCAGGGCATAGGCCGACAGACCGAAGAAGGTGAGCGCGGTGCCGCCAAGGGCGGTCATCACGATCTCGCCACCACCATTGTTCATGTACATGTTGATGATGGGGCCCAGGCTATAGCCCAGCAGACCGGTCAGGGCGAAGGTGAAGACCAGCCCCATGCCGTTGTTGCGATTCTTCTCGGTCAGGAACATCAGACCGTAGACGCCGATCAGGAACACGGCCCAGTGCAGCGGCGGCATGTTCATCACGGTAGCGACCCCCGCCACCACGGCAGAGAAGCCCAGAGTGAGGGAGAGCAGCATATAGGTGTTACGCAGCACCTTGTTGGTATCGCGTACGGCACTTTGGGTGCCAGTGTAGATAGAACGGGTATCCATCTTGGGTGTCCTCTTGATGTCCGGGTGAGACGGCGAGCAGCCGCCTCGTGATCGCTGTTTGTTACTGCATGTTTACGCATTGTATGTAGAACAAATAGGGATGACGAGGAACAATTTCAAGCCACCTGCCATTTTGCTCCCGCACACTATCCCACAGGAAATATGTATTGCATATGAACAAGGGCTTAGCGTAGTATGCACGCCGTTCGGAGGGGTGGCAGAGCGGCTGAATGCACCGGTCTTGAAAACCGGCGATGGGCGACCATCCGTGGGTTCAAATCCCACCTCCTCCGCCATATTCAAAGAGAAAGCCCAAGCGATTCAATCGCTTGGGCTTTTTTGTATCTGCCGTATTTGGCATTTCAACGGACACGTCACATGGACGATATAAATGGCTCGGGTTGTCCCTGAGCCATTTTCACCTTGAATGATGGCTTAGATCCGCCCCTGATAGCGCAGGGGGAAGCGGCCCTGACTGTCAGGCTGGCCGAGGAAGGGGAGCCCCTGCTGCATCTGCTCTGGCAGGGCCGGGCCCGGTTTCAGGGTGCCCTGGAACAGGTATTGGCCATTGGGTTGCAGTTCGAGGCGACCCATGGTCTGCACCGCATCGGAGCCCTGCTTGAGTTCGGCCACCAGTTTGGAGTCGAGGCAGGTGAGTTTCAGCTCAGGATCGGCCAGATCCAGCTTGCCCGCCGGGGTATCTGCGCTGGCGTTGTACCAGTCGAGGTTGCCGTAGAGGTTGTCACACCAAGGGTTGCCCTGGGCAAATTGCTCCACTTTGAGCTGCAGCTGGCCGCTGACGGTGATCGGGATCGGCAGGCGCATCGGCACCCGGCTCAGCAACCAGGGGGCGGGGGCGTTGAGGGTCAGATCCCGGCCGAAAGCGGCGCCATTCCAGCCGACAACGCCCTGACCATTGAGTCCGTTGCGATCGCCAAAGCGAATGGCCACTTCGGGGGCGAAGCGCAGCAGCGACCAGCCGTTGAGATCCCAGCGCAGCTGGTTCACCGATTCGCTGGCATATTGCAGTCGGGCAATCTGGCCGTTCCAGAGGGTGCCGCTCACCCCTTCCAGTTTCAGCAGGTTGGCAATGTTGGCAGGCAGCGGCAGATGGCGAGCCACCAGTGCCGCGGGCAGGGTGGCCAGCAGAAATACCAGATAGGCGGCCAGAAACAGGCTGGCAATCAGGATGCGCTTTTTCATTGTGGACGACTCAACTGCAAACGTCTGACCTTGACCAGACCCGAGGCCAGATCCTCGCGGGCGATCTCGATGATTTGAACCTGAATGCCGTGCTGCTCCACCAGCGTGGAGAGCCAGAGCAGCAAGTCATCGAACTGGACTGTGTCGATCCACACTTGCAGCTCCTGCGCCTGGGGTTGCAGCCGGGCAATCTTGATCTTGTGGTTGAAGGCGGTGCGGTTGACCACCCCTTCCAGGGTGCCGCTGGTGTCGATCTGGCGACCCGAGCCCCCCTGCTTGGCCAGCACCTCTTCACCCTTCTCCTTGAGCCAGGCGAGGGTTTGCTGCTGGTTTTGCACCTGCCGCTCCCGCTCCGCGATGCGGTTGGCGATGGGCTGCCAGACGCTCCAGTAGAAGAGACCAACCAGCAGTAGAACGCCGCCTGCGGCCACCAGCCGCTGTTCCCGTGCTGTGATGCCGTGCCACCAGCTCTGCAATTTTTCCATCATGATGATTTACCCTTGAGCACCAGTGCGCCCTCTACCTTGCCCTCGGTGCTGCGCACCTCGCCTTGCTGTACCTCGAATTGCTTGCCAGCCAGCTCACGGAACCGCTCGATCTCGGCAAAGCCGGGAGCGGTCACCTGCAGCCTCAGCTCGCGGCGACTGGCATCAAAGCGCATCACCTGTGGTTTCAGACCGGGTACTTCGGCAAAGGTGGGGGCCAGCTCGGTGAGCATCAGCAGCACGCCGTTTTGCGGGGCCTGTCCCATCTGTTGCAGATGCTGGTTCATCTGGCTGCGCACGTTCACGATGCGGCTCTCACCCGGGAAGATGCGGGTATAGACGGCACGGATCTCCGCTTTCAGCGCCTTGTCCTGCTCGGTGAGCTGATAGAGCTGCACCCCGCGCTGGCCGAGGGCCACCAGCAGCAACAGGCCGGCGGTGATGGCTACCTTGCGCCACTGCAACCAGTAGCGGGCATATTCGGTCTGCGGCCGGTAGGGGCCGGTCAGCAGGTTGGCCCGGCAGGTGAGGGCCCCCTTGGTCAGCAGCAGCATGGGGAGTTCGGGCTCCGCCGCCTGCCAGTTGGCGGCGGCAATGGCGGGCACCGGGGTATGGCTGTGGATGGTGACCGGCTCGGCTTCGGTTGCCAGCAAGATAGCCAGCAGCGGCTCGTCGGCGACGATCCCCTGACAGGGGCCCTGGCGTACCAGCCACTCATTGCCGAGTTGCAGCGCAGACCAGCCATCAGCGGCCTGTGGCAGCGCCAGCACATCGGGCAGCAGGTGCTGGCTCTTGAGGCCAGCTGCATCGAGCCAGCCGAGCCACTCGGCCATCTTCTGCCGATCCACCGCCATCAGGTCGACCTGTTGCCCTTCGTGGGCCAGCACCACCAGATGGAGCTCGTCCACGTCGGAGGCGATCTGCTCCTCCAGCAGGTAGGGGAGGGCCGCCGCCGACTGGCGGTTGTAGCGACCCGGCAGGGTGACGCGCCGGAAGATCAGATCGCTGCCCGGCACCAGGGTGACCACGGGGCGGCCACCGGCTCGCTCCTGCAGCTCGCCCAGGGCATCGGCCGAGGGCAGGGTGCCGGAGGCGATGATCTCCTGCTCCTGACCGGACCAGACCAGCCAGGCTACGGGTTGTTGTTTATTGGTCCCCAGTCGGATGACCAGACTTTCGCTCACGCATCTCTCTCCTGCGATACCGGTTTGCAAAGGGCGTTGTGCGCCCTGGCAACCGGTGCGCAGCCCGCAGGCTGCATCCAACATCTCTCGTACCCGCGGGCGAGGGCCTGCAGGTGCGCTGTTTATTCGGCGCCGCGACTGAGGCGGCGCAGCATCACCAGTTTATTGTCCTTGCCCCGCTGGAACAGGGTTTCGAGCCAGGCCCGGTTGTCGCCGACCTCGGCCACGACTCGGGCTTCGAAGAAGTCGCTCTTGACCACCAGCGCCTCTTTCAGCCCTTTCACCGAATCGACCGGAGCGAGCATGTCCGTCATCAGCTTGCTCTCTTTCCACCCCTTCTGTGGCCGCTCGTTCAGCACCCGCTTGGCGTCATCCACCCCGATAGTGCCCAGATAGAGGGCGACCAGCAGCTCGGGGCGCTGGGGGGCAAGGGTATTGATATTGATCTTCAACTTGTCGTTGGGCAGGGTGCAGACGTAGGGTGCCAGTTTGGCATAGACCCTGGCCGTCACCCCGCGCACCGCCCTCAGCTCGTCCTTGCCCACCATCCACTGATTGGCGGTCAGGTAGGGTGGCTTGAGCCCCTCGTAATAGGCGTCCTCTGCGCCAAGGCTGGAGACCAGCACAGTATCCTTGTCGGTCCAGTCACGGATGGCGTCGGTGAGCTGGGCCGCCTCGTAATCATCCATCGCCAGCTGCTTGAGCAGTTCGCGAAACACCTGCACCGGATAGGGCTGCTGAGCCAGCTCCTCGCCGCTCCCCGCCTTGGAGGCCACGCTCAGGCTGTTGAGGTTGAAGCAGGATTGCAGGTCGGTCACCTCGCCCTTGAGCTGGCCATCGTCCACCGGAAATACAGTGTTCTTGCGGGCCCAGTTCTGGCTGAGGTTGACCACCTCGGGGTTGTCCTTGAAATCCTGCGTCAGCACCTTGCTCACCAGCGCTTCCGCCGAGAGGGCATACCACCACGCCTGTTTGCCTGTGGTGATGTTGGCGGTGCGGCGCAGCTCAAGCTGCAGGCGGCCGCTCATATTGCTGGCAATGATCACCATCACCGAGAGGATCAGCAGCACCACCAGCAGCGCCATGCCGCGCTGGCGACCGGGGGCGGCGAGATTAGCCCGCATTGGCGCCCCCTCCGTTCTGGCTGTCACCATTACCGCCATTGGTATTGCCGTTGCCGCCATTGTTCCCGTTATTGCTGTTGTTGCCGCCCCCCTGGTCGGGGTTGCTGCTCTGGCTGTTCTCTTCGGCGCGCTGGCCACCGGCACCAATCAGGAACTGACGGCGAATGGTGCCGTAATCTTCCAGATCCAGCTCCACCGCCAGCCCGTGGGGCAGCACGCTGCGCTGAGTCCACTCCTCTTTCCAGTTGCCCTTGTCGAAGAAGTAGAGGCGAAACGCCGTGACCCCCGTCAGCACCGGCTGGATGCGCGGCTCGGTGCCGATCACCGGATCCGGATAGAGGTAGCTCAGGCGCTCCAGCTTCTGATCCTTGAGACGCCAGCCGACCCGCTGCAGATGGGAGCGTGGCAGCATGCCGTCCGGGTTGAGCCAGCCGCTGCGCATAAAGGCCATGCCCCAGTCATCGCTCTGCTGGCCGAAACGGGAGGCCGCCAGCAGCACCTTGTTGTTCTCCCCCTCGATGCGACCGCTGCGCGGCACCATCTGGGTGATGTCTCGCTCCAGCAGGGTGAAGGCGAGCTGCAATTCGTTGAGGCGAGCCTCCTTGCGCTTGGCCACCTCGTCACTGGTGAGCACCCCCTGCAGCACCTGATAGGCGCCCATGCTGAGAGTGGCGAAGATGGCGATCGCCACCAGCATTTCGAGCAGGGTGAAACCGGCGTGACGGACGGGGCGAGGCGTGCGGGCGGATAGCTGGGTCATCGGCTGATATAGGTCCGCATCATGGCGACCGGGTTCTCGGCCTTGGCCTCGGTGCGCACTTCCATATCGAGCGCCCGGAAGTTGTTGTCGGCGGTGGCAACGCCGCGATAGCGCCAGTACCAGGTACTGCCCGCCATCTGCTCATCCCCTTCCACCCAGCTGTCGCCGGGCCACTTGTTTTCGAGCTTCTGTTGCACCAGCTGGTTCTCTACCACCCAGGTGGCGAGTGTCTTCTGCTCCAGATAGTTGAGGGCCGAGAGGTGTTCGCTGGCGGTTTTCATTACCGCCAGACCCGCTATGGCAAAGACTGCCAGCGCCACCATCACTTCGAGTAGTGTCATGCCACGTGCGTTCATCATGCCACCTGTTGAGGGTGTGGTTGGCACAGAAGTAGTGCCACCATCACACCTTTCTCAAATAACGTCATACCGCGGGCGTTCATTCGCTCACCTCTTCATCTTCATCGCCGGTGAGCAGGGTGAGGCGGCCGAACTCGTCCCCTTTGACGATGCGGGTGTAGCGGGCATCCTCATCCTGCTGGGTGAAGGTGAGCACGAACGGGCTCAGCTCGCCGCCCGGGAAAATAAGCAGTTGTGGCGTGCGCTCCTTCTCGTCGCGCTTCTGTTCGGTTTTCTCGTCGGGGTCGGGCTGCCAGCCGAAGCCTTCCAGCTCCAGTGCCAGCGTCATGTTCTCGGCCAGTTGCACCGGCCCCAGTTGCTTGTCGCCAGTCAGGGCCAGCCACTTGCGATCCTTGGCCTGACGCTGCATAAACTGCCAGCCGTTATCCTCGATGCGAATGCCTACCAGCCGACCATCCATCACCGCATACTCCTGCGCCAGCTGCAGCGTCGCCATCAGGCGACGCGCCTGCTTGTCCAGCTCCCGATCCCCTCTGGCGCCTCCCATACTGAGAGTGACGGCGGTGGCCACCAGTCCCATCAGCATGGCGACCAGCAGCACCTCCAGCAGAGTAAAGCCGGATTGGCGATGAAAGGAGAGAGAGCGCTTCATGCAGTCAGCTCACAAGGAGTGCGGTGGCGACATATCACTTATTGGAAATCCTTCAGGTTCCAGTTGCCGATGTCGTCATCGGTACCGGCTTCACCATCCAGACCCATGGAGAAGATGTCGATCTTGCCGAACTGGCCCGGGCTCAGCAGCTGGTACGGGTTGCCCCAGGGATCTTGCGGCAGGCGCTTGATGTAGCCGCCATCGCGGTAGCTGCGCGGCGCCGGATCGATAGAAGGCTTGGTCACCAGCGCGTCCAGACCCTGTTCTGTGGTCGGGTAGCGGTTGTTGTCCAGCTTGTACATGTCGAGGGCATTTTCCAGCGCCACGATATCTGAGACCGCTTTCTGCTGGTCAGCTTTCTCCTTGTTGCCCATCAGGTTGGGCACCACCAGACTGGCCAGAATGCCGAGGATCACGATGACCACCATGACTTCCAGCAGGGTAAAACCGGATTGACGACGTTTGTTCATGAGTTGCTCCGTAACGAATGAGATGGGATGGCCCATCAGAGAGTGATCACTGGGTGGGTTCGACGGGCCGCCAGCGGCGCCACCGAACGCCGGAAACTTACATATTCACCATATTGTTGAGCTCGAGGATCGGCTGCAGGATCGACATCACGATAAACAGCACCACCCCGGCCATGGAGACCACCAGCATGGGTTCGAACACCCCGAGGGCGATATTGACCTGGGATTCAAACTCCCGATCCTGGTTGTCTGCCGCCCGCTCCAGCATGCTGTCGAGCTCGCCGCTCTGCTCGCCGGAGGCGATCATGTGCAGCATCATGGGCGGGAAAATCTTGGTCTCGGTCAGCGACTTGCGCAGACTGGTCCCCTCGCGCACCCGTTCGGCGGCCTCAAGAATGCGCATTCTGGCAAAGTCGTTGGAGAGCACTTCGCCGGAGATCTTCATCCCCTCCAGCAGCGGCACCGCACTGGCGTTGAGGATGCTTAACGTGCGGGCGAAGCGGGCGGTGTTGAGACCGCGACTGACCCGGCCAATCACCGGCAGGCCGAGCAGCACCTGATGCCAGCGTCTTCGGCGCTTTTCATCGGTGAGCCACCAGCGCCAGACAAAGCTGCCAAGGAAGATCAGCAGCAGGAACCAGAGGCCGTAGGCCTGCATCAGTTCGCTGGTGCCGATGAGAAAACGGGTGGTGCCCGGCAGTTGCTGACCCATGTGTTCAAACTGGGCCACCACCTTGGGCACCACGGCGGTGAGCAGGATCGAGATAACCCCGATAGCGACACAGGTGAGCACGATGGGGTAGATCATCGCCTGCAGCAGCTTGGTGCGCATATGCTGGCGCTGCTCGGTGTAGTCGGCGAGGCGGTTGAGCACCTTCTCCAGATGGCCCGATTTTTCACCGGCCGCCACCATGGAGCGGAACAGCTGATCGAACACATGAGGAAAAGCCCCCAGCGAGTCGGCCAGCGAATAACCTTCCACTACCTTGCTGCGCACCGTCGCCACCAGAGAGCGCAAGTGGGCTTTTTCGCACTGCTCGGCCACCGCCTTGAGTGCCTCTTCGATGGTGAGACCGGCCCCCACCAGGGTGGCCAGCTGGCGAGTGATCAGGGCCAGCTCGGCAGTGCTGGCACCACGACGAAACAGGGCGAAGCGGGTCGCTTCCCGTTTCGCCTTCTCGGTGGTCTCGTTCACCTCAAGGGGGGTGAGCCCCTGTTCGCGCAGCAGCTGGCGCACCTGACGGGCCGAGTCGCCCTCCATCACACCGCTCTTGCTGCGCCCCTTGTTGTCGAGGGCCTTGTATTCGAATGCCGCCATCTCAATCTTCCCGGGTCACGCGCAGCACCTCTTCGAGGCTGGTTTGCCCCTTGAGGACCTTGTCGATGCCGTCACGGCGGATGCTGGGGGTGTGGCCGCGGATCAGCCGCTCGATGGCGAGCTCGCCGCTGGCACTGTGAATGGCTTCTCGCACCGCTTCGTCGATCACCACCAGCTCGTGGATGCCGGTCCGGCCACGGTAGCCGGTGTGGTTGCACAGCTCGCAGCCTACCGGACGCCACACCTGCTGATCGGGAGCCAGCTCCATGCCCATGGCGAGGCGCTCCTGCTCGGTGATGGGGCGCGGGGCGCGGCAATCGGGGCAGAGGGTGCGCACCAGCCGCTGGGCCAGCACCGCCAACAGCGACGAGGAGAGCAGAAAGGGCTCGATCCCCATGTCCCGCATCCGGGTGATAGCGCCGATGGCGGTGTTGGTGTGCAGGGTCGACATCACCAGGTGACCGGTCAGCGACGCCTGTACCGCGATCTGGGCGGTTTCCAGATCTCGAATTTCCCCCACCATCACCACATCCGGATCCTGACGCAGGATGGCGCGCAGGCCGCGGGCGAAGGTCATGTCCACCTTGGTGTTGACCTGGGTCTGGCCCACCCCTTCGAGGTCATATTCGATAGGGTCTTCCACCGTCAGGATGTTGCGATCCCGCGAGTTGATTTCAGACAGCGCCGCATAGAGGGTGGTGGATTTACCTGAACCGGTCGGGCCGGTCACCAGAATAATGCCGTGGGGCTTGCGAATAAGCTCGCTGATGATGGTGCGGTTGGCCGCGGTCATCCCCAGCTGCTTGAGCTCGAGGCGCACGTTGTTCTTGTCGAGCAGACGCAGTACCACTCGCTCGCCGTAGCTGGACGGCATGGTGGAGACCCGCACGTCGACGGCGCGACCGCCGATACGCAACGAGATTCGGCCATCCTGTGGTACCCGCTTCTCGGCGATATCCATCCGCGACATCACCTTGATCCGCGAGACCAGCAGTGATGCCAGCTTGCGATGGGGGCGCAGGATCTCCCGCAGCACCCCGTCGATGCGAAAACGAATGACCAGTGCCCGCTCAAAGGTCTCGATATGGATATCGGAGGCCTCCTCCTTGATCGCCTCGCTCAGCATAGCGTTGATGAGACGAATGATGGGGGCGTCGTCATCGGCATCCAGCAGATCTTCGCTTTGCGGCAGCTCTTCGGCCAAGGCGAAGAAGTCCATCTCGTTGCCGAGATCTTCCATCAGCTGGCGCGCTTCGGAGGAGTCTCGCTGGTAGTGAGCCATCAGCAGCTCTTCGAAGGCCTCGTTGTCGAGTTGCTCCACCGCGAAGCTGCAACCCGCGACCCGCCGCACTTCCAGCAGGGCTTGCGGGGTGACGCCAGGGCGGCACTGCAGCACGGGGGCGCCCTCCCGCTCAATCAGGATCACCCCGAAATTGCGGGCAAAGACAAAGGGGAGCTCGGGCAGTGGCGCAGGCCCGACGCTTCCATCCAGATGGTAGGCACTCATCAGGGCTTACTCTGCACAAACGGGGTGGTGGTCTCGACAGTGCTTTGCTGTCTGCTCCGCATCTCGTTGATCTGCTTCTGGATCTCTTTTTGCAGCTCGGGCGACACCATCACATCCTGGCCATAGGCAGGCAATACCTGACGGGCGGGGGAGGTGAGATACCCCTCCTGCGAGGCGGCATTGAGCTGCTCGGCGCGGAACAGGCTGTATTTGTTGCTGGAGACACCGGTATAGACGTCCGCATCACGCAAGATGGTTGGCCGGATAAAGACCATCAGGTTGCGCTTGGAGGTGGTGTTGGAGGTTGAGCGGAACAGATAGCCCAGCACCGGGATATCGCCAAGCAAGGGCACCTTGGAGACCTGCTCCTTGGTCTGTTCGTCCATCAAACCACCCAGCACCACAGTTTCGCCACTTTTCACCAGCACCGCGTTCTTGACGGTACGGGTATCGAAAGTGGGGCCAAGGTTGGCAGTACCGGTCGCCTGGGTCTGGGCGACGCTGGAGACCTCCTGCTCGATATTGAGCAGCACCGAATCCCCTTCGTTGATCTGCGGGGTCACCACCAGCTTGGTGCCCACCGTCTTGCGCTCGATGGTGTTGAACACCTGATCGCTGGTGGTGGAGCTTTGCGAACCGCTCTGGACCGGGACCTCCTGACCGACGTTGAAGGATGCCTCCTTGTTGTCCATGGTGACGATACTCGGGGTGGAGAGAATATCGTTCTTGGTGTTGGAGGCCAGCGCCGTGGCCAGCATGGCCCAGTCGCCGTGATAGAAACCGGCGGCCATGCCGTTGAACTCTTTCAGCAGACCGGCAGCGGTGTCGGTCTTGCCATTCTGGTAATCCTTGCCCGCCGCAATGGCGCTGCCGAGGGGCAGACCCGAGTTGGTGAACTGGGTGCCGCCGCCGTTGGCATTGCCCCACTGGACGCCAAGGCTGAGGCCGTCGCCATCCTGCATCTCGACGATGATCGCCTCCACCAGCACCTGGGCGCGGCGGATATCGAGTTTGGCCACCACCTGCTCCAGTTCGGACATCACGTCCGGCTGGGCGGTGATGACCAGCGCATTGGTGGTCTCGTCAGCGGAGATGGCCAGCTTGCCACCGCCGATGCTGGCGCCACCTGTGGTTGCGCCGCCGCCCTTCTTGTCAGCCTCGATGCTGGAGCTGACCCCCTTGAGCACCTCGACCATGTCTTTGGCCTTGCCATATTTGAGGTAAAAGACCCGGGTGTTGCCCTGGCTTTGCAGGTCGCGGTCGAGCTGGCGCACCATCTGGATGATGCGGGCGCGCGCTTTCGGCTCACCACTCACCACCACCGAGTTGGTGCGCTCGTCGGCCACCACCTTGGGGGAGAGCAGCAGGGAGGCGGTGCCGCCCTGTGGGTTGCCATCCTTGTTGAGATTGGTCACCAGCCGCACCATTTCACCCGCCGAGGCGAACTTGAGCTTGATGATGTCCACATCCTGATCGCCTGCGCGGTCGACCCGGTTCACCACCTCCACCAGACGGTTGACCACGGCGGCGCGGCCGGTGATCAGCAGCACGTTGGAGGGCTCGTAGTGCACCACGTTGCCACCACCGGCGTTGTCGTTGAGCTGGCGCAGCAGCGGCGCCAGTTCACGGACCGAGACGTTGCGCACCGGAACGACCCGGGTCACCATCTCGTCGCCCATGCCCGGGTTGCTGCCATCCACCACCGGAATGGCGGAGGTCTTGGCATCCCGCGAGCGCAGCACCTTGAGCACCCCGTTGTCCATCGGCACCACGGCAAAGCCGTAGACGTCGAGCACGCTCAGGAAGAACTGGTAGTACTGCTCCTCATTGAGCAGGTCGTAGCTGCGCACGTTGATCTTGCCGCGTACCGAGGGCTCTATGATGATGGTTTTATTGAGGTTCTTGCCCACCGTATTGATGAACTCTTCAATGTCGGCGTTCTTGAAACTGGCAGAGTATTCGGTGGCCCAAGCTGAGCCCGTCATCATCAGTGCCGCTGCGATAGTGGCCAGACGCCAGCTTTTCCCTTTAGTGGTCATTATTGGTACGACTCCAAATCATTATTCTGACAAGCGCACATAGATGTCGAACTGTTCGCCCTGTCGCTCGACGGTCACTGTCATTTCCGTTGCGCCAGCCATCTGCTGCATCGCCTGCATGGCTTGCATGTTGTCCCGTAAATCCAGCCCGTTGATGCTGATGGCCAGGTCATTGGCCTGCAGCCCGCTCTGGTTGAAAAACTCAGGATTGCTGCCCGGATTGAGGCGATAGCCGGTCATGCGGCCATCCACCTGAACCGGTGAAATATTGAGGTAATCGGTGATCTTGCCCGGATCGGCCATCAGCTCGCTGCGCAGGGATCCAAGGGGGGCGGCGTTGGTCTGCGGCAGCGGCTTGCCATACTCCTCGCCATCCAGCATCAGGGTCTCGTCGCGGCCATCCCGCTCGATGATCACCCGATCCGGATAGACCTGCCGGATCCGCGCCTGGGTGCCGTCAATCATGTCACCGACCCCATAGGAGTTCTGGATGCCGGACATGGCGATGATGGCGATGGATTTGGCGGGATCCGAGCTGGCCAGCACCCCGTTGAGCTGGGCATTGAGCTGGGTACGCGGCGCATTGGCGGCCACGGCGGCTTTGGCCTGCGCCTTGGGGATCGCCTTGCCAAACAGCGCCAGTCGGCTCACCTCGCCCAGTTCAAGGCGCGGGTTGCTCTGGCCGTTGACCGCCACGGCGGAGGGTTGCCACGGTTGACTGGTTTGCGGGCTTGCCAGGGTGAGCAGACGCCAGGTGAGGGCGGCGCTCTGCTGGGCCAGCATGATCAACAGCGCCAGAAAGGCCACCTGGGTGACTCTGGTCATGGGAAGCCGCCGGCACTGGGCCAGCAGCATGGTCAAGATGTCATCCCTGAATCGTAGCGTCATATTAATCAACAAATTCCAGGCTCTGGGGCGGCTGCGTATTGTGTACGGCCGGTGGCTGTGACACAACGGGTCGGGGCGCGCCAAACCGTAAAAATGGATATTTCATCACACCGTAAACCTTTGAATGCTCACAAAAGTGGCACTCAGGTGAGGTGCATCCGGCTTGCCTGCGAACATCAGGGCTCGGTGCGTACTCATCCTCGCCAATCCTGCAGCGCCTTGAGGGTCACGCTCTGTCCGGCGACCTGAAGCACTATGTATTGCTGGTCGATGGTGGCGAGCACGACCCCCGGGGCGATTTCGCTCCCCTCCCGGTATTCCCGGCCATTGAGCACCACGGCTCGCTTGGCGGGGTTGGAGGAGAACACATGAGAGCCATAGCTCAATTGCGGTACCTGCTGGCGCACCGACTGGGGTGCCGAGCCCAGCGTCATCAACTGGGCCGGTTGCACGTTGTTCTGGCCGGTGGCGTGTGGCGTCTCCTGCAATGGGGTTTCATTGAGGGCTTTCATCAGCTGCTCGGCCAGACTCAGCGCGGGGGTATTTCCCTGACTGGTCCCCTCGTTTTTGGCCACTGCTCTGGGTTGGACCACTGGCTCCGGCAGGGGCGGGGGCAGCGGACGGGTCACCATTGCCTTGGGTTCAACCCGCACGAAGGGTGGAGTGATCACCTCTTTCACCTCCACCTTCTCCTCGATGGGGCGCAGGTGGATCAGATGCCAGCCATAGTTGGCGCCCGCCCCCAGCAGCAAGGCCAGGGGAGCCAGCAGCCAGCCGATGCGGCGTGGGCTGCGCTCCTCTTCCCGGGGCATGGGCAAGCCCATGGCCGGAATATGGGCGGAGAGTTGCGGTTGCTGCGCACGGCGCAGCGCCTTGAGCAGGGTAGACATCAGGAGGCCTCCTCCAGTCTGGGCATGGGTTCACCGGAGAGGGCGCTGAGACGCAGCAGGGTGTTGCTGCCAGCGATGCCATCAGGGGTGAGCCCCTGATCCCGCTGGAACTGCTGCAGCTTGTTCTTGAGCTCGCCATCGAAACGGCGCACCTTGCGCTCGGGTTGTTGCAGCGCACGGCTCAGGGCGTTGTCGAGCCACTGGATCTGGGTCTGACCGGCATTGCTGGCGATCAGGCTCACCCCCCCTTTCGGCATGCGCCAGAGCAGGGTGTAGCTGCCGCCCCAGTTGTCGCTGAGCCACTGGCGATCCACCTGCCAGCTTTGGTCGCCGATCATCAGGCTGGCCTTGTTCGGCCCCAGATTGACCAGGGTCGCGTAGTAGAGACCGCCAGTCTGGTCAGTGAGCGCGATCATGGCGGGATACTGCAGGGCGCGCAGCTCGTCAAGGCTTGCCTCTCCCTCCTGACAGCGCAGACCGGCACGGGGCGCATTGTCACAGGTTGCCTCGAACGGTTCCGGTTCATAACCCCAGACCCGATAGAGATTCTGCATGGCGCTGTCGGGGTCGATGGCCTGATTGATCGCCGCGGTCAGCTGCTCCTGCTGCTCGGCGGTTTCGTCGATGGTGACCGGTACCTCGACCTTGACTACCGGACGGGTGGGGAACACGCCGAAAAATTGCCAGCCCCACCAGCCTGCGGCCACTAGCAGGGCGCCCGCCAGCGTCACCATCAGACCGGAGGCCCAGCTTCCTTCGTCCCGAACGCCATTGACCTCGAAGGCAGCCTGGCTGATATCGCTGTGGATAATTTTGTAGCTGCCACGGGCGAAAGCGGCGATCAGGGCGCGGTCACAGATGAGGTTGATGAAACGGGGGATGCCGCCACTCAGGCGATGAAGCGTCTTGATGGCGCGCGGGGTGAAGATGGGTTGTACGCAGCCCGCGACCTGCAGCCGGAAGCGGACGTAGGCATCCACATCGCTGTGAGAGAGCGGCAGCAGGTGATAGCGGGCGGTAATGCGCTGGGCCAGCTGACGCAGCAGGGGTTGGCGCAGCATCTGTTGCAGCTCGGGCTGACCGATCAGCACCACTTGCAGCAGTTTTCGTTCGTCGGTTTCGAGGTTGGTGAGCAGACGCAGCTGCTCCAGTACGCCGGGCAGCAGGTGCTGCGCCTCATCCACCAGTACCACGCTGCGTTTGCCTGCCGCCAGGTTGGCCAGCAGGTGATCGCGAATAAGGTCGAACAGCCGCTTGATCCCGGCATCTTCGGGATAGGGGAGTTGAAACTCGTCACAGATGGCGGCCAGCAGATCCCGTTCGGTCAGGGAGGGGTTGAGGATATAGGCGATCTCGGTCTCGGCGGGGAGCTGTTGCAGCAGGCAGCGGGAGACGGTGGTCTTGCCGGTGCCCACTTCGCCGGTTAGCAGCACAAAGCCGCCGCCATCCTGCAATCCATAGTTGAGATGAGCAAGGGCTTCGCCGTGGCGCTCGCTCATATAGAGGTATTTGGGATTGGGCGAGATGGAAAACGGGTGTTCCGAGAGGCCGAAGAACTGTGTGTACATGAGGGTATTCTTTTGTAGCCGGCGACAGATGAAAAATGTCTCCGGATGATAGCAAACCTCGCTTTCATTGGAAGCCATCATTGGCGCAGGAGGGCAAATTGCGGCCTTTTCCTGCCATCTTGTGATCCCGGTTGCGTCATCGGTACGAACCCGGATCACAAAATGACAAAAAACATCTGTAAATAAAGGGAAATATCAATATCGGCCCGACGTGGCGCATGCCGCTTGCGCGCATTTTATGACACGTGTGCCCTGTCAGCCATCACGGCAAAGGGTCGGGATGCGCCTGCTCAGTGGTGATCCTGAAACTGTGCGGCAATCTCCCTGAACTGCGCCTCGCAGGCGAGAAAAGCCGCGACAATGCCGGGATCAAAATGGCTGCCGCTCCCCTTCACGATGATCTCTTTCGCCTCCTCATGGCTGAAGGCGGGTTTGTAGACCCGCTTCGAGATGAGCGCATCGTAGACATCCGCCACCGCCATCAAGCGCCCAGAGAGAGGAATATCTTCACCCGCCAGCCCTGCCGGATAGCCGCTGCCATCCCACTTTTCGTGGTGGGTGAGGGAGATCTCCCGGGCCAGCCGCAGGAAGGAGTTGGAGCCCAGCTGCGCCTCGGCACTGGCCAGCGCATCGGCGCCGATCTGCGGGTGGCGCTTCATGATGGCGAACTCCTCGCCGGTCAGCTTGCCCGGTTTGAGCAGGATGGCGTCTGGAATGCCCACCTTGCCCACATCGTGCAGGGGCGCCGATTTGAACAGCAGGTCGATGGTGGCGTCATCGAGCGGGTAGCGATCCCGGTCGTTGCGACTGAGATATTGCGCCAGTGCCTTCACGTAGTTCTGGGTGCGGATGATATGGGCGCCGGTCTCGTTGTCCCGGGTCTCCGCCAGCGAAGCGAGGCCGAGGATGGCCACATCACGGGTCAGGTTGAGCTCGTCGCTGCGGGATTTCAGCTCGCCGATCATCTGATTGGTGCTGGCTGCGATAAGGCCAAACTCGTCATCCCGGGTGACCGGCACCCGGGCGTCGAAGTCACCGCACTGTACTCTGGCCATGGTGCTGGTCTGCTGGCGCAGGGATAGGCCGAGATTGCGACCATAACCGTGAATAATGAGGGCGAGATAACAGAAGGTCACCGTCATTACGAAGGCGATCTCCCACAGGATGTAGTGCTGGGCATCGACCCTCGGCAGGCTGCGCTCCACCGTCACCAGCCACTCCAGATCCTTGTTGAACAGCAAGAAGAAGACGCCCCCCAGCAGGGTGAGGGTCGCCAGGGTAAAGAGGGTGAACTTGCGTGGCAGCGGCATGGCCAGCGGGTGGCTCAGCGCCAGGCTCTGCTCGGCTTGCCGTGTTCTGGCCCGATTCCAATCCCGCTCTAGGGTCAGGTCGGCCGCCACCAGAAAGCCGAGGGTGGTCATCCCTAGCAGCACCTTGAGGTGACTCTCCAGTGGAAAGTCGTGAGCCAGTGCGTTGTAGCCCGAGAGCAGCAGTGCTCCCAGCAGGTAGAAACCCACCTCCAGTCCAAACCCGTCCAGCCCGTTGCGCGGCAGGGGCCGCCTTGAGAGCAGCCAATTGCGTACGGCGAACATGATGGCGAACGTCACCAGGGTTGGCCCCAGCAACTGGGGCAGGGTGAGACTCTCGAGAAACGGGCAAACCTGCCAGCCATAGAGACAAAATAGTGACAGGGTTACCCCGTAGTGCAGGGCGCAACGCCCCGTGATCCTCTGCATATTCCCACCCATGTTGCTGGTTATTGTTATGTCGGCGGGAGGCCCGCCATTACAGGCGCCGCAGCAGCAGGCTACCTATGGAGTAGCCAGCGCCAAAGGAGCACAGTACGCCGCGAGCCCCCGCAGGAAGGTCGCGATTGTACAGATGAAACGCGATGATGGAACCCGCCGAGCTGGTATTACCATAGCTATCAAGAATGACCGGCGCCTCCTGCTGGCTGGCATCGTGGCCCAGCAGCTTGCGACCGATGAACTGGTTCATGGTGAGGTTGGCCTGATGGAGCCAGAGCCGGTTCAGGCTCTCGGCGGGCCAGCCCTGCTCATCGAGCTGGTTGGCTATCTGATCGCACACCAGCGGCAACACCTCCTTGAACACCTTGCGCCCCTGCTGGCGAAACAGCTTGTCGTCGCTGTAGCGGGTGCGCGGGCTCAGCCGGTTCAGAAAGCCGAAGTTGTTGCGGATGTTGTTGGAGTACTGGGTCACCAGCTTGCTGGCTACCAGTTGCCACGGGTTGGCCACCTTGCAATCTTCCGCTCGCTCCAGCAGCACCGCGGTGCAGGCATCGCCGAAGATAAAGTGGCTATCCCGATCGCGAAAATTGAGGTGCCCCGAGCAGATCTCCGGATTGACTACCAGCGCCACGTTGGCGGTGCCTGCCGCCAGCATGTCGGCGGCTGTCTTGATGCCGAAGGTGGCAGACGAGCAGGCCACATTCATGTCAAAGGCCATGCCGCTCGCACCCAGATAATGCTGCAGCTCGATGGCCAGCGCTGGATAGGGGCGCGGCATGTTGGAGGCGGCGACGATCACCAGATCGATCTCGCCGGGCTCGCGGCCGGCGGCGATCAGCGCCTGCTCGGCGGCGGCCACCGCCATCTCCACCATGATGGAGGGCATCTCATCGGGCCGCTCAGCCAGCAGCGGCTGCATGATGTCGGGGTTGAGCACACCCTCGCGACTCACCAGATAACGGCTCTTGATGCCGGAGGCCTTCTCGATGAACTCGCAGCTGGAGTGCTGCTTGGCGGGGAGCTGGCCGGCGTCGATGGCGGAGGCGTTCTCCTCGTTGTAGAGATCCACATACTGGTTGAAGGCGGACACCAGCTCTTCATTGCTGACGGCAAAGGGTGGGGTATAGAGGCCTGAGCCACTGATCACGATAGAGGTCATCTTTGCTCCTCGCCGGGTGCGTTCCCGGCTTGTCGGTTTATAGGGTAGAGAGGGTTACAGCTGGTCGATCGCCGCAGCGAGACCCGCCAGGGTCAGCGGATGCATCCGCCCGCCAACCACGTCATTCATCAGCTTGATAGAGGGATGCCAGAGCCACTCCCGCCGTGGGGTGGGGTTGATCCACACCAGTTTGGGAAAGTGCTGCTGCAAGCGGGTGAGCCACACCTGACCCGACTCTTCGTTCCACAGCTCGACACTGCCACCCGGCCAGGTGATCTCGTAGGGGCCCATGGTGGCATCCCCCACCAGGATCACCCGGTAGTCGCTGCCGTAGGTGCGCAGCAGGCGCAGGGTATCGAACCGCTCCTCAAAGCGGCGGGCGTTATCCTTCCAGACGAAGTCATAGAGGCAGTTGTGAAAATAGAAGTACTCCAGATGCTTGAACTCGTGGCGCAACGCGGAGAAGAGGCGCTGCACCTCTGCCACGTGGGCATCCATGGAGCCCCCCACATCGAAGAAAACCAGCAGCTTCACCCCGTTGTGGCGCTCGGGCCGCAGCTTCACATCGAGCCAGCCCTGGCGGGCAGAGCTTTTTATGGTGTCGTCGAGATCCAGCTCGTCGGGATTGCCTCTGCGCACCCAACGCCTGAGTTTGCGCAGCGCGAGCTGAATGGCGCGCTGGCCAAGCGGCGAGTCATCGCTGAAGTTGCGATAGTGACGGGCCTCCCATACCTTGGCCGCCTTGCCGTGCTGCCCCTCTCCACCCATGCGAACGCCCTCGGGGTGAAAACCGCCATGGCCAAACGGGCTGCTGCCACCGGTTCCCACCCACTTGTTGCCGCCGGCGTGGCGCTCTTTCTGCTCGCGCAAGCGCTGGTTGAGGGTTTCCAGCAGCTTGTCGAGTCCGCCGAGGGATTTGAGCAGCGCCTTCTCCTCTGGGCTCAGCAGTCGCTCGAACTCCTTGCGCAGCCACTCCTCGGGCAGGCTCTCCGGCAGCAGGGGAATGGCTTCCAGCCCCTCGTAGTATTCGGCGAAGGCGCGATCGAAGCGATCGTAGTGGGCCTCGTCTTTTACCAGCAGGCAGCGGGAGAGCTGGTAGAACTCCTCCATATCGACAGCAACCAGCCGGGCAGCCAGTGCGGCGTGCAAGTCCAGCAGTTCGCGCAGGCTGCAGGGGAGCTTGTGGCGGCGCAGATGGGTAAAAAAGTCGATCAGCATGGGTCAGCTGCCGCGCCGGGCCAGAAAGGCGAGCTTCTCGAAGAGATGCAGGTCCTGCTCGGTCTTGAGCAGGGCGCCATAGAGCGCGGGCACCAGCTTGCCGGGCTCGCGGGCGCGCATTGCCTCGGGGGCGATATCGTCGGCCAAGAGCAGGCGGATCCAGTCCAGCAGCTCCGAGGTGGAGGGTTTCTTGCGCAGTCCCTCTACCTCGCGCAGCTCGAAGAAGAGCTCCATTGCCTCGCCAAGCAGGCTCTCCTTGAGGTCGGGGTAGTGGAGTTTGACGATGGCCTGCATCTCGGCCTTGTCGGGGAAGCGGATGTAGTGGAAGAAACAGCGGCGCAGGAAGGCATCCGGCAGCTCTTTTTCGTTGTTGGAGGTGATGATGACCACAGGCCGCTGTCGCGCCTTGACTCGTTCGCCGGTCTCGTAGACGTCGAACTCCATCCGATCCAGCTCCAGCAGCAGATCGTTGGGGAATTCGATGTCGGCCTTGTCGATCTCGTCGATCAGCAGCACAGGTCGCTGCTCGGCGCTGAAGGCCTGCCACAACTTGCCTTTACGAATGTAGTGACTGATATCGGCCACTCTGGGGTCGCCGAGCTGGGAGTCCCGCAGCCGGGCCACCGCATCATATTCGTAGAGTCCCTGCTGAGCCTTGGTGGTGGACTTGATATGCCAGGCAATGAGATCGGTGCCGAGATGGTCGGCGACCGCTTCTGCCAGTACCGTCTTGCCGGTGCCCGGCTCCCCTTTGATCAGCAGCGGTTTTTCGAGGGTGATGGCGGCATTGACCGCCATCTTCAATGCATCGGAGGCGAGATACTGGCTGCTTCCTGAAAATCCCATAACGTCGGTTCCTTTGACGATTGGCGCCCTGAGTCAGGGGCCAGAGAGAATAAGCTCTATATGTTGTAATACCATATGGTTATAACGAATAGTCACTTCTCATTCAGAAACCACAGGGTAATCTTGTTTCATCGTCGTAACAAACACAGGGATAGCGCCATGAGCAAAATTTTTGAGGACAACAGCCAGACTATCGGTCACACCCCGCTGGTTCGTCTCAACCGTGTTACCAAAGGTCGCGTGCTGGCCAAGATCGAGAGCCGCAACCCCAGCTTCAGCGTCAAGTGCCGGATCGGTGCCAACCTGATCTGGGATGCCGAGAAGCGCGGTATCCTGACCAAGGGGAAGGAGATCATCGAGCCCACCAGCGGCAACACAGGTATTGCTCTGGCCTTTGTCGCGGCAGCTCGCGGCTATCCCATCACCCTGACCATGCCGGCCACCATGAGCCTGGAGCGCCGCAAGTTGCTCAAGGCGCTCGGTGCCAATCTGGTGCTGACCGAAGGGCCGCTCGGCATGAAGGGGGCCATTGCCAAGGCCAACGAAATCCTCGAGTCCGAGCCGGGTAAGTATGTGTTGCTGCAACAGTTTGAAAACCCGGCCAACCCGGAGATCCACGAAAAGACCACCGGCCCCGAGATTTGGGATGCCACTGACGGCGAAGTGGATGTGTTCGTGGCCGGGGTCGGTACCGGCGGCACCATTACCGGTGTCTCCCGCTACCTGAAGAAGACCCAGGGCAAGGCGGTGGTCTCTGTCGCGGTCGAACCGGCCGAGTCGCCGGTCATCAGCCAGAAGCTGGCCGGAGAAGAGATCAAACCGGGCCCCCACAAGATCCAAGGGATCGGCGCCGGCTTTATCCCGGGCAACCTAGACCTCTCCCTCATCGATCGGGTGGAGAAGGTGACCAGCGATGAAGCCATCGAGATGGCCCGTCGCCTGATGGAGGAGGAGGGGATCCTGGCCGGTATCAGCTCCGGTGCTGCGGTGGTGGCTGCCAGCCGTCTTGCCGAGCTGCCGGAATTTGCGGGCAAAACCATAGTGGTCATCCTGCCGAGTGCGGCGGAACGTTACCTCTCCAGCGCCCTGTTTGCCGGGGTGTTCAGCGAGCAGGAACTGCAGCAGTAACTGATCGGAATCTTTCAAAACAGCGGCGCTCCCAGGAGCGCCGCTTCTTTATGGGCTAGACTCAACCCCTGTTAGTGTCACTTGATCCTTATTTTTTGGGGTAAAATAACAAGTTCCGGAGTGAGAAAAAAAGCAGACATTCCGCTCTAAATCTCATATCCTGTGCGGCGTCACGCGGTGTTTGCTGGCTGGGTATCACAAAGTAACAAAGTGTTATTTTTCGTTATAAAATAATTTCAGGCCAGTCCTGATGCGGCTTGTAGCCCAATAACTGAAAATTGCCAACCAGCGCGCCGATTACTGCACAGAAACTTGACCTGGATTAAACCATTGCGGGTCTGCTTTCGTTACTTTACAACATATCCATACTGACACGGTGGGTCAGGTTGCTTCAAAAACGACCAATCCACCAAAAAATATCAATAATATGGGGTGAAACCATGTACGAGAAGTCTGTTGTTATTACTGCTGAAAACGGCCTGCACACCCGTCCGGCAGCTCAGTTCGTGAAAGAAGCCAAAGAATTCCAAAGCGAGATCACTGTGGTCTCCGGTGGCAAGTCCGCCAGCGCCAAGAGCCTGTTCAAGCTGCAGACCCTGGGCCTGACCAAAGGTACCAACGTAACTATCCAGGCTGATGGCCCGGATGCTCAGCAAGCTGTTGAGAAGCTGGTTGCCCTGATGGACGAGCTGGAGTAATCCAGCTTTAGATTCCTCCCCCACAGTCGTTTTAATAGGAAGGATTATGATATCTGGCATTCTTGCGTCCCCCGGTATCGCATTCGGTAAGGCGCTTCTTCTGAAAGAAGATGAAATCGTTATCAATCAGGGCAAAATCTCTGCTGACCAGATTGATGCCGAGATCAACCGTTTCCTCGAAGCTCGTACCAAGTCAGCTACCCAGCTGGAAGCCATCAAAGAGATGGCCGGTCGCACCTTCGGTGAGGAAAAAGAGGCCATCTTCGAAGGCCACATCATGCTGCTCGAAGATGAGGAGCTGGAAGGGGATATCAAATCCTTCATCAAAGAGAACAAGGCTTCCGCTGACAAAGCCATCTATGAGGTGATCGAACAGTACGCCAAGATGATGGCCGAGCTGGATGACCCTTATCTGCGCGAACGCGCTACCGACTTCCGTGACATCGGTACCCGTCTGGTCAAGAACGTACTGGGCATCGCCGTTGTCAACCTGAGCACCATCGACGAAGAGGTGATCCTGGTCGCCAAAGACCTGACCCCGTCTGAAACCGCTCAGATCAACCTGAAATATGTGCTGGGTTTCGTCACCGACATCGGTGGCCGTACCTCTCACACCTCCATCATGGCCCGCTCCCTGGAGCTGCCAGCCGTGGTAGGCACCAACGACATCACCGAGCGCGTCAAGAACGGTGACATGCTGGTGCTGGATGCGATCAACAACCAGATCATCATCAATCCGACCGCTGAACAGCTGACCGAAGCCAAGAAGTTCCAGGCTCAGTTCCAGGCCGAGAAAGATGAGCTGGCCAAGCTGAAAGATCTGCCCGCCATCACGCTGGATGGTCATCAGGTCGAAGTGTGCGCCAACATCGGTACCGTCAAGGATACCGAAGGTGCCATCCGCAATGGCGCCGAAGGCGTGGGTCTGTACCGTACCGAGTTCCTGTTCATGGACCGTGACGCGCTGCCGACCGAAGACGAGCAGTTCAAAGCCTACAAAGAAGTGGCCGAAGCGATGCCGGATCAGCCGATCATCGTGCGTACCATGGACATTGGTGGCGACAAAGAGCTGCCCTACATGAATTTCCCGAAAGAGATGAACCCCTTCCTGGGCTGGCGTGCCGTGCGTATTTTCTTCGACCGCGAAGACATCATGCACGCTCAGCTGCGGGCCATTCTGCGCGCCTCTGCCTTCGGCAAACTGCGCATCATGTTCCCGATGATCATCTCTGTCGAAGAGTTCCGTAGCCTGAAAGCCACCGTAGAGACGCTGAAAGCCGAACTGCGTGCCGAAGGCAAAGCCTTTGATGAATCCATCGAAGTGGGTATCATGATCGAGACCCCGGCCGCTGCCGTGATGGCTCATCATCTGGCCAAGGAAGTGGATTTCTTCAGTATCGGTACCAACGACCTGACCCAGTACACTCTGGCTGTCGATCGTGGTAACGAGATGATCTCCGCCATGTACAACCCGCTGTCACCCTCCGTCCTGACCCTGATCAAGATGGTTATCGATGCGTCCCACGCCGAAGGCAAGTGGACCGGTATGTGTGGTGAACTGGCTGGTGACGAGCGCGCTACCCTGCTGCTGCTGGGTATGGGTCTGGATGAGTTCTCCATGAGCGCCATCTCTGTACCGCGTATCAAGAAGCTTATCCGCAACACCAACTTCGAAGATGTGAAGGCAATGGCTGATCAAGCACTGAGCTTTGCCACCGCCGCTGAAATCGAAGCATGCGTAGATAACTTTATTAAGCAGAAAGCAGTCTGCTAAGATCGGCTGCAAACAGCGACAAATCATCTCTAGGAGCTTTATATGGGTCTGTTTGATAAACTGAAGAAACTGGTTTCCGACGATAGCTCTGACACCGGCGGCATCGAAATTTTTGCTCCGCTGTCTGGCGAAATCGTGCCGATCGAAGATGTGCCTGACGTTGTCTTCGCCGAGAAGATCGTTGGTGACGGTATCGCCATCAAGCCGGCTGGCAACAAGATGGTTGCGCCGTGCGATGGTACCATCGGCAAGATTTTCGAGACCAACCACGCGTTCTCTCTGGAATCCGACTCCGGTATCGAGCTGTTCGTTCACTTCGGTATCGACACCGTTGAACTGAAAGGCGAAGGCTTCAAGCGTATCGCTCAGGAAGGTCAACAGGTCAAGCGCGGCGACACCATCATCGAGTTCGATCTGGCCGTTCTGGAAGCGAAAGCCAAGTCTACCCTGACTCCGGTTGTCATCTCCAACATGGACGAGATCAAAGAGCTGATCAAAATGACTGGTGCCGTGACTGTGGGCGAGACCCCGGTTATCCGTATCAAGAAGTAATGCCCGGCTGGCTTCACGCCAGTTGCGCAGTAAAAAACCGAAGCCTTGTGCTTCGGTTTTTTTATGGCCGCGAGTCGGCTTTCCTTTCTGGTGATCACTCTATTCCGTCGAGATGACAACCCGGTTACGGCCCTGATCCTTGGCCTGATAAAGGGCCCGGTCTGCCATCATCAGCAGATAGTCGATGCCCTCCTGCCCCTTCATGCTGGCACACCCCAGACTGATGGTGAGGGATAGCTGCTTCCCCTGCCATGGCAAGCGGGTGGTACTGACATGCTGGCGCAGGTGTTCGGCGCGCCGTGCTGCCTGTTCAATATCGCAACCAGGCAGGATCAGCAGAAACTCCTCTCCGCCCCAACGGGCCAGACTCTCCCCCGGCAACAGCTGGCTCGCCATGGCGTGGGCGACGGCGCAGAGCGCGGCATCGCCCGCAGGGTGGCCATAGCGGTCATTGACTTGCTTGAAATGGTCGATATCTCCCAACACCACCGAGAGGGGCTCACCCTGCAACCAAAGGGCCTGCAACTGTTGCTGGGCGCCACGCCGGTTGGTCAGTTCGGTGAGCGGATCGGTGCAGGAGAGGCGGCTCACCTCTTCCACCATGCACTGCAGGTCGTGGATATCGCGAAAGGTGACGATATGGCCATCCGGGATGGCATCGGCTCCCAGCTGGGCAGTGACGATAAACCAGCGTGACTGACCGCTCTTGCAGCGGATCAGCGCAGGCATCTCGGCGACCTCCAGCCCTTGCGACAAGCTCTGTTCCACCTGGGAGTGCCAGGAGTCGATGATGGTGCGGCGATACCCTTCATCCGGGTAGGCGACCTGAAACCAGGAGGCCATGTCCGGCAGATCGTTAAGGTTGTAGCCCAACTGCTCAATAAAGGCTTTATTCAGGAAGCGGTGGCGCCGCTGAGGGATCATGTCGGGTGAGCAGCCATCGTGACGGGCAATGGATTCGGACACCAGAATAGGCAGCGGGATCACATCGAAGGAGCGAAACAGGATCTGTTGCAGTTCTCGGTCATTCATAGGAAAAGCAGCTCCACGATGCATCTTTTATATGCTTTACCATAGGTCAGACCAGTGTGGTGGTAAACCGATTTATGGTGGTTACGCCGCCGGTTTTTCAGCCAATGGCAAAGGCGAGAAAATGGCGGGGTTGTTTGCCGTGGCCGTATCGGGTGAAAGCTGGGCAGGCTGAGGAGAAGCGGCGAGGCAAAAGGGTCAAAAAAACCCACATGGTCAGGCACATGTGGGTCGGGAAAACCAGGCAGGGTAAAACAGACACTCCCTGTGTCGGTCATCTTCAGCTCAGGTGGAGGTGGTCCATCTGCTGGAGCTTTTCGGGCCAGGGCCCCTACTGGTGGTCACCAAATCTTCACACGCTCGGAAGGTGGCAGATAGAGCTTGTCTCCCGGCTTGATGGCAAAGGCGCGATAGAAGGCCGGCATATTCGCGACGACGCCATTGACCCGGTACTCCAGCGGCGAGTGGGGATCTGTCTTGAGCAGAACGGCAGCGAGCTCGGGCCGGTACTTCCCTTTCCACACCTGCGCCCAGCCGATAAAGAAGCGCTGCTCGGCGGTGAAGCCATCGAGCACCGCTGGCTGGCGGTTGCCTAGGGCGAGCCGGTACGCCTTGTGGGCGATGGTCAAGCCGCCGAGATCGCCGATGTTCTCGCCAAGGGTCAGCTGGCCATTGACATGCTCCCCCTTGGTGGGCTCGAAACGGTCGTACTGTTTTGCCAGTTTTTGCGCTCTGGCGGTGAACTCCTTGAGATCGTCCGGAGCCCACCAGTTGTGCAAGGCACCGTTGCCATCGAATTTGGCTCCCTGATCATCGAAACCATGGCTCAACTCGTGACCGATGACCGCGCCGATGGCGCCATAGTTGACCGCATCATCCGCCTTCAGATCGAAGTAGGGCGGTTGAAGTATGGCTGCCGGGAAGACGATCTCGTTGTTGTTCGGGCTGTAGTAGGCGTTCACCGTCTGCGGATTGTCGAACCACTCCTCCCGATCCACCGGTTGATGGAGGCGGGCAAGGTGCTCGTTGTAACGCACCGTGGCCGCGCGCTGGGCATTGCCGACCAGATCATCGGGACGGATCTCGATTGCGCTGTAATCCTGCCACTGGTCGGGATAGCCGATCTTGACCCGTACCTTCTCCAGTTTCGCCAGCGCCTGCTGCTTGGTCGGTGCAGACATCCAGTCGAGCCCACCGATCTCCTGGCGATAGGCAGCGATCAGATTGCGCACCATGGTCGCCATCTGTGCCTTGGCTTCGGCCGGGAAGTAGCGATCCACGTAGAGTTTGCCCACCGCCTGACCCAGATAGTCGTCCAGCACCTCCATGGCCTGCTTCCAGGGCTCCCGTTGCCGGGGGATGCCGCTCAGGGTTGTGCCGTAGAAAGCGAAGTGCAGGGCATTGCTCTGGCTGTCGAGATAGGGCGCATATGTGCGTAGCAGATGGAACAGGCAGTAGGATTGCCACTGCGCGATGCTGGTCTCCTGCATCACTGCGGCCAGCTTCTCCAGATAGTCCGGCTCACTGACGATGGTCTCCGTTTCCCCGGCGATACCGGCCTCTGTCAGGTAGCGTTGCCAATCCAGGGTGGGCAGCAACTGACTGAGGCGAGCGATGGGCAGTTTGTTGTAGGTGAGGTTGTCATCCCGCAGCTTGACTCTGTCCCACTGCAGGCTGGCGAGGCGGGTCTCCAGCGCCAGAATGCGATGGGCCTGTTCGCTTGCCCCCTCGACGCCGGCATGGTTGAGCAGGGCGGTAATGAACTGCTCGTAGCTGGCCCGCAGTGTCTTGCTGGCGGTATCTTCTTTCAGGTAGTAGTCCCGATCCGGCAGACCGAGGCCGGATTGCTGCAGGTAGATCCCGTAGCTGTCAGGCTGTTTCTTGTCGGCCATGAACCCGATACCAAAGGGAGCGCCGCCCCCCAGCTTGTTAACCCGGGCAAAGTAGGTGGCCAGCGAGGCGCCATCATGGATGGCCATGATCTCGTCGCGCAGCGGCTGAATGGGGGTCAGCCCTTTGGCATCCCGCCCGGCCTGATCCAGATAGCTGGCGTAGAGATCGGCGATCTGCTGGTGAGAGGTTCCGGCCTGTTGCGGGCGCTTGAGCAGCTCCTCCAGCAACACCTTGCGATCCTCCAGCGACTTGTCCGCCAGCAGATTGCCGATGGTCTGCCCCGGCATGTCATCCGGTATTTGGGTCTGGGCCAGCCAGTTGCCGTTGACGTGGCGAAACAGATCGTCCGCCGCGCGCACGCTGTTATCCATGCTGGCCAGATCCACCCCGGAGTGGCCGCTGGCGGCACCGGCGCATGGCGCGAGGCCGATCAGGGCCAGCGCAATGAGGCTGGCGATCATGCTGCGTTGCTGTTTCATCGTGAGTGTCCTGTATGGGGAGCCTGTGGTGATTGGCTGTAACCGCTGGCTAATCAGCTGCGAACGACCGAGAGGAAGCGACCGTCGTGATTGAAGGTGCAGGTAAAGTCGACCGCATCATCGTCGGTCTCGTACTGGCCATAGACCTTGTATCTGTGGCCACTCTCTTCTGCCGACTCGGTGGTGATATCGCGCGGGGAGACATGGAATTTGCTGGCTGCTTCCCCCGAGCAGTAACGGGGCATCTTGCTGGTGGCCATATGCTGGTCATCGCTATCGTCATGCTGGCCATCATGGTCGTGTTTGTTATCGCTGTGCTTTTTCCCGGCGTAATAGCCAGCGGCGCCGATGGCACCCAGCGCAGCTGCACCAATCAGGACTTTCTTGGTGTCCATATTCTGGCAGCCGCTCAATGCCAGACAGGCGGCCAACCCCATTACCATCAAGGAGTGTTTCATCTCTCGGATCCTTTCAATTATCAAATGAGCAAGTCGGTGTCAGCCGGGCGGTGGTCACAGGGCCCGGCGCTGGAATGGCGCCACTTTGCAATGGTCAGGATGAAGAGGACACTCAAATAAAATTAAAAAAAGTTATAAAAGTCCGAGAGCCGGAGCGAGCACAGTATGGGGTAAGCAGTGAGGGGAGAAGGGCGCAGGTTTCATCCATGCGGTAAGTAGTGGTGTAGGGCAAGTGTTTGTTTTTAGACTTTTATTTCTCTTTATATTTTATCAAAGGTGATGGCTGCCTGTTGTGCGGCGGCCAGCCATGCTGGCAATGGATAACTGTCTCTATCGCCATAGACTGGCATAAAAAAGCCGCTCACCTGGGTGAGCGGCTGTTGCTATCAGATTAATGCAGTTCGCTATCAGGCTGGCTGCTTGCCATCTTCCGCGGGCGGCGGCAGGGCGGCGGAGTTGGACTCCACCTTCTGCTCTTCGCCTTGCATGTTCTTGATGTAGACATCCATCTGGTTGAAGGCGATCTCGATGCCGTTCTCGCGGAACAGCTGGTCGATCTTGCGGTTCAACTCGTCTACCGCCGGGTTGCGATCACCCAGTTCGCTCACGAAGAAGCGCAGCTCGTGATCCAGCGTGCTGGCGCCAAAGGTGAGGAAGTAGACGATGGGGGCCGGGTCTTTCAGCACCCGGCTGTTTTCGTCGGCCGCCTGTTTCAGCAGGGTGCGGGTCAGCTCCAGATCCGAGCCGTACGCCACGCCCACCCGCACGATCACCCGGGTGACGGTGTCACTCAGCGACCAGTTGATGAGCCGTTCTGTCATCAACTGCTGGTTGGGGATGATCACCTCTTTGCGGTCGAAGTCGGTCAGGGTGGTGGCGCGAATGCGGATCCGCGAGACGGTACCGGAGAAGGAGCCGATGGTGACGGTGTCACCGATCCGCACCGGACGCTCGAACAGGATGATGATGCCGGAGACGAAGTTGGAGAGGATCTCCTTCATGCCGAAACCGATACCGACTGACAGACCACCCGCTACCCACTGCAGCTTGTCCCACTGCACGCCCATCATGGAGAGAGCGGTCAGGGAGCCAAAGCCGATCAGCACGTAGTTGAGCATGGTGGTGATGGCGTAGGCGGTCCCCTGAGCCAGATTGAGCTTGGAGAGCACCAGCACCTCCAGCAAGCCCGGCAGGTTGCGCGCCAGTGACCAGGCACCGCCGAGCAGCAGGAAGCCAATCAGCACGTCACTCAGGCTGATGGGGAAGAGCACGGCGTTGGCGCCGGTGCCTTCGCTGCGGTGCCACAGCACCATGCTGTCGAGGTAGGAGAAGACCGCGACCAGATCGGACCAGAGCCAGTAGAAGGCGACGCCGAAGATCAGCATCAGCACGGTACGGGTCAGACGCAGGGACTGCTGGCTGACATCCTCCAGATCCATGGGCTGCTCTTCGATGGACTCGCCACCTTCCGCATCTTCCGAAGATTTGTGCTCACGCTTGGCCACCGCACGGCGGTAGGCCAGACGACGGGCTGCCAGCTCCAGACCACGCAGGGCGGTGCGGTAGACCAGGCTCCAGATTATGATGAGGTAGAAGGATTCGATCAGGCGACCGGTCAGCTTCAGCGCGGTGTAGTAGTAACCGAGCACGGCCAGCACGATCAGCGCCACCGGCGCCAGCGCCAGAGCGATGGCGATCAGCGACTTCTGCATGCTCGCCTCGCCCTTGATGCGGGCGCGGGAGATGGGGAACACCAGATAGGCGGCCAGCCCCAGCAGGGTCAGGGTCATGGCCTGGCCGATCACGTCGTTGCCCAGGGTGGAGGGTTCAACCACCGCCTTGGTTGCGAGCATGATGAGCGGCAGCAGTGGCAACCAGATGTAGCGCATGCTGTTGCGCTTGGCCTGCAGCTCCGCTTTCGGGATCCGGAAGTGGGTTTCGGCGATGCCGCCCGGGCGCATCACCGCCAGATAGACGCTGAACACCAGATAACCGAGGGCGAGGTTCAGGGTGATCTGGAACATCAGCTTGGGACTGAGCAGACCGCAGTAGGTGAGCAGCAGACCGCCAGCCAGAATGAACATGCTGCCCGGCAGGCGTTGCAGCACGGTATAGAGCAGGGCGCGCGGGGTGTGCCACTGGCTGTCCTGACGGAAACGGCCAAGGTCCTTGGTGATCTTCTTCTCGCGCTCAACCAGCGCCGGACGTTTCCAGACCAGCAGGCCGCCGATCAGCAGCAGCGGGAAGGCAAGCAGGGAGATCCCCAAGAGCTCTTCGCGCCAGCGTTTCCAGTCCGGTTTCAATACCCAGTCGGAGGCCTGTTTGTAGGCCTGGGCGGGCCAGCTGATAAACCACTTGCTGTCGATGGGCTTGTTGCTGCTTACCCAGAAGATGTGTTGCTGCAGGGTAAATTCGATAGAGGCATAGACCCGCGCCAGCTGCTGCTGGGTCAGCTGCAGGCTGATGGCGTTGGTGAGCTGGCTGTCGAGTTGGCGGTTGAGCTGATCGAGCAGATTGATGCGGGTATCGAGCAGCTTGGCAAGGTTCTCCTTGTCCTCTTCGCTGACCGGATCCTTGCTGCCGGCGATCAGATTGTCCAGATAGAGGTTCTTCTGGAACAGCTGGTCACGCTGCTGGCTCAGTTCAAACTGGGCCAGATGGAGATCGGCGATCTGCTCTTCCAGGTTTTTGACGGCGATGGTGGGTGCCGCTTCCAGCTGCTGGTAGAGCTGATAGAGGATGCGCGACAGCAGCAGATTGCCCTTGAGCATCTGCACCTGTTCATTGAGGTTGCGCTCGGTCTGGATGCCGCGCTCCAGCCAGCTCTTGGCTTGCAGGTTTTTCTGGACCAGCGAGTTGAGGCTGGTGGTGGCACCGATCAGCTGCTGGCTGAGCTGGTGGTTGAGCTCCTGCTCTTTTTGCACCAGCGGGCTGTCTTCGGTCGCCACCAGTTCACCGGTCTGCTCGGCGGTTTTTTCGGTATCGCCGAGGCGCTTGGCGCTGCTCTGATCCTGCAACAGCTGCAGTTTCTGCTCTTCGCTGGCGAGACGGGCACTCTGGTAGTCGCGCTGCTTGATCGCCAGATCCTGCATGCTGGTACGGTTATCCAGCTCCTTTTGCAGGTGGGCCAGTTGCAGGTCGAGCAGGGCCAGTTCGGCACCGAGCTTCATCTTCTCGGCGCTGGAGACGCTTTCACCGGCGTTGAGGCGGGTACGGATCTCCTGACTGCGCTGGTAGGCACGGCTCATGCTGGCCTGTGCCCGCTCCGGCAGGGTCTGCAAGCTGGTGAGCTGGCTGCCGATGGCGCCGAGGGCCTCCTGTGCCGCCTGCATGTTGGCCAGCACTTCCGGCTGACGGCTGTCGAGCTCTGCCAGACTCATGCTGGCGTATTCGCTCTTGATCTGCTCGGCACTCTTGCCCTTGGTCAGGGCATCGAGCTTGGCACTGATCTCTCTGAGTTCGGTGGGCAGGTTGCGGATCCGCTGGGCCTGAGTCTTGGCCTTTGCCTCTTCCTTGTCGATGCTGTCGAGCAGGCCGAGGGTTTCGGTCAGCAACTTCTGATCCGCTTGCTGACTGACGGTCAGGGTCTCTGATTTACCCAGACCATCAAGCGCTCGCTGAACTGCGTTGCGAGAGGGGACATCTTGCGCCATGGCTTGCGGCACGCAGAGGCTGGCGAGGAGACAGAGCAGCGGCAACAGGGTGGCCGAGACTCTTTTAAAACGTATTGAGGGCATATAACTTCCGGGTTATTACGCGATATTCGGGAGATTTCCCGCATAGATTAAATTCGCGTGGATTCTAACACCGGGCTTGTCAGGTAAGCAGGGGGGAGGGACAAAAAAAACGGCGCCCGCATGCGCCGTTTTCAACTCGTTCAGCTCTGATTAAAGAACGTGAACAGAAGCGGTGTTGGTGGTGCCGCTCGGTACCAGAGCACCGGAGACCATCACAACCACGTCACCTTTCAGACCCATGCCGATTTCCAGCGCGGCTTCTTTACCGATGCGATAGAAATCGTCGGTAGAAGCGATGCTGTCAACCACGTGGGCAACCACACCCTTGGTCAGAACCAGCTGGGCAGCAGTTTTCTTGTTGGTGGTGATAGCCAGGATCCAGGCTTTCGGGAAGTACTTGCGAATGGCCTTGGCAGACTTGCCGCCTTCGGTAGCGACCACGATCAGCGGGGCGTCCAGCTTCTCGGAGGTCTCTACGGCGCCTTTACATACGGCTTCGGTGATGCGCAGCTTGTTGCTGTCGTTGGCAGCAGACAGGTTGGACGGCATCACGGCATCGGTACGCTCGCAGATGGTGGCCATGATGGTCACGGCTTCCAGCGGGTACTTACCCTTGGCGGATTCACCGGACAGCATGACTGCGTCGGTACCGTCCAGGATGGCGTTGGCCACGTCACCAGCTTCGGCGCGGGTCGGACGCGGGTTCTTGATCATGGAGTCCAGCATCTGGGTGGCAGTGATAACCACTTTGCGGGCTTTGTTGCACTTGGCGATGATCATCTTCTGGGCGAAGATAACTTCTTCAACCGGGATCTCTACACCCATGTCGCCACGAGCAACCATGATGCCGTCGGAAACAGCCAGGATCTCGTCGAAGTTGTCCAGACCTTCCTGGTTTTCGATCTTGGAGATGATCTGAATGTTCTCGCCACCGTGGGCTTTCAGGTGCTCACGGATTTCCAGAACGTCTTCTTTCTTGCGGATGAAAGAAGCAGCAACGAAATCAACGCCTTGCTCGCAACCGAAGATCAGGTCGCGCTTGTCTTTCTCGGCCAGGGCCGGCAGCTTGATGGAGACGCCCGGCAGGTTAACGCCCTTGTTCTCGCCCAGGTCACCGTTGTTCAGCACTTTACAGATAACTTCGCGCTCGGTGATTTCGATAACGTCCAGACCGATCAGGCCGTCATCAACCAGGATACGGTTGCCGACGCGCAGATCGTTGGCGAAACCTGCATAGGTCACGGCCACTTTGTCTTTGTTGCCAACCACGGTCTGGTCGGTGGTGAAGGTGAAAGTCTGGCCAGCGACCAGCGCGACGTCGTTGCCGCCTTCCAGCTTCATGGTACGGATTTCCGGACCCTTGGTGTCCAGCAGGATAGCTGCGTGCTTGCCGGTCTCGGCCATCACAGCGCGCAGGTTGCTGATGCGGCTGCCGTGCTCGGCGTAGTCACCGTGGGAGAAGTTCAGGCGCATGACGTTCATGCCGGCGTCCAGCATTTTGGCCAGCATTTCTTTGGATTCGGTCTTCGGACCGATGGTGCAGACAATTTTGGTCTTTTTCATGTCAATCTTCATGGTTAAGGAATTTCCGCCGAGCAATATACACCAGTTTTTGGAATCTTTTTATGATCCAGAAACAACGTTTTGACCAGATAACGTTTTCTTTTCAGGGATAACGTTTTCCTGTGAGTCACATTTTAGAGCATACGGCCACAGGTTCGGGCTGAAGGGATACAAATGTTGCCATCTGTGGTTGTTTGGCCGGGTTGAGGTTCAGATGTTGTAAAATGACCACCCATCCGCTGTCACCGTCTTGTCACCGGCTTGCGCAAAAATGTTAGTCCATTGGCGCACGGGTGAAGGAGGTCGGGATGAAAAACAGCCATGAAACCGGATGGGCTCTGCTCTTGCTGGGCGCCGCCCTGCTGCTGGTTCAGACACTGCCAGCCCGCTACTGGCCCGATAATGCCGGTCTGCTGGCGATCTTCTCCCATCCGGTGAAAGGGGAGGCGGCCGCCGAGGGATTGGCGTGGCGAGAGTGGCAGGATCACAGTGCAGCGACCCGGATGGCGCTTCGTGCAGCCCGATCGCTGCCGGATGCACCGCAGCCTTGATATCTATTGCTGCTTACCGGTCGTGAAAGCGTGAAATTATCAGCCGTTGGTTGATAGTTCTTATCTATCTTGCTGGATTGTTCACCTTTAATGGCAGGGGGATAATCGATTCCAACAGCGATATCCCCTCCGGTATCGCCCCCTGATACTTTGTTGGAGTCTGCTTTATGTCCCTCGCCCCCGTCTGGTTTATCTCTCACGGCGCACCGGATCTGGTGCTGCGTGAGCAATCCGCCACCCGCTTTCTGCGAACCCTGCGTCTGGGTGAGCTCAAGGGGCTGGTGGTCATCTCCGCCCACTGGTTCAGCCGCGAGTTGCAGATCAACGTCGAGCCCAAACCGGCCTTGATGTACGACTTTTACGGCTTCCCCGAGCCACTCTACCGGATGCGCTGGCCTGCCAGCAGCCCCGAGTGGCTGCAACAAGGGGTGAGCGACCAGCTGGCGCTGGCCGGACTGACCGCCACCCCGGTGCGGCGCGAGCTGGATCACGGGGTCTGGTCGCCCCTCTCCCTGATAGACCCTGAGAGCGAGATCCCGCTGGTGCAGATCTCCATCCCCGCAAGCTTCACCCCGGCCCAATTGTGGCAACTGGGGGAGGTGCTGGGGGCGCTGCGCAGTCAGGGGATTGGCATCCTCGCCTCCGGCGCCATCACCCACAACCTGCGGGCGCTGGCACAGGAAGGCTCGCCAGTACCGGAGTGGGCTAGCCAGTTTGTCGGTTGGCTGGAGCAGAAGATGGCCGACGAGGATCGTCTGGCGCTGCTCGACTATCGCCAGCAGGCCCCCGGAGCGGTGGAGTCTCATCCCCACGATGACCACCTGCGCCCGCTCTTTGTGGCGCTGGGGGCGGCCGATGGTGTGGCGCCCACCCGGCTGCACGAGAGCTGGGATGGCGGCAGCCTCTATATGGGCGCCTACCGCTTCGGCTGATAACCTCTCAACAAGACCCCGCCAATTGGCGGGGTCTTGTTGTTTACGGCGTGGGGGGGAGCCGATGGTATTGGTGATGGAACTGATGCTACTCAGGGGACCACCACCCGGCTCTCGCCGCCGCCGAGGGCTTCGACCCTGATCTGCACGCCGATCCGCTCCACCAGCGTCTGGACGTGGGAGATGACCCCGATCTGGCGACCGGCGGCCTGCAGGGAGTCTAGGCTGGCGAGCGCCAGATCCAGACTGTCCGGATCCAGGGTGCCAAACCCTTCGTCGATAAAGAGCGACTCGACCAGGGTCTGCCGTGACGAGAGGCTGGAGAGGGCCAGCGCCAGCGCCAGCGACACCAGAAAACTCTCGCCGCCGGAGAGAGAGTCCACCGAGCGCACCTCATCCCCCATGTCGAGATCCACCACCTGCAGTGCCAGATCGGTGCCGGGTACTCGCTCCAGCCGGTAGCGCGGTGATAGTTCGGCGAGCTGGGCGTTGGCCTCCAGCAGCAGACGTTCGAGGGTAAGGCTCTGGGCGAAGGTGCGGAACTTGGCGCCGTTGGCTTGCCCGATCAGATCGCACAGCTGCTGCCAGTGGTCGGCCACTGCCTGCTGGGCGGCCAGCTCCTGTTGCAGGCTACCGGCCTTGAGAGCGGCGGCTTCGGCCTGTGCCAGCTTGCTCTTGCACTCGAACAGCTGCTCTTCAAGGGCGCGACAACGGGCATCGAGTGCCGCCAGTTGATCGCTCAGCTTTGCATCCGGCAGGGCAGCCAGCTCGGGGTGATGCTCGCGATAGCGATCCCGCTTGCTCTCCTCCAGTGCCAGTGCCCGTTGCCGCTCGGCAAGGCGGGTGCGCGCCTCGCCAACCGCATCCTCCAGCCCTTGCAGGGCAGTGCGGCGAGCCTTGAGTTCATCGGGGCTGATGGCGAGCAGACGGCGCAGGTCGTATTCGGCGATGCCGAGGGTACTGGCGTGGGCAGCCCAGCGCCCCAGCACCTCCCGCTTGCGGCGGCTGCTGGTCTGCTTTTCCTGCTCCACATGGGTGAGACGGGTCTTGAGTTCGGTCTGCCGCTCCCGCAGAACGCGGGCGCTGCTTTGCATCAGCTCCAGTTCGCTGGCGAGCTGTTGCAGCCGCTGTTGCCAGCGGCTCTCGACCAGCGGGATCTCCTCGCCATTCAGACAGGCGGCGCGGCTGGTGAGCAGCCCCTGCCGCTGCTGCTCGTGCTCCTTGTAGTCCCGCTCGAGTTTGTGCAGCAGCTCGCGCTGGGTCTGCAGGCGCGCCTCCTGCGCACTCAGGGCGGGGGTGAGGCTGGCGATCTCGCTGGCCAGCCGCTCCCACTCGCTCTGGCCGTGCAGCCAGGCTTCGCAGGCTCGCTGCCACTCGTGCCACTGCTGGCTGCCGAGCCATTGGCGCCACGGTTGGCCGCCCATCTGTTCGTCGAGGCGGTGGGCGCCCTGTTCGAGGCGCTGGCGCAGGGTCGCTTCCTGCTCGCCCATCCCCTTCACTTCCCCTTCCAGCGCGATGCGCTGGCGATCGGCCTCTTGCCACTGCTGGTCAAACTGCTGGTGCTGGGCAGCCAGTTGGCTCAGTTGCTGACGCACCCCTTGCAGCTGTTGTTGACCAAGCTGGGCCTGACGCAGCTGCTGCTGGCTCTGGGCCAGCCCCTGCTCCAGCGCCTGGCCACGGCCAAGCAATGTGCTCATCAGCTCGTTCCACTCAATGGGGCTCTGGCGCAGCGGCAGCGGATGACCCAGCAGGGTATCGCCCCCCAGCTGTTGCCAGCGCTGGGTCAGCTGCTCGGCGCGGGCTTCCAGCTCCGGCAGATGTTGCTGACGCACCGCCAGCTGGCGGGCCAGCTCCTGACGCTCGCTCTCGCACTGGATGTATTGATGATTGAGCCGATCCCATTCGAGTTCGAGGCTTCTGACCCGCTCCGCCAGCTGACCCAGGATCCCCGCCACCTGGGGCTGGCTCTGGCTGTAGGGGTGCTCCCCTGAACCGCACAGCGGGCAAGGTTCGCCATCGCTCAGGATATGGCGATACTGCTCGAAGCTGGCGATGGCGCGGGACTGCTCCAACGCGTGGCGCGCCTCATCCCGCTGCAGGGCGAGCCGCTCGCGGGCGGGGGCCAGCTCTTCGCCAAGGGTGGCGAGCTTGCCCAGCGCTTGCTCCAGCTGGGCAATCTCCTGCTGCAAGCGGCCATGTTGTTCGCCGTGGTTGCGGCCATAATCGGCCAGCTCCAGCAGCTGGCGCAGCTGGCCCAGCTGTTCGGTTTGCTGCTGCCACTGCTCCTGCGCCTTGGCGAGGCGGCTCTCCCACTGCTGCTCCTGCAGCTCGTTCTGTTGCTGTTGCAGCCGAGCTTGTTCATGTTGCCAGTAGTCGCGCTCTTGCTGGCCTTGCTCCAGCTGGCGCTGCAACTGTTGCAGGGCGCGCAGCTTGTGATCCCGCAGGGTGAGCAGTTGCTGCAGCTTGTCGGCATCCTCGGCCCAATCCTGCATGGCGGTGAGCAGGGGCTGCCACTGGCGAGCAACCGGTGCCAGCTCCTTGTGCTCTTCGAGCCAGAGTCCCCACTGCTGATGCTGCTGCTTGAGCAGTTCTACCTGTCGGCTCTGCTCGCGCCAGCCCTGCTCCAGCGTGAGTTGCACTTCTCGCTCCTGCGCCCCCTCCTGCTGGATCTTCTGCAACTGCTGCACTTTCTCCCGGATGCGGGTATCGAGCTCTTGTGCCCGCTTGAGTTCGGGTTGCAGGGCGCCCCATTCCCGCTCGGCGGCGATCTTCTCCGCCAGCAGCTGCTGCTCGGTCAGCGCGCTCTGTTGGGTCTGCTCCTCGAGTTTGGCAAGCTCCGGCCCAAGCTCTGCGATCACCTTCTCCTGCTGCTGCACTTCCAGAGTGAGGCGGGCCAGCTCGTCGTGATCGGCGCGGGCTACTTGGGCCTGTTCGGCACGGGCAAACTCCTCGCGCTCGGGGGCCGCGGCGCCGTGGGCCTGCAGGGCGGCATCGAGCGCCGCCTGTCCCTCGGCGCAGCCCTGCAGCTGGGCGGCAATGCGGCTGTTGAGGTCGCGCAAGTCCTGCATCAGCAGCTGCTGTTGCTGCTCGTGCTTGAGGGTGGTGGAGAGGCTCACCTGCTGGCTTACCCACTGTTCGCGGGTCGCTTCATCCATCAGCGCCACGTCGCCGAGGCGCTGGGCGATAGTGGCCAGCTTCTGCTGCTCTTCCCGCGCCCGTTCATAGGTCTGGATGGAGATGGCAGAGTAGAGTTCGGTACCGGTCATCCGTTCGAGCAGGGCGGAGCGCTCGTTGGCATCCGATTTGAGGAAGGCGGCAAATTCCCCCTGCGGCAGGATCACCGCGCGGCGGAACTGCTCCCAGGAGAGACCCACCAACTCGTCGATGCGATCTTGCAGCTCCCGCTTGCTGCCGGAGAAAACTTGCCCGGACTCCACATCGGTCAGGGTGCGCTCTTGCGCCTGAAAACGCCCCTCCGAGCGGTTTCGCGCCCGGCGCACCGCCCAGCGGGCCAGCCAGATGCGGCCATCGCAGCCACGAAACTGCACCTCGGCAAAGCCGCTGGCGTGGCCGCGGCTGAGGATATTTTTAACGTCATTCGCTGTTAATTTTTCTTTTTCGTCTTCATCGGCACGACCAATTTTTTCGACATTCTGACGCATTCCCATCAGACGCGGCATCCTGTCGTAGAGGGCCAGACAAATGGCGTCGAGCAATGTGCTCTTGCCCGCGCCAGTGTTGCCGGTGATGGCAAACAGACCCGCAGCGCCGAGCGCCCCCCTGGTAAAGTCGATGGTGAAGGGGCCAGTCAGACTGGCCAGATTCTCACCTGACAGAGACAAGATTTTCATTGGTTTGACTCCTTCACCTGCTCCAGGATCTCTTCAAACGAGGCAACCAGCCCAGCCTCGGGTTCCCCCTCGAACTGGCGCTGATAGCAGAGGCGAAACACCTCGGTGGGGGAGAGTTCATCGAGCCTGCGCCGCTCGCGGCCATCGGCCAGCCCTTCACCGGAGCCTTGATATTGGGTGCTGATGCGGGCCAGACGCACCGGTTTGTCTGCGATGGCGGCGAGAATCCGCTCGCGGATGCGCGCCTCGGGCTTGGGCAGCAGCAGCCGCACTTCGAGGAAGGGTTGTGCCTCTTGTGGACAAGCAGGCAGGTCGAGCAATGCGATGGCGTTCAGCGCGTCGTCGAGGGTGCTCTGGGGCAGGCGGATCATCTCCACCGCGCGGGGCACCGGGATCCGCTCCAATCCGGTCAGTTTGCCTTCTGCAAAGGTCACTTCCAGCACCTGATGGTTGTAGTTGGCTTCGGCAAGCGAGAGCGGTAGTGGCGAACCGCTGTAGTGCACCCCCTCGGCCGGGCTCTGGGCCAGATGGAGGTGGCCGAGCGCCGTGTAGTCTGCACCGGCAAAGAGTTCGGCGGGCAGGGCATGCTGGTTGCCGCCAAGTACCCGCCGCTCCGACAGCTCCGAGAGCTGGCCCGCCGCCAGATAGGCGTGGCCCATGGCGATGAGCGGCAGCGCCTCCCCGCAGCGAGCGCGCCCTTCGGCCAGCACCTCGGCGTAGACCTGTCGAACCCCTTCGATCAGCCTGTCTTGTCCTTCTTCCAACGACTCTACCCGCAGATCGCTGCTGCGCAGGAACGGCACTGCGGCGCACCAGGCGGCGATCTTGCCCTCCCGGTCTTGCAGCGGTACCAGCAGACGGTCGGTCTCGAGCTTGCCCTCACTGTCGCGGCTGATGCTGCCCACCAGATGCAGATCAAAGGCGCGCAGCAGCTCGTGGGGGGCATCGAGCTTGGAGGGGGAGTCGTGGTTGCCGCCGATCAGCACCATGTTGAGGTGGGGCATCTCGGCGCGCAGCCGCGCCAGAAAACGGTAGAGTTGTTGCCAGGCGCTGGCGGGGGGATTGGCGGTATCAAACAGATCACCCGCTACCAGCAGAGCGTCAATCTCGCGCGCCTTGAGGGTGTCGCTCAGCCAGTCGAGAAAGGCATCGTGTTCAAAACGGCGGTCATGACCATGAAGTTGGTGGCCAAGGTGCCAGTCGGCGGTATGGAGGATTTTCATTGGAAAGCAGCCCGGTTGCAGGGACGGTGCCTGTGGCACCCGATGGTGACAAGATGAGGATGCCCCGTGCTTTTTTCAAGTAAAACAGGGGGCTGGCATCGATTCAGGCAGGTTCGCAGCACATCCGGTATTGGGGGTGGCCGGTAAGGGGATCGGACTCCTCGGCCTCGATGACGAAGCCGTGTCGGCGATAGAAACGCACCGCCTGATCATTCTCGACAAAGACCCGGGCGTGGAGCGACGCCCCCTGACGCTTGGCCTCCTGCAGCAGGGCGTGGCCGACGCCGCGGCCCTGACGGTCGGGGCGTACGAACAGGGCGGCGAGATAGTTGTCCACCAGTGCCATGAAACCGAGCAGATCGCCGCGCTCCTCGAACACCCAGATGGCGGCGCGATCGAGATAGCGGGTACGCAGATCCTCCTGGGCCTGCCACCAGCAGGAGGCATCGACGAAATCGTGGGCCTGCAGGGAGGCCAGCAACCAGATTTCGACGATCTCTTCCATGTCTTCCGGGCGACTGGGCCGCAACATACCTTCATCCTTATTAACAATTTACTTTCGCAGTCTAGGAGAACTTGATGAACAAACAGGTGACATAAATGAGACCCTGTGAGGTCGATCGCCCTTTATTTAGCGAGAATGATTGGCTGATCACAAAGCGCCTCTCTAGTACAATGCCCGCCGGACAATCTAGAGACCGAGGACGCCATGTGGTTTAAAAACCTGCAGATTTATCGCTTTACCCGCCCCTTTGACCTGACCGTGGATCAGCTGGAAACCCAGCTGGAAGCCTGTGCCTTCACCCCTTGCGGCAGTCAGGACATCTCCCGTTTCGGGTGGGTCAAGCCCCTTGGCAAATTCGGCTCAACCCTGACCCACTCTGCCTCCGGCCACATCCTCATCTGCGCCCGCAAAGAGGAGAAGATGCTGCCCGGTACCGTGGTCAAGGAGATGCTGGCCGAGAAGGTAGAGGCGATCGAGTTCGAACAGGGACGCGCCCTCAAGAAGAAAGAGAAGGAGGCCTTGAAAGAGGAGATCCTCCACACCCTGCTGCCCCGTGCCTTCAGTCGTACCAGCCAGACCTTCGCCTGGATCAATCCGGCCGACAATTTGATGGTGGTGGACGCAGGTTCTGCCAAGAAGGCGGACGATCTGCTGGCGCTGCTGCGCAAATCCATCGGCTCCCTGCCGGTGGTGCCGGTGGCTCTCAAGAACCCGCCCGAGATCACCATGACCGAGTGGTTGAACGAGGGCAATCTGCCTGCCTCCTTCACTCTGGAAGATGAAGCTGAGCTGCGCAGTGCCATGGAGCACGGCGGCATCATCCGCTGCAAGCAGCAGGATCTGATGACGGATGAAATCAAGAACCACCTGGCCAACGACAAGCTGGTGACCAAGCTGGCCCTCAACTGGGGCGAGACAGTCAGCTTCGTGCTGGGGGATGATCTCTCCATCAAGCGTCTGAAATTCAGCGAAGAGCTGCGCGAGCAGAACGACGACGTCACCAGCGAAGATCCGGCCGCCCGTCTGGATGCCGACTTCGCGCTGGTCACCGCCGAGCTGTCCCAGTTTATCCCGGCGCTGTTTGCCGCCCTGGGTGGCGAAGAGCAGTCCATCTAACCGGACATGCACCTGTTTGGCCTCTGCCATCCCATCGTAAAAGCCGCCTTCGGGCGGTTTTTTTATGTCTGTTACGGATAGCCATTATTGATAGATGAGTAAGATATTGATCTTGTTCAATAACTTGAGCTATCAGCGCCAATCGTGACATAGTCCTTCTTTATGGTCATAAAACAGACAAGGAGAGTGTCATGTTGCGCAAACCTCTGGGGCTGGCTGTCGCCCTTGCCCTGCTGGCCGGTTGTGCCAGTGACAACGGCTTTCACTACACCCCGCCAGCCCAGACCCTGATTGCGCCGGAGGCGGCCAGTGGCTGGACCGACAAGCAGGGCTGGCAGGGCCATGACTTCATGGTGGCGGCCGCCAACCCGCTGGCGGTGGATGCGGGCTACCAAATCATCAAGGCCGGTGGCAGTGCCGTCGATGCCGCCATTGCGGTGCAGCTGGTATTGACGCTGGTGGAGCCGCAATCCTCCGGGATCGGTGGCGGGACGCTGCTGCTGGTGTGGGATGGCCGCAAGGTGAGTGCGGTGGATGGCCGCGAGACGGCGCCGGCTGCCGCCACCGACCAGCTGTTTATGCAAGATGGCAAGCCGCTGGCGTTTTATGACGGTGTGGTCGGGGGCCGCTCGGTCGGCGTTCCCGGCACCCTGCGCGCTCTGGCACTGGCCCATCAACGTTATGGCAAGCTACCCTGGGCTGCGCTGTTCGAGCCCGCCATCACGCTGGCAGAACAAGGATTTGTGATAAGTCCACGGCTGGCCACATTGCTGGCCAAGGATCCCTATCTGGCACGGGATCCGCAGGCGCGAGCCTACTTCTATCAGGCGGATGGCAGCCCCAAAATGGCAGGCACCCGGCTGACCAACCCGGCGCTGGCCAAGGTGCTGCGCACTCTGGCCACAGAGGGGGCGGATGCTTTCTATCAGGGGCCGCTGGCGGATGCTATGGTGGCCAAGGTACGCCAGCATCCCACCAATCCCGGAGTACTGGCGGCCACCGATCTGGCCAGCTATCAGGCCAAAGTGCGGAATGGCCTCTGCTTTGACTATCGCCAGAGCAAGATCTGCGGCTTTCCCACTCCCTCGTCCGGAACCCTGGCGCTCGGCCAGATCTTCGGCATGCTGGAGAGCCGCGATATGGCGGCCCTCAAGCCGATCACCACGAAGGAGGGGGGACTGGCAGCCTCCAGCGAGGCTATCCACCTCTACAGCGAAGCGGCGCGTCTCGCCTTCGCCGATCGCAACCAGTACGTCGCCGACAGCGATTTTGTCAGCGTGCCAGTGAAGGGGCTGCTGGACAAGGGCTATCTGGCCGAGCGGGGCAAGCTTGTTGGTCAGCACTCCATGGGGATTGCCAAGCCCGGCACGCCGCCACTGGCGCTGGCGCGGGGCAAGGATGTGACTCCGGAACTCCCCTCTACCAGCCATATCTCGATCGTCGACAAGGCGGGGATGGCCATCTCCATGACCAGCTCCATCGAGGATGGTTTCGGATCGCGTCAGATGGTCAACGGCTACCTGCTCAACAACCAACTCACCGATTTCTCCTTCACTTCAGTGGATGCCGCCGGTCTGCCAGTGGCAAACCGGGTGGAGCCGGGCAAGCGGCCCCGCTCCTCCATGTCACCCCTGCTGGTGTTTGACAAGCCAAGTGGCGAGCTGACCATGACGCTGGGCTCGCCGGGGGGCTCCGCCATCATCAACTACGTGGGCAAGACCCTGCTCGGCACTCAGGATTGGGGCCTGAACCTGCAACAGGCCATCAACCTGCCCAACTTTGGCAGCCGCAACGGCCCCACCGAGCTGGAAGCGGGACGCACCCCCCTGTCGGTGGTCGAGGGGCTGAAGGCGAGGGGACACGAGGTGGTATTGAACGAGCAGACCTCCGGCCTGCAGGGGGTTGAGCGCAACACTGGCGGCTGGTTTGGCGCTGCGGATCCGCGCCGGGAAGGGATCGCCAAGGGGGAGTGACGCTCCCATAGCAACAAGGCCAGCATAATGCTGGCCTTGTTGCTGATGGTGCGCTTACTGGATGCCCAGCAGCTCCACGTCGAAGATCAGGACTGATCCCGGCGGGATTTTGCCAGCGGCACGGTCGCCGTAGGCGAGGTTGGCAGGGATGTAGAAACGGGTCTTCTCACCTTCCACCATCAGCTGCACCCCTTCGGTCCAGCCAGCGATCACCTGATTGAGGCCAAACTCGATGGGCTCGCCACGGGCGACCGAGCTGTCAAAGACGGTGCCGTCCAGCAGCTTGCCCTCGTAGTGCACCTTCACCTTGCTGGTGGCGGTGGGGTGAACGGTGCCGGTGCCCGGGGTCAGCACTTCGTACTGCAGGCCGGAGGCGGTGGTGGTCACCAGCGGCTTCTCCTTGTTGCTGGCGAGGAACTCGGCGCCAATCCGCACGTTGTCAGCCGCCAGCTTCTTGTTGTTACTGCTGGAGTAGAAGTAGTAGGCCACACCGGCGATGAGCAGCGCGATCAGTATGAATTTCATCGGTTTTTCCTGTTCCATGAAATGTAAAAAGTGCAATGAGGGCGCCATCTTATCGCGCACCGCTCCTGATGGCGAGCCACAGGGCGGGAGGATGTGAGCGGGCAGGCAAAGCTCGGAGACGCAGACGCAAAAAGGGGCGAGTCGGTGACTCGCCCCTTGTCATGGCGGCGGCGCTTACTTGGCGGCCACCATCATCAGGGCGGGCAGGGCGAAGAAGAGACCCGTCACATAACCCAGAGCCAGCAGCTTGTTCTCGCTGCCTACCCGGGCCAGCCCCTCGGCGGCGCGCACCGGCAGGTCGCGCAGGAAGGGGATGCCATAGATGATGACTACGGCAAAGAGGTTGAACAGCACGTGGACCAGCGCGATGGTCAGGGCCAGCTGGGCACCGGCTCCGCTGATGGCGGTGGCAGCCAGCAGGGCGGTGATGGTGGTACCGATATTGGCCCCCAGGGTGAAGGGGTAGAGCTGACGGGTGCTGAACACGCCGCCGCCGGCCAGCGGGATCATCAGGCTGGTGGTGGTGGAGGAGGATTGCACCATAATGGTCACCAGCGCACCGGAGGTGATGCCGGTCAGCGGGCCACGGCCCAGCGCCTTGTGCAGCACCTCTTTGGCACGGCCAACCAGTACCTGTTGCAGCACTTTGCCCAGATAAGTGACGCAGGCGAGGATCAGCAGGATACCGATGACGATGGTCGCGATGGCGGCACCCTTGCCCGGCAGGAAGGCAACAGCGCTGTCAATCAGCTGCTGGGCCGGTGCGGTCAGCGGCTTCATGAAATCCATGCCCTTCATCGACATGTTGGCGGAGCCTACCAGCAGGTTGGCCAGCCACTCGGCGCTGTGTTGCAGCAGGCCGAACATCAGCTCCAGCGGCAGGAAGATGAACACCGCCAGCAGGTTGAAGAAGTCGTGCACGGTGGCGGCTGCGAAGGCGCGGCGGAACTCGGCGCGATCCCGCACATGGCCCATGGAGACGATGGTGTTGGTGATGGTGGTGCCGAGGTTGGCACCCATGACCATGGGGATAGCCATGCTGATGGGCAGGCCGCCAGCCACCAGACCGACGATCACCGAGGTGACGGTGCTGGAGGATTGCACCAGCGCGGTAGCGAGAATACCCAGCAGCAGGGCGACAAAGGGGTTGTTGGCAAAGGCGAAGATCTGGGCTGCGCCCTCGGCGCCGCCGGAGAAATCTTTGAAGCCGTGGGAGATGGCGCCCACGGCAACCAGGATCAGGTAGACCAGTACGATGACACTCATCCAGTTGAACAGGGCGCGGGTCGCGGGCGGCTGTGACAAGGAGTGATGGTGTTGCATAAAGCCTCTTGAGACGGTCGTTCCGTCTTGGGTTGTTGATGACCCGCGCATTTAATCAATGGTTAATGACAGAAATATGACAAGGTGACACTTTTATGATGGTTTTATGACTTGCTTTGGTGGTTTGCTCGTCAATAGATGATGGGGATGGCGAGAAATATGGCTGGTGGCGCCATCCACCCTGTCTGTTTCTTGCCGACCAAGCAAGTGCGGGAGAGTGGCAATAGTCGAACCCCATATTCAGCCCGTCAAATAGCAAGAAGGGGAGCCATGGCTCCCCTTCTGTCTATCCGTTATCCGCAAAGGATCAGGCGTCAGCTGCTTCCTCGTATTGACGGAACGGGATGCGGAACACCGCCAGACGCAGGAACAGATAGGTTGCGCCGAGGCCAGCCCAGATCAGGCCCAGCTCCAGCGAGCTCTGCTCCAGGTTGATCCACAGAGCACCGATGGTGGCGGCGCCGAGCAACGGCATTAACAGGTAGATGACGTGATCCTTGAGGGTCTTGTTGCGCTTCTCGCGCACCCAGAACTGACCGATCACCGACAGGTTGACGAAGCTGAACGCCACCAGTGCGCCGAAGTTGACCAGCGCCAGCGCGGTATCCAGATCAAACGACACGGCGGAGAGGGCCAGACCGCCCACCATCAGCACGTTGATGGCCGGAGTGCGGTATTTCGGGTGGATGTAGCCAAACACCCGCTCCGGGATCATGCGGTCACGCCCCATCACGTAGAGGATGCGCGACACACCGGCGTGAGCCGCCATGCCGGAGGCCAGTACCGCCACCGTGGTGCAGACCAGCACCACGGACTGGAAGAAGGTGCCGCCAACGTAGAGGGCGATCTCCGGCAGTACCGCATCCGGATGCTGGAAGCGGGCGAGGCTCGGGAAGTAGAGCTGCAGGCAGTAAGAGACCACCACGAAGATGATGCCGCCGATAAGGGCAGTCAGCACGATCGCCTTGGGGATCACCTTGCCGGCATTCGGAGTCTCTTCGGAGAGGGAACTCAGACCGTCAAAGCCCAGGAACGAGAAGCAGAGGATGGTCGCACCGGTAAAGAGCGGTACCAGCTGTGCTGACTCGAAGTGGAACGGACGGCTGCTCATCAGGGTGCCAGCCCCTTCGCCGTGGTAGATGCCCCACGCCATCAGGCCGATAAAGAGGGTGATGATGGCCAGCTGGATCACCACGATGAGGCCATTGAAGTTCGCCACCAGATTGATGCCGCGCAGGTTGAGGAAGGTCATCACGGTCACCAGACCGAAGATGAACACCCAGGGCTCGACGCCCGGGAACATGGCGGTCAGGTAGATCTTGGCCAGCAGAATGTTGATCATCGGCATGAACATGTAGTCGAGCAGGGATGACCAGCCGACCATGAAACCGACGTAGGGGTTGAACACCTTCTGGGCATAGGTATAGGCAGAGCCCGCAGAGGGGAACTTGCGTACCAGATGTCCGTAGCTGAAAGCGGTGAGCAGGATGCCACCCAGAGCCAGCAGATAGGCGGTGGCGACCCGGCCATCGGTGATGTCACCGACGATGGCGAAGGTGTCGAAGACAGCCATGGGGGTCAGATAGGCCAGACCCATCACAATCACTTGTGTCAGGGTAAGGGTCTTGAGCAGCTTGGCGTTTTGCGATGCCATTACGCTTTCTCCTCAATCAGTGCCGCAGCACGTGCTTGCAACGAGCGCAGGGATACGATGGATTCGCAAGCCTGTACATCAAGGGCGCCGGGGAGGCGCATACCGGGCTGTACCGGCAGGAAAGCATTAAAACGCCCCATTGTTATCCTCTCAACGTCGGGAGATTGTTTGGCAATCTCGAATATCACTTCCGGAAACGTTCCGGCCTCTTGTGGTGGGTTTGTACTGCACTTCAAAAATACAAAAACCGATGTCGCAGTGAACATCGGTCCTTTATTGGCGGCGTATTGTGCATTCGGTCAGCCCCCTTGACAAGCAAAAAAGGGCGGATTAACGCATTTTTTTGCATACGCACGGGGCAGGTAAGTGGTCACTCGCCCCCTGCAGCCGTCCCCGAGCCGCTCCCCCTTTTTCGGGGGGGGAGAGAACCCTGTCGTGGCGTATGAAAAATCGGCAAATCGGGGCTGCAGGGTGCATAGCGCCTCAACATTGATCCTGATCATATTTGCCGGCGTTCCCCCGGGCTCGAGTCCAGCGAGCTTATCGGCTGGCGGGGGATGGGAGGGGGTGAAGTGGAAAAAGAGAGGTTGCATATCCATTCACATTAATGACTGAGGATAGAAGGCAACGCGGCTTGAGCCATGGCCCGGCGAGCAGCCCGGCTGGGTAGTTATTTGAAATCAGTCACACTTCCTGCAGAAACCGCATTTCTGGCAACCCGTGCAGCTGGCAACCAGAGCATCGCAAAAACAACAAGGAGCCCGCGGGCTCCTTGTTCTCTATCGGGGGGAGGGGCGCCAGCGGTTACTGGGCGATCTCCACCTTGTCGGCAGTATGCAGCGGGATGCGGAACACGGTGAGGCGCAGGAACAGGTAGATGGCCCCTAGCGCCGCCCAGATCAGCCCCAGCTCGAAGGAAGAGGGCTCGAGGTTGAGCCACAGCACCCCGATGCAGGCGGCGCCACAGAGCGGCAGCAGCAGATACATCAGGTGATCCTTGAGACTCTTGTTGCGGCCCAGCTTCACATAGAAGTGGGCAATCACCGCCAGATTGACGAAGGTGAAGGCCACCAGGGCGCCAAAGTTGATCAGCGCCAGCGCCATCTCCAGATCCAGCGACACCGCAGAGAGGGCCAGCAGGCCGACCAGCAGCACGTTGAACGCCGGGGTTTGCCACTTCGGATGGATGTAGCCGAAGAAGCGGGCGGGCAGAGCGCGATCACGACCCATCACGTAGAGCAGGCGCGATACACCGGCGTGGGAGGCGAGTCCCGAGGCCAGCACCGCCACCGTAGTGCAGACCAACACCACGCCTGGAACAGCTTGCCGCCGACATAGAGGGCGATCTCCGGCAATACCGCATCCGGATGCTGGAAGCGGGAGATGTCCGGGAAGTAGAGCTGCAGGAAGTAGGAGGTAGTGACGAACAGCACACCGCCGATCAGCGCCGTCAGCACGATGGCGCGGGGGATTACCCGATCCGCGTCCGGGGTCTCTTCCGACAGGGTACTGATGGCGTCAAAACCGAGGAACGACAGACAGAGGATGGAGGCCCCCATCAACAGCGGCGATACCTGGATCTGCTCGGAGAAGAAGGGACGGCTGCTGGCCACGGTCCCCAGCCCTTCACCGTTGTGAACGCCCCAGGCGATCAGGCCGATGAAGATGGCGATGATGCTGAACTGCATTACCACGATCAGGCTGTTGAAGTTGGCCACCAGCTTGATGCCGCGCAGGTTGAGGGCGGTCATCACCGCCGCCAGACCGAAGATATAGGTCCAGGGCTCCACGTTCGGGAAGAGGGCTTCCAGATAGATCTTGGCCAGCAGCATGTTGATCATCGGCATGAACATGTAGTCGAGCAGGGAGGTCCAGCCCACCATAAAGCCGACATAGGGGTGAAACACCTTTTGGGCATAGGTATAGGCAGAGCCGGCTGACGGGAACTTGCGCACCAGATGGCCGTAGCTCAGGGCAGTGAACAGCATACCGATGAGGGCAAACAGGTAGGCGGTCGGCACATGGCCTTCGGTGATCTCGGTAACGATGCCGAAGGTGTCGAACACAGCCATGGGGGTGAGGTACGCCAGTCCCATAACCACGACCTGCCACAGTTTGAGGGTCTTTTTCAGACCAACCTGCTGGGCCGCCATTATGCATGTTCCTCATGCAGTGCCAGAGTGGCACGGTCCATCAACGAAACCGGGAGAGAGGCCCGGGAATCAAGGGCGCCAGGGCGGCGCACACCGGCCATGGCCGGTTGGAAAGCATTGAGATGCCCCATGTTGTTCCTCACTAGACTTGGTGTCGGGAGACTGCTGCCAATCTCGCTATCTTTTCCGGGGGTGATCCGGCCTCGTTTATGGGTTTGTTCACTGTCTAAAAAAGAACCGATGCCATTGTTTTACATCGGTTCTTTCAGTGGCGGCGCATTGTGCATTTGCAGGGCCCCCTTGACAAGAAAAAAAGGGGGCAAAATTGCATTTATTTGCACAGGTAAGTGGTCACTTTCCTGCTGGTCAGGCCAGCACGGCCTCCAGTGATTTTTCAAGGAGTTGCAGCCCCTCGTCAATCACTGCCGCAGGGGCTGTCAGGGGGGCGAGAAAACGGATGACATTTGCGCGCACCCCGCATGAGAGCAGGACCAGACCCCGTTTGCCCGCCTCGGCCACCAGTCGCTTGGTAAGGTCGGGATCAGGCTGACTGGCATCACGCCGTTTCACCAGCTCCATGGCCACCATGGCACCGGGGCCGCGAATTTGACCTATGCAGTCAAAACGCTCGGCTATGCGTTCCAGCCCCGCCTTGATCTGATCCCCCTGATCCAGCGCTTTCTGGTTGAGTTTTTCCTCGTCGATCACCTGCAAGACCGCCAGCGCGGCGGCGCAGGCGATGGGGGAACCGGCATAGGTGCCACCCAGGCCCCCCGGCTTGGCCGAGTTCATGATCTCCGCCTTGCCCACCACGGCGGAGAGGGGGAAGCCACCCGCCAGACTCTTGGCCAGGGTCATGATGTCCGGCTCGATGCCGGCATACTCGGTGGCGAAGGTCTTGCCGGTGCGACAGAAGCCGCTCTGGATCTCGTCGCAGATGAGCAGAATGCCGTGCTGGTCGCAGATGCTGCGCAGCTTCTGCATAAAGCTCGGGGAGGCGGGATAGAAGCCCCCTTCTCCCTGTACCGGCTCGATGATGATGGCGGCAACCCTGCTCGGCTCGATATCGGCGCTGAAGCAGAGCTCGAGGGCGTGCAGGGCATCCTCTTCACTCACCCCAAGATAATCGGCGGGGAAGGGGATGTGGTAGACCTCCCCCGGGAAGGGGCCAAAGCCGGTCTTGTAGGGCACTACCTTGCCGGTGAGCGCCATGCCCATCATGGTGCGGCCGTGAAAGCCCCCCTTGAAGGCGATGGTGCCGCTGCGACCGGTGTGGGCGCGGGCAATCTTGATGGCGTTCTCGACCGCTTCGGCGCCGGTGGAGAGAAACAGGGTGCGCTTCGGGGTCGGGCCGGGCACCAGGGCATTGAGCTTCTCGGCAAGCTCGATATAGCCTGGGTAGGGGGTGACCTGAAAGCAGGTGTGGCTGAATTTTTCCAGCTGCTCGCGCACCGCCGCCACCACTTTGGGGTGGTTGTGACCGGTGTTGAGCACGGCGATGCCGGAGGCAAAGTCGATGTAGCGGTTGCCCTCCACATCCCACAGCTCGGCATTTTGCGCTCGGTCGATAAAGACCGGCAGCAGGGTGCCAACGCCATTGACCACTGATGCTTCGCGGCGCGCTTGCCACGCCTTGTTTGATTCTGACTGACTCATCTTTCCTCCCTGAGGGGCCGCAGCCCCCGATATTCCCTGAAAATGTGGCAGGCGTTTTGGCGCCCATCACCGCCGATCAGCCCATCGGGCCAGATCGGCGGCGCCTTGTCTCTCTGTTGCTGCCCTAGCGAATGGCGCCAAAGCAGAGGTATTTGGTCTCCAGATACTCCTCCAGCCCCTCGGCGGCCCCTTCCCGGCCCAACCCCGACTCCTTGATCCCGCCAAAGGGGGCCAGCTCGGTCGAGATGATCCCCTCGTTGATGCCGACCATGCCGTATTCAAGCTGCTCGGCGACGCGCCAGACACGGGCGATATCGCGGCCATAGAAGTAGGCGGCGAGCCCATAAGGGGTATCGTTAGCCAGCGCGATGGCTTCAGCTTCCGTCTCGAAGCGCACCAGCGGGGCGACCGGGCCGAAGATCTCCTCCTGCAGGATGGGGTTGGTTTTATCCACCTTGCCCAAAATGGTGGGTTGGTAGAAGAGGGGGCCGGCGGGGTGAGCTTCGCCCCCCAGCAGCACTTCGGCACCGGCGGCGACCGATTGTTGCACCAGCTCGGCCACCTTGCTGGCGGCGGCGGGGTTGATGAGCGGGCCGATCTGGGTGCCTTCCGCCATGCCATCCCCCACCTTGAAGGCCTTGACGGCGGCAGTCAGCTTCTCAGCGAAGGCGTCATAGACGCTGGCCTGCACCAGAATCCGGTTGGCGCAGACGCAGGTCTGCCCGGCGTTGCGGTATTTGGAGGCGAGCGCCCCGGCCACCGCGGCATCGAGGTCGGCGTCGTCAAAGACGATAAAGGGGGCGTTGCCACCCAGCTCCAGCGACAGCTTCTTCATGGTGTCGGCGCACTGGCGCATCAGCAGCTTGCCGATACGGGTGGAGCCGGTGAAGGAGAGCTTGCGCACCACCGGATTGCTGCACAGCTCATTGCCCACCGCGCTCGCCTGATGGCTGGTGACGATATTGATGACACCGGCGGGAATGCCCGCCTGCTCGGCAAGCAGTGCCAGTGCCAGCGCGCAGAGCGGGGTCTCGGCGGCGGGTTTGATGACGATAGTGCAACCGGCGGCCAGCGCCGGGCCCGCCTTGCGGGTGATCATGGCAATGGGGAAGTTCCACGGGGTGATGGCTGCGACCACCCCGACCGGCTGCTTGATGGTGGCCAACCGGCGATCGCCGCTAAAGCCCGGAATGGTGCGGCCATAGGCGCGCTTGCCCTCCTCGGCGAACCACTGGATAAAGCTGGCGCCGTAAGCCACCTCGCCCTTTGCTTCCGCCAGTGGCTTGCCCTGCTCGCAGGTCATGATGCGGGCCAGCTCGTCGCTGTGGGCGGTGATGGCGGCAAACCAGGCGTAGAGCTTGTTGCTGCGCTCCTTGGCGGTCAGCGCTGCCCAGGCGGGTTGCGCCGCGTGGGCGGCCGCGATGGCGCGGCGGGTATCCTCGGCATCCATGTCGGGCACCTGGGTAATGACGGCACCGCTGGCGGGGTTGGTGACCTCGAAGGTGCGGCCGCTGGCGGCCTCGCACCACTGTCCATCTATATAGGCGCGGGATGTGATCAAGCTGGAGTGGGATGTTGTTCCTGACATGAGAAGCCTCGAGTGTGGGTCAGAGCAGCTGGTTGCCGGAGTGAGCCGACCCTTCCTGCGCCGCTGCCGTATAAAATAATAAGCACAGGAAGACCATAATTTGAGCTGAAATGTTTTTCAAGTGTTAAATATATTTGAATTGCTGGGGGGCGCCATGCTAGAAAATGGGCTGTGTAGCGCGCTTTCTCCGGTTCGCTTGCAGGCTGCAAGTGGGCAGATGACCGGGGGATGGTAAATCAGGTGTGCAAAATAATGAACGGTTTCGCTGTGTAACATAGTGAACGGCAAGGGAAAGCTGGTCGGCTATTTTAACCAGCAGGGTAAACAGGCAGCGCCTGATCCGATGCGATCACGCGCAAGCAGGAGAGGCTGATGATGCAAGGATGCAGAGATAGCGCAGCAAGAGGCGGCTTGCGGTGAGCGGGCCACAGAGCCGGGAGGGCGTGGCTCGACCGTTGAGTGCTGCTCACGCTGGGGCGCGCACCATGGGGGAACGGCTGGCGGCGGTACGCCATCAGCTGGGGCTCTCCCAGCGGCGAGCGGCCGAGTTGAGCGGACTGACCCACGGTGCCATCTGCATGATCGAGCAGGACAAGGTGAGCCCCTCGGTCGCCTCCCTGCAAAAGCTGCTCACCATCTACGGCCTGCCGCTGTCGCGCTTCTTCGCCGAGGAGGAGAGCCGTACTCCGGAGGTGGTGATCAAGGTTGATCAGCTGATCGAGCTGGGCAGTCAGGGGGTCTCCCTCAAGCTGGTGCACAACGGCAACAACCGCCGCCAGCTCGGCTTTATGCTGGAGACCTATCCCCCCGGCACCGACACCGGAGGTCAGGTGACCCATCAGGGGGAAGAGGTCGGCACCGTGCTGGAGGGGTCGGTGATCCTGACGGTGGCGGGCCAGAGTTATCAGCTGGAGGCGGGCGACAGCTATGTGATCGACACCGGCGAGCCCCACAGCTTCAGCAATCCGTCGGGGGAGACCTGTCGCATCGTCAGCGCCCACACCCCGGCGAGCTTTTAATCCTGACAGTAGTTTGGCAACCGAACCGGTAAGGAAACAGGGATCATGACCGAACATGTAAACAGTTACTACGCAGCCAGCGCCAATAAACACGCGCCCTATCCGACACTGACCGAACAGCTGGAGTGCGATGTCTGCGTCATCGGGGCGGGCTATACCGGCCTCTCCAGCGCCCTGCATCTGGTAGAAAAGGGCTACAAGGTGGTGGTGCTGGAGGCCGCACGAGTCGGCTTTGGCGCCAGCGGCCGCAACGGCGGCCAGATCGTCAACTCCTACAGCCGCGACATTGACACCATAGAAGCGAACTGCCCGCCGGATCAGGCCAGGCTGCTCGGTTCCATGCTGTTTGAGGGGGGCCAGATCATCCGTGAGCGGATCAAGCGCTACAACATCCAGTGCGATCTGCAGGAGGGGGGCGTCTTTGCCGCCGAGACCGAGAAGCAGTTCCACGAGCTCAAATCCCAATACGCCCGCTGGCAGAAGTGGGGCAACGACCAGCTGGAGCTGCTCGATGCCAAAGGCGTGCGCGAGGTGGTCGCGAGCGATCGCTATGTCGGCGCCCTGCTCGACAAGAGCGGCGGCCATATCCACCCCCTCAATCTGGCGTTGGGGGAGGCGGAAGCCATCCGCATCCAGGGGGGGCAGATCTTCGAACAATCAGCCGTCACCAGCATCACCCCGGGTCAACCAGCACTAGTCAAGACCGCCAAGGGGGCGGTGAAGGCGCGCTTTGTGGTGGTGGCGGGCAATGCCTACCTCGGCAATCTGGTGCCGGAACTGGCCAGCAAGAGCATGCCCTGCGGTACCCAGGTGATCGCCACCGAGGTGCTGGGAGAGGAGCGGGCCCGTTCACTGCTGCCGCAGAACTACTGTCTGGAGGATTGCAACTACCTGCTCGACTACTACCGTACCTCTGGCGATCACCGGCTGCTCTATGGCGGCGGCGTGGTCTATGGGGCGCGGGATCCGGCGGATATCGAGCGGCTGATCATCCCCAAGATGCTTAAGACTTTCCCGCAGCTGGCCGACGTCAAGGTGGAGTACACCTGGACCGGCAACTTCCTGCTCACCCTGTCACGGCTGCCGCAGTTTGGTCGCATCGGCCCCAACATTTACTACATGCAGGGCTACAGCGGCCACGGCGTCACCTGTACCCATCTGGCTGGCAAGCTGCTCTCCGAGGTGCTGAGCGGTCAGGCGGAGCGCTTCGATGCCTTTGCCAAACTGCCGCACTACCCCTTCCCGGGTGGTCGGTTGTTCCGCATCCCCTTCACCGCCGCGGGCGCCGCCTGGTACACCCTGCGCGACCGCTTGGGGGTATAAGAGCTGCCCAGCGAGAAATGTGGGCTGGTGGTTGCCGCTTAGATAACGCTGACGCCAGCACCAATACCGGAAACAACAAGGCCACCGCGAAGGTGGCCTTGTTGTTTATCAAGCAGCAGCGCACTGATTAGCTGTAGAAGGCTTCAACGGTGCCTTTGAGCTTGATCAGGATGGGCTGACCACGGCGATCCAGCGCCTTGGGGGAGGGGATCTTCACCCAACCTTCGCTGATGCAGTACTCCTCGACATCGGTGCGCTCTTTGCCGTTCAGGCGAATACCGATCGGGTGCTCGAAGCAGGCGGCCACATAGTGAGGGCTGCGGGGATTGCAGGAGAGGTGATCCGGCAGAGCCGGTTTGGTGCTGGTATCGCTCATCGATATAACCCGAAATGAATAAAAAGTGGGTCATTGTAGAGAATGCCGTCATGGCATTCAAGGCGGCCACAAAACAGGCAAAGCGTGCTCTCCATCGCTATGGGCGGCCCGTTTATCCTCGTTGCCAATGCATCACCAGCTCGGGGCGGCCGCTATGCTCGCACAACTGCTGCTCACCCTCTTTGAAACCGTTGCGGCAATAGAAGCGCCGCGCCTGCTCATTTTCGGCGTAAACCGTCAACTCGAGCCGGTCATATTGGGCTTTGAGGTGTTCGAGCAGTTGGCGACCCAACCCGTGTGATTGGTGAGTTGGGGAGATAAACAGGGCGGCAACAGAGCCCTGATACCAGAGCTCGACGGCGGCATCCAGATCGGTTGTTAATAATGGGCGGATCATAGTGGCCTTAATAACAAAGAGTGGAAGTAACGCAGGCTCGATAAGCGCAGCGTAATCGGGGATTCGCGGTAGCGAGAGGGGGGAGAGTTCTGCGCCACTCCCGGTTCACCACCTTGGCCAAAATGACAAGGCTGTGATTTATGCAATCCCTGTTACCGTATAGTGTCGCTCGACATTGACGGTTATTTTCCCCCAGCGGGAGGATTTGACTCTGGCTTGGTGCGCTTGAAAAGCCGCCTCATCAACAAACTCTTCGTATACATCGAATCGACAGGGATTGAGAGGATCTTGAGTCACCTTAAAGATCAGGCAGCCGGTTTCCGCACGAGTTAAACAGATATGGGCATCAAGCCCACTCTTGACTATTGTAAGCTCGGAGAGAGGCACAATAATAAATCCCTGTAAAATCACTTTGCCCACATTATATCCCTTAATTTATATTAATGGTTTTTACTGCTCGTGGTTTATATTTTTGTGCGATTTACTTCAGTATTCAAGGTGGAGACAACATTCACCTCGACAGAGTATTTGTACCAATTTCTGTGGATCGCAGTCATTTTATATTCAGTTTGGATAGTGTTTTTATAACCTCATTATGGTATTCACATGCAGGTGTTTATTTAAAGTTAATAAAAGATGGTGATTAATTCGAAATAGAGCCATGTGGTTTATGTATCTAAGTTTATTTGTTCTATGAACAGTTATGTGATTTAGCAATAAAAATACTTATTTGTCTATTTTAACTAAAAAGGTAGAGATAGCTTTCTTGTCAAGAGATGTATTCTAAAATTGACCAAAATGCGCAATGATAGGGGGGCGAGGTTGGCGCAACACTCCCACTCGGGAATGGTGGAAAGGGTTGCTTCAGCTTTGTATTGATGTGGCCGAATAAAAATAAAGTACAGGCCGCAATTCAGGCGATTGCATTAATACAAGGACTAAAAACAATGCATGTGACGAAATACTCTAGGGTGGCCTTGCTGGTTTCCAGCATGCTGGGCTCAACCAGCCTGATGGCCAGCGAATGGAGCACGGTTGCCGCCAGAGCAACAGCAGACGAGGGTTATGAGGTACGGGCTCATCAGTTCCGGGTCGCCAAGGTGCCGCTCGACTATTTTACCGGGTTGCAAGCGGGGGCCAGCAAGCTGACCTTGCCACTGCCTGATGGGGGGGAGGTTACCTTTGCACTGGAAGCTTACAATGTACTGCCCGCAGACCTTGCAGCCAAGTATCCTCAGATCCGCACCTTCAAGGGGTACAACCCGGCTCATCCAGTCAATACCGGACGCTTCGATCTGGGGCCGCAAGGTTTCCACGCCATGTTCAGCCATCAGGGCAAGATGGTGTTTGTCGATCCGCTGCGCAATGCCGAGGGGTATGCAGTTTACTACCAGCAGGATGCCTACAGCCGACTGGAAGAAGACGCCGACAAGGTGATCGGGGCTGACGCCAAAACGTTGGCTCGCAAGGTGCAAGTGGATGGTAATGTTCGCAAACGTTACACCATCGCTATCTCGGCCGCAGGTGAGTACACCCAATATCATGGCGGCTCCCAAGTGCTGGCCCTGGCGGCCATTACTACCCTGCTCAACCGGGTCAACGAGGTGTACCAGCGAGATGTGGGGGCCGAGTTCGTGCTGGCCAGCGGCAACGATTCTGTGATTTTTACCGATCCGGTAACAGACCCTTTCTACAACGGCGATAACCCTGACTACGTGAGCGGCGTGAGCAGCATCTATGAGGCTGATGACACCAGCAAGAACGTCCTGGTACAGGGAGAAGCCTTCGCCAATGGTGAGCTGGGCGCATTCGATATCGGGCATGTGGTCAATACCGGGGGAGGTGGCCTGGCCGGGCTCGGCGTGCTGTGCACCGCGGACAAGTCGGCCGGGATGACGGGCTCCGATAAGCCGGTGGGGGATGCCTTCTTTATCGACTACGTGGCTCACGAGATCGGCCACCAGTTTGGTGCCGACCACACCTTCAACGGTACCACTGGCAGTTGCGGCGGTGGCAACCGGGAGGCGGCACAAGCCTGGGAGCCGGGCAGCGGTACTTCCATCATGGCCTATGCCGGGATCTGCGGGGATGAGAACATCCAGCCCCACAGCGATCCCTATTTTCACAGCAAATCTATCGAGCAGATGCGGGCGCACATGGCGACCGTGCCGGCCTGTGGCACCACCCTGAATCTCGTCAACAACACGCCCCAGGCGGTGGCCGGAGCCAGCTATATCATTCCCGCCAACACGCCGTTCGTGCTCAAGGGGGCCGGCGCCGATTTGGACAAGGATCCCCTTACCTACACTTGGGAGCAGATTGATCTGGGTGACCCGTCCAGCAGTGCTCTTGACATGATCGATGACGGCTCCCGTCCGTTGTTCCGCTTCGTGTCGCCGACCGGCTCGCCGGAGCGGATTTTGCCGAGCTTGCCATCCCTGCTCTCAGGCTCGCTCGCCAAGGGCGAGGCATGGCCCACCACTAACCGGGATCTCAATTTCCGATTGACGGTGCGTGACGGCAAGGGCGGTGTCGCCAGCGACGATATGAAGGTCCAGGTGATCAACACTGGCAGTGCCTTCCGGTTGACCGCCCCGATTGGGGTGGCATTGACGCCGGGGGCAAGCCTGGCTGTCAGCTGGGATGTGGCCGGCACCACACTGGCGCCGATCAGCTGCAGCAAGGTAGACCTGTTCATCACCCAAAACGAGGGAACCAGCTGGAGCAGTCTGGCGGTCAGCCAGCCCAACAGCGGCGCCGCCACTGTCACCCTGCCGGCGGATCTGGCCAGCTCTGCCCGCCTGAAGGTGGCCTGCAGCGACAACATCTTCTTCGCGATCAGTCCCTCCAAGCTGCCGGTTGTCCAAAGCGGCGGCAGCTCGGGCGGTAGCGGCGGCGGTGGTGCCCTCGGTCTCTGGACTCTGGCGCTGGCCCTGCTGGGTTGGCAACGGAGGCGCGGATGAGGGTTGGCTGGCTGATGCTGGTGTCCCTGCTTGGCGGCTGTCAGGCCGATGCCGATACTCTGGAGCAGGCGGTCAGCGCCAGCCTGGCAAAGCAGGATTACCGGTTGATCGTGCGGGCCGGGCGCGGCGAGGTGGTGCCCGGCATCGCGCCGGAGCAGCAGGCCTCGGCCAAGGCGCGCTGCGGTGTGCGCTACCTCGACGGTCTGGGGGATGTCATCAAGCCCGGACAGGAAGAGGCCCAGGCCAAGCTGGCGGCCTACGCGGCCGATTACAACCGGCGCATGCTGGCGCATTGTCCTGCTGTCGCTGGCAGGCAATAAGCCTGCGCGTACCAAGATCGTGCGAAGGGTATATCAAGGAGGGAGGCGTGAGCCTCCCTCTTTTTTTGCAGCAGCCATTTGCTGGTCACAAGGCTTGTACCCATGGCGTGCTCGTCGCACAATGCCAGCACGCATGGCCGCATGGGCGGCAAAGAGAGAAGGAAAATCAAGATGATGGATGTTGCTGATCTGCGCCGTGAGTATACCCGTGGCGGGCTGCATCGGGCCGATCTGCCGGCCGAGCCGCTGGCGCTGTTCGAGAAGTGGTTGGCGCAGGCTTGTGAGGCCAAACTGACCGATCCCACCGCCATGGTGGTGGCGACGGTGGATGCCGATGGTCAGCCCTGGCAGCGCACTGTGCTGCTCAAGCACTACGATGTCCAGGGGATGGTCTTTTACACCAACATGGGTAGCCGCAAGGCGCAGCAGCTGGAAGGCAATCCCCGTATCAGCCTGCTCTTCCCCTGGCACACGCTGGACAGGCAGGTTCACGTGACCGGTCGGGTGGAGAAGATGAGCACTTTCGAGGTGATGAAGTATTTCCACAGCCGTCCCAAGGACAGCCAGATCGCTGCCTGGGTCTCCAAACAGTCGACCCGCATCTCGGCCCGCGGCGTGCTGGAGGCCAAGTTCCTCGAGCTCAAGCAGAAGTTTGCCAATGGCGAAGTGCCGCTGCCGAGCTTCTGGGGCGGATTCAGAGTTGTGATCGAGACGGTGGAGTTCTGGCAGGGGGGCGAGCACCGGCTGCACGACCGCTTCTACTACACCCGCGAAGGGGATGGCTGGCACATTGAGCGCCTGGCTCCCTGATCGCGCTGTTCAAATCTGTTTTCACAAGGAGTGTGCATGCGTCTGTATGGTGATCTGCGTTCCGGCAACTGTTACAAGGTGTGGCTGCTGGCCCGCTGGCTGGAGTTGCCCCTTGAGTGGGTTGAGGTGGATATTCAGGCGGGGGATACCCATATCCCCGCATTTCTGGCCATGAACCCCAACGGCAAGATCCCGGTGCTGGAGATTGGCCAGGGCGATACACTGGCGGAATCCAACGCCATCCTCTTCTATCTGGGGCAAGGCAGTGCCTTGTGGCCAACCGATCCGCGCCTGCAGGCCGAGGTGCTCAAATGGATGTTCTTTGAGCAGTACAGCCATGAGCCCTACATCGCGGTGGCCCGCTTTATCGTTCACTATCTCGGCCGACCCGAGTCGCAGGAGGCGCGGCTCGACGGTCTGAAAGCCGGTGGCGAGAAGGCGCTGGCGGTAATGGAGCAGCAGCTGAAACAGAGCCCCTACCTGTGCGGTGATGCGCCGACCATCGCCGATATCGCCCTTTATGCCTACACCCATGTGGCAGAGGAGGGGATCTTCTCTCTGCAGGGGTGGCCCGCTATCCGTAGCTGGATCGCCCGTATCGAAGCCCATCCCCGTCACCTGACGCTGCCAGCGGCCTGTCAGGCCAGCTGATGGAACTGCTGATCGAGGCCAGTCTGTGGCAACCGCAGTGGGCTGCGCTGTTGCTGCACTGGCAGCAGCAAGGTCATCGCTGGCACCTGCTGCTCGGCAAAGAGGCGGCCGCCGCCCTCGATCAAACCGATGCTCCCTGGGCGAGCAGTCCTCCTGACGGGGTGCTCTGCCCGGGGGCTCTGCTGGCTGCCTGGCTCGATGGGGATCTGCTGGCGGATTTTCATGTTGATCCCAGCCGCCAGGTTCTGATCAGTGCCTCTACCTCCCTATTGACCCTCGCCAAGGAGCAGGGACTGCTCACCCTTGGCTCTGTGGGGGCCGATCTGCCGCTCACCCCCGAGGCTGATTTGGGCGCCGTGCTCAATCGCCTGCTGGCGCGCCGCGTGACGGTGCCGACCCTGGCTGAGGGGCATTCGCTATCAGGTGTCGTATTGCGACAACTGCAGGCCGACGATGAGCGCGAGATAGTGCGCTACTGCAGCGACGAGGCGCTGGCGCGCTACACCCTCAATATTCCTCACCCCTATCCGCCGGAGGGGGCCCGCGACTGGCTGGCGCTCAGCTGGCGCAAGGCGGCGCTTGGCCTTGGCTGGAGCTGGGCCATCACCTTGCCAGAGGAGCAAGGTGCGGCGTTGCTTGGGGTGATCTCCCTGCACTGGAATGGCGAGCTCGCCTGGTGGGTGGGCGTGCCCTGGCAAAATCGCGGTCTGGCGACCCGGGCAGCAAGCTTGGTCAAAGCGTTCGCCTTTGCCCAACTGCAACTGCCTGCGCTGACGGCTCGCCATATGCCAGACAATTTAGCCTCCGGCCGGGTGATGGCAAAACTGGGGATGTACTATCGCGGGCGGCGCCATATCAGTGGTCGCCAGCCGTGCGAGGTGAGCTACTGGCGACTGGATCGCGCACCCTCCTTACCCAATCCCTTGGCCGAGGAGATTGCCTGCTGGCTGGCAGATGAGCGGATCGCTGTGGTGATCCTGTGGGATCCTGTAACGTTGGATCGGCAGAGTGCCAACGGCAAGCTGGCCATCTCGCTCTTTGTGGATGAGAGGGGCGCGGGGGAGGAGCCCTGTTTTCTGCGTTGCTCACCGCATCTTGAGAGGTTGCTGGCGCTGCACTGTTATCCCGTCGATCTGCTGGAGCAGGCCGAACCGGAGCAGTTGTCCCATCTTGGCGGCGTCTTGCTGAAAGACAGGGATGAACAGGGGCTGGCGTGGTTGCTGCAACTGGCCGCGCTGCAGCGTCAAGGGCCCGAGCTGCTCAGCCGCGAGGAGCGCGCATCACGGCGCCACTGGTTCAAACAATTGATGGCGCAGGCGCTGGGCGGCAACGGTGATTCTTCGCAGATACGCTATCAGCAGTTACGGCTGCTGGTGGAGCTGCCGGAGCTGGTCGACGAGCTGGATGGCTGTTGGCATCAAACGCCCGAACTGACCTTTGAGCGGTTGGCGCGGGAGGCTCCCGCCCTCTGGCTGGCCTACCACGAGGCGATGAACAGGGTCACCCCGGCTACGCTAACCGCCTTGCAGCAGCAGTTTGCAGCTCGTTTTCCTGAGTGCACCCTCCCATTTTTGGACAAAGGTACTCAGAATGACCAGCCGTTGTGTGGAATAATGCCCGCTCTGCTGTACGAGGAGTAATACCTGATGTTGAGAACCGAGCGCCCCGGTGACATGCTGCCGGTTTATGAGCTGCTGAGTGCCGCCTTCGGTCGTTCCGATGAGGCCGAACTGGTCAACCGCCTGCGCGAATGTGGCGCTGCCGTGGTGACCATGGTCGAAGAGGAAGAGTACGAGTTCATGGGGCACCTGATGCTAAGCCCGATCACCATTAACGGCATGGAAGGGCCCTGGCTCGGTCTGGCGCCGGTCGCGGTTCATCCCGACTGGCAAGGCCAGGGGATTGGCTCGGATCTTATCCGTGAAGGGCTTGATACGGCGCTCGAAATGGACTGGAAAGGGGTGGTTGTACTTGGGGATCCGGCCTATTACAGCCGTTTCGGTTTCCGCCCGGCTAGCGAGTTTGGCCTGCACTGCATCTATGAGGTGCCTGCCGACTGCTTTATGGCGATGGAGCTGCAGGAGCGCGGTTTTGCGGGTGTGCAGGGTGAGGTGCTCTATCACCCCCTGTTTGATGAACTCCCCGACGAGCTGCCGGATGCGCAGGCAGAAGAGTCCCATTTATAGCGAGACGTCGCAGCGACAAGCTATAACGAAAAAGCCCTCATTGAGGGCTTTTTCATCTTGTATTGATCCCTGCCGGGCTAATTCGAGCAAATTGGCTCAGGCAATGATGTCGAGCTGGGTGCCCTTGCGATTATCTTCGCCCACCATGTCACCCATCTGCTGGGCGAGCGGGCTCTGCTGGAATTGCATGTAGTCGCTGAGATTCTGCTGGCGCTGGTAGCGAGTCGCAGCCTGATACATATCAGCCGTGCTCGGGCCCGACTTGCTGTCGCTCTCCTGACCGCTGGCCTCCAGGTAGCGCTCCACCACGGCTTTATCTTGCTGGTTAGCCGTATAAGAGACCGCCAGGGTTCTGCGAGCCGTTGCTTTCTCCTCGCTCTGTGCCTGCAATTCATCCTTCTTGGTCAGTGCTTCGTTACGGGCCTGACTGACCTGCTCGGGTGTGACAGCGGGAGAGGAGGGGTATTTGCCGTAATCAGGCAGCGGCATGGGCCTGGAGGTGATTTGCATGGTGGCGCTTCTCTTTTGAACAGGGACGGACGCATGATACCCATCGATCTTAGTTCAATAAATCACCACTTGTCGGTTCATCAAGAGTGGGTTCAGTTTCGCGCATCGATTGTTAATTGAACCGCATCTGAGTGACAAAAAGGGCGCCATAAGACGCCTTTTTATCCTTCAGTTACCGCCGGATCAGTTGAAGAACCAGTAACCGCGGTTGACCAGACGGGTCAGCAGTTGCAGGAAACCGGCCTGATCGGCCAGCTCCACCATGTCGGCCTGAGTGATGATGTCCTTGTCGCACAGGAGCGAAATGGCTGCCGCGTCTTCGCTCTGCAGCGTCCAGGCTTCGCCGTCGATGAAACACTGCTGGCTCTGGCCGCTAAACCAGACGGTGCGCAGACCCGGCACCTTGATGGCAGGTTCGCCCTGGGTCAGCAGGTCGGCTACCTCCTCGGCGCTGTAGTCCGGCTCGACCGGATTGACGTCCAGATCGTGCTTGGCCTCGGAGATCATGGTGCCGAACCACTCCTTGAACAGGGTCTCGTCATCGAGGGCCTGCTGCATCAGCTCGCGCAGACGGTGCAGCTCGTGGGGCTGGATCTCGCCGTGACGTGTACGGGGCTTGAGATCGGCATCGCCGTAACGCTCGGTACGCACCTCGTTGTCGATCAGATGATCGGCAAAGGAGGAGATAAGCGCCTTGGCATCTGGTGCGCGGAAACCCACCGAGAAGTTCATGGAGGGCTCGATGGCGTAGCCTTCGTGGGGGAATCCTGGCGGAATGTAGAGGATGTCGCCCGGCTCCATGATGACGTCGATGATCGCCTCGAACGGCTCGCAGTGCAGCAGGGCGGCGTGGGCGGCGAACTCGTTGAGCGGCTTGGCATCGCCAACCCGCCAGTGGCGTTTGCCCAGACCCTGGGTGATAAACACATCGTAATTGTCGATGTGGGGGCCGACACCCGCATGGGGGGTGGAGAAGCTCACCATTACATCGTCAAAGCGCCAGCCCGGAATGAACTGGAACGGCACCGCCAGCTCGTTCACCTCGGGAGCCCAGTGGTTGCAAGCCTGTACCAGAATGGTCCAGTTCTCTTCGCCCAGATGGTCGTAGGATTCGAAGGGGCCGTGGGCAGCATCCCACCTGCCGTCGAAACGGGTGACGAGGCGGGACTCTACCACCTCTTCCATGGCCAGACCCGCCAGCTCGTCCGGGCTGATGGGATCCTGAAAGTCCTTGAAGCCACCCTTGATAAGGAGCGGGCGCTTCTGCCAGTAGTGCTCAAGGAAGTGAGCGATATCCAGATTGAGTTCGTACATGCTGTTTCTCGTGTCTCGCAAAGAGGTTTTGCCCAAGGCGGGCTTGGGAAAAGCCACTCGGGATCCTGCCGTGGCAGGGAAAATAACAGGGGCCCTGTGGCGTATCGTGCACAGGGCCCCTTCGTCACTGCCGGTTGGCTTACTTCAGCAGATCAACCAGACGCTGGGCGTCACCGATGTAGTTGGCCGGGGTCAGCTTCTTCAGCTCGACCTTGACCGCTTCCGGCAACTCCAGGGTGTCGATAAAGGTGCGCATCCCTTCAGCATCGACGCGGCGACCACGGGTCAGCTCCTTGAGCTTCTCGTAAGGCTTCTCGATACCGTAGCGGCGCATCACGGTCTGGATCGGCTCGGCCAGCACTTCCCAGTTGGCATCCAGATCGGCAGCCATGGCGGCGTCGTTGGCTTCCAGCTTGGAGATGCCCTTGAGGGTCGCCTGATAGGCAATCAGGGAGTAACCCACTGCCACACCCAGGTTGCGCAGCACGGTAGAGTCGGTCAGATCACGCTGCCAGCGGGAGATAGGCAGCTTGCTCGCCAGATGCTGGAACACGGCGTTGGCCAGACCCAGATTGCCTTCGGAGTTCTCGAAGTCGATGGGGTTGACCTTGTGCGGCATGGTGGAGGAGCCGATTTCACCGGCGATGGTGCGCTGCTTGAAGTGGCCCAGGGAGATGTAACCCCACACATCGCGGTCGAAGTCGATCAGGATAGTGTTGAAGCGGGCCATGGCGTCGAACAGCTCGGCGATATAGTCGTGCGGCTCGATCTGGGTGGTGTAGGGGTTCCAGGTCAGGCCCAAGGAGGTAACAAACTCCTCGGAGAACTGGTGCCAGTCCACATCCGGGTAGGCGCTGAGGTGGGCGTTGTAGTTGCCGACCGCACCGTTGATCTTGCCGAGGATCTCCACCGCCATGATCTGCTTGAACTGGCGCTCCAGACGGTAGGCGACGTTGGCCATCTCCTTGCCCATGGTGCTCGGGGTCGCCGGCTGGCCGTGGGTGCGGGAGAGCAGCGGCATGTCACGGTACTCGTGAGCCAGACGCTTGAGCTCGCCGATCAGCTTCTCGCAATAAGGCTTGATGACCTCTTCGCGGGCGGTTTTCAGCATCAGACCGTGGGAGTTGTTGTTGATGTCTTCCGAGGTGCAGGCGAAGTGGATGAACTCGCTGACAGCCGCCAGCTCCGGGTTCACTTCGACTTTCTCTTTGAGGAAGTACTCCACCGCTTTCACATCATGGTTGGTGGTGCGCTCGATCTGTTTGATACGGGCGGCGTCACTCTCGTTGAAGTTGCTGACGATGCCGTCGAGCAGGGCGTTGGCGGCCGCGCTCAGGGCAGGGACTTCCGGGATCCCGGCGTGGCTGGCCAGTTTCTGCAACCAGCGAACCTCGACTTCAACGCGAAAACGCAGCAGGCCGAATTCGGAGAAGATAGGGCGCAGGGCATCGGCCTTGTCGCCATAACGACCGTCAATCGGGGAAACAGCAGTCAGCGCGGACAGCTCCATGGGGTGAACTCCTGATGATTGGTGTGGGGGATCCGTATTCACTTGCGCGCCGGTCGGGGTGTATCAAGGCTGATGTGCGGCTGTTCACCTTGTCTCCCTCTCCCTGCGCGCAAGCCAATGATTAGTAACGCTTGGCCAGTTCCACCATCTTCTTGCGAGCGAAGATGATCTGGGTGCGGCTGCCACCGAGCTGGCGCCACAGCACCACGGCGCGGATGCCTGCCAGCAGCAGGGCGCGCACCTTGTGCTGCACCAGCGGCTGCTGCAGGAACAGCGGGGTGCCTGCCACCTGAATGCGCGGCCCGATGGGGCTGATAAGATCGCTGTAGATGCTCGCCATGTTGGCCAGGATCTGCTCGTCGAGCAGGTCGAAATGCTGTTGCTGGCGACCGATCTGGCTGATCCGCTCACCCAGCATATTGAGAATGTCCTTGCGCTTGGCCAGCTTGCGCTCCAGCGCAATCAGGCTCACCACGTAGCGGGTCAACTCGGCATTCTTCTGGCTGCCGTCGGCACCCAGCTGTTCGACCAGCGCACGGTAGCCGTCGCGAATGGCTAGATGGGTGTTGTTGAACACCTCGAGCGGCTGGCTCGGGTTGGTCACCAGAATGCTGGAGAGGCTCTCGCGCAGGGCGGCCTCGTCACAGCTGCCGTCTCGGGCCACCTTCTGCACCAGATACGCGGCCTGGCAGATGCCGGCAAAGGCCATGGTTCTATCTTGGAATTTATCGCTCACGTCTGCTGCCTTCTGTTAAGGATTCAAACCGGATGGCTGAAACGTTGTTCGATGATGCCGCCGCCCAGACACACTTCCCCGTCGTAGAAGACGGCGGACTGGCCCGGGGTCACCGCAGCCTGTTTCTCGTCGAAGATGACCCGTATGGTCTCGTCGTCGATGGGCTGGATCAGGCAGGGGATATCCTGCTGGCGGTAGCGGGTCTTGACGGTGCAGCGACGCGGCTCGCGAATGGGGGTGCGATCCACCCAGTGCAGCTGGCTGGCAATCAGGCCGTCGGAGTAGAGGCGAGGATGCTCGCCCTGCGCCACCACCAGCACGTTGCGCTCGACCTCTTTGTCGACCACATACCAGGCCTCTTCGGTGGCATCTTTGCGACCACCGATGCCGAGCCCCTTGCGTTGGCCCAGGGTGTGATACATCAGACCCTGATGCTCGCCGATCACCTTGCCATCCACGGTCTCGATGTTACCGGGCTGGGCGGGCAGGAACTTGGCCAGGAAGTCCTTGAACTTGCGCTCGCCGATAAAGCAGATGCCGGTGGAGTCTTTCTTCTTGGCGGTGATGAGATCCAGCTGCTCGGCGATGCGGCGCACCTCGGGCTTCTCCAGATCGCCAACCGGGAACAGGCTCTGACCCACTTGCTTCTCGCTCAGGGTATAGAGGAAGTAGCTCTGATCCTTGTTGGTATCGAGACCGCGCAGCAGGCGAGGGCGGCCGGTGCTGTCGTCACGGCGCACATAGTGGCCGGTGGCGATGTAGGTGGCACCCAGCTCTTCGGCGGCAAATTCGAGGAACGCCTTGAACTTGATCTCCTTGTTGCAAAGGATATCGGGGTTTGGCGTGCGGCCAGCCTTGTACTCTTCGAGGAAGTGCTCGAACACATTGTCCCAGTACTCGGCCGCGAAGTTGATGGTGTGGAGTTTCATCCCCAGCTTGTCGCAGACGGCCTTGGCATCAGCCAAATCCTGGGCGGCAGAGCAGTACTCGTCCGTGTCGTCTTCTTCCCAGTTCTTCATGAACAAGCCTTCGACCTGATAGCCCTGCTGCTGGAGCAGGTAGGCCGAGACGGAAGAATCCACGCCGCCGGACATGCCGACGATCACCTTGATTTGGCTGTTGTCTGTCATTAGTCGAAGTTACCAGTTCGTTTAAACGGGGCGTATTCTACCAGAGTTTTGCGCCCCCGGTCACATATCCATGCCGCAGTTCCTATCAGGAGCCTGATAGCAGGAAATCGTTTTTCTGTTGTTGGCCTTTGTCACCGAAAAAGAGTGTCAAATGGCCTTAGATAAAGGCCTTGAGTGCCGACAGTGGCAGCCGTGTCCCCGCCAGATAGTCCTGAATGCACTGCCACACCAAGGGGCTGCGCAGGGCCGGTTTGCATTCCGCTATTTCTTCCAGCGTAAGCCAGTGGCAAGCCAGCACATCGCCGTCAGGATCCTCTGGATGGTGCTGACCGGGCGCTTTTTCAAGGTCGAAGATGATGGCGGTGCGCACATAGGTGGCATCGCTGTCGGCCGGTTTGAAGAGATAGGTACCAAGCCAGGCGGTCGGCGTGGCGGTCAGCCCCGTCTCCTCTTTGAGCTCGCGGCAAGCCGCTTCAAGCAGGTTTTCCCCCGGCTCCACATGGCCGGCGGGCTGGTTGAAACGGCGCTGGCCTTTTATCTCCTCTTCCACCACCAGAAAGCGCCCCTGCCACTGCACCAGGGCGGCGACAGTCAGGCGCGCCTCCATGCGGGCGTGGCTGGTGGCCGATTGCTCTGCCTGATTGCTCATCATGACTCCTTGTCGCTGCTATCGGGATTGCCCGTACGGGCGGGTCTGCGTGCCGTTCCTCGCCCGCTGCTGCGGGGTTTGCCGCCGGTCGGGTTCGTGGCTGCGCGCTCGGTTGGGTGAGTGCTGCGGGGACGCTCGTCCCGTCTCGACTGGCTAGCCCGCCGTGGCGCCTCCCCTGCCGGTTTGGCCGGTTTGGCGGTATGAGCGCCTGAACGGGATGAGGAGGGACGCGGGCGGCTGTTGGAGAGCGGCGTCAGCTCGGGGGCGGGCAGGCTGCGGCTCTCGCCGGGTGCCAGACCATCGAGGGTCCAGTCGCCGATGGCGTAGCGAATAAGGCGCAGGGTGGGGTGGCCGATATGGGCGGTCATCCGCCGTACCTGCCGGTTGCGCCCCTCGATAATCTTGATCTCCAGCCAGCTGGTGGGAATCTCTTTGCGCTCGCGAATGGGCGGATTGCGCGGCCACACCGCAGGTTCATCCATGATGCGCGCCCCGGCGGGCAGGGTCATGCCGTCATTGAGCTCGACACCGGCGCGCAGGGCGGCCAGTTGCTCCTCGCTCGGGATGCCTTCTACCTGCACCCAGTAGGTCTTGGGGGTCTTCTCCCCCGGCTGGGTGAGGCGCGCCTGCAGCTTGCCGTCGTTGGTGAGCAGCAACAGTCCCTCGCTGTCGCGATCGAGCCGCCCTGCGGCGTAGATGCCGGGCTCTTTGATGTAATCCTTGAGGGTCTCGCGGCCCGCCTCGTCGGTGAACTGGCAGAGCACCATGTAGGGCTTGTTCAGCAGGAGCAGCTTGCGATCCTCGGGTGCCAGCTCCGGTTTGCGGGGGGATGCATGGCGGGGTGCGGCTGGTTTGGCCGCCGTGCGCGGGGCGTTATCGCGCGGCGCGCGGCTGACAGAGAGACGGGAGCGGGGAGATTTCATCGGATACACACTTCAGACAGACGATGGCAGCGAGTGTACCACAGGGTGCTGAGGGCAGGATGAATGGCTGTGGCGTCACAACAAGCAGTGCCCAGAGCCAATTCGCCTAGCTCAGCAGGCTCTCGATGACGATAGCCTGACGGGCGGGGGGCGAGCCCGCCAACAGCAGGGCGTGGCTGACCACATCATCGATCATCGCCTGCGCCAGTCGGGTGAGGGGGCGCAGGGTCTCCCGTCCGCTGCCAACCGGCACCGCCAGCAGAATAATGGTCTGCACCGGCCCGATTTGAGAGCCCCACTCGATGGGCTCCTTGCAGCTAAGCAGGGCCAGCGTTGGCTGGCTGATCCCTTCGCTCAATACATGAGGCATGGCAAGGCCGGGGCGGATGATGGTGGCCGAGACCTGCTCGCGCCGCTCTACCGCAGCGGTTAGTGTGGCGCGGTCGCTGATCAGCTCGGCGGGCAGCAGTTCGATCAGATGCTCGAGGGCTTCGGCCTTGGTCAGCGGTTCGGGGCTGTGGGCCAGCTGGCGCAGGGCAAAATGGTAGTCGGGCAGAGCGTTGGCCAGTCGCAACTCCGCCAGCGCGGCGGTGCGCGGGCGCACCAGCGGTTGACCCAGTTCGCCGCACCAGCAGGTGAAGGCCATGTGGGCGAGCTCGGCATCGCACCCTTCAATCTGCAACTGGCAGAGATCGCCGGGTTGGGTGGCGAGGGTCAACAGGGAGAGCTGGTTGCTGGCGGCAACGGTCTGGCGCCGGGTGAGGTTGGCGCAGCGGATGGTGGATTTGAACATCCCCGCCAGCCGGTTCAACTGCTTGGCCTGGGTGATGCTCAACCCCTGCTGGCAGTAGAAGGTGATTTCGCGGGTCAGCATCAGGCCGGGATCGGCAGGGCCTTGAGTACGGCGTTGGCATCCAGCAGCACGGTTTCCAGTCTCACCTGATGGATGGTACAGCCGAGGAAGCGCTCTTTCTGCTCAATCTCGATATCGGAGGCAATCAGCACCAGGTCGGCGCTGGCAATATCGCGGGCGGTCAGCATGTTTTCCATGCCCATGGCGCCCTGAGTCTCGACCTTGATCTTGAGTCCCAGCCCAGTGGCGGCTTTTTGCAGGGCATCGGCAGCCATATAGGTATGGGCAATACCGGTCGGGCAAGCGGTGACGGCGACGATCTTCATCTGCTCTCTGTGATGCTGACAAGGGGGAGCAACAAGATAGCGCCAGCTGGGGGCTTTTACCAAAAGCGCATATGAAAAGTGGGATCTTGATGGGGATATGCCCGTCCCTTGAACGGCTGTGCAGGCTCATGCCGGGCCAGTCGGGTGTCTGGTTGCTCTAAACAACAAGGGCCACCCCTGTGGGTGGCCCTGAACAATCTGCGTCTGTTGTTATGGCTATCAGGCGGTCTGGGCGGCCAGCTCGGCGGCTTTCAGTTCGCGCTTGATGCGGCGGATCTTGCGCTCCTCGGCGACCGCGACACAACCCATCAGTACCAGACAGGCGGCGGCTGCGATGTCCAGCGCCGCGAAGGTGCCGGTCCAGCCGGTCAGACCGAAGATGGGGGTGCCATCGGCGATCATGCCCAGACCCAGTTTGGCGAAGCTGTCACCGATGAGGTAGGCAAAGGTGCCCTTGACGCCATCGGCTACGCTGATGCCCTGCTTGGGGACGAAGCCCACAGCGGCGACGCCGATCAGCAGTTGCGGACCAAACACCAGGAAGCCCAAAGTGAACAGGGAGCCCAGGAACATAAACTGGGTAGTCGCATGCTGGTAGAGACCCAGAGTCGCGATGATCAGCGCCAGTGCCACGCAAGCCACCAGACCACGACGGCCATTGGCCAGATCGGAGAGGTAACCCCACATCAGGGTGCCGACCAGTGCGCCTACTTCGAAGAAGGTAAAGCCCTGAATAGCCACGTCTTTGGAGAAGCCCAGCTCCTGGTGGGCATAGACGGTAGACCACTGGTCGATACCGATACGCACCACGTAGAGGAAGATGTTGGCAAAGCAGAGCAGCCAGATCACCTTGTTGAGCAGCACATACTTCACGAAGATCTGCCACTTGGTCAGCTTCTGCTCTTCGGTGGCGATATCCTCTTCGCTCGCCACTTCGTCAAACAGCTCTTCCACCTTGCCAAGGCCATAGGCTTCCGGCGAATCGCTACCAAAGCGCAGGCCGATAAAGCCGACGATCAGTGCGATGATGGAGGGGAAGATAAACATGCCGAGCACGTTGCCATCAAACAGGTAGTTGGCACCGAACAGCGCCACACCGGCCGCACCGGCCCCGCCCACGTTGTGGGAGAGGTTCCACATACCCAGATAGGTGCCGCGCTTGTTGCGAGGGGTCCACTTTGTGATGGTGGAGTAGCTGCACGAACCACCACAGCTCTGGAAGAAACCGCTCAGGGCATAGAAGAAGATCATGAAGTAGAGGCTGAAACCTGTGCCGCCCATGCTGGCACTGAAGCCCAGCATGCACAGCGCGGAGAGGATCAGCATCAGCGGCAGGAACTGCTTGGTGTTCTTGCCGTCGGCATAGTAGGAGACGATGGTCTTGCCCACCCCGTAGGTGATGGAGAAGCCAAGGCCGATCATGCCAAGCTCGGTCATGGAGAGACCGTACTCCTGGATCATGTCATTTTGCGCAATGTTGAAGTTCTTGCGGATCAGATACATGGTCAAATAGCCAATAAATACAACCAGATAAGATTGCATAAACGGCTTGAACCAGAGCTTGCGCCGGGCTTCGACCGGCAGGTCGAGGGTGGGGACCCGGACCTGTTGGAGCAATTTCAACATCTTCGTTCATCCTCTGCGAGATAGACGGTATTTCCGCCGCGCCCCTCATTTGTAGATAGGTTGTTCGAGGTCACGCCACGGAAGGGGGAACGGAACGTCGGGGCTGTCAGCCGTTGCTGCGCTCGACGCTCCATCCATATAAACCCGGGCCCGGCACGGGATGACGGGGCACATTGCCCGTCGCGGTGCGGGTCACGACATCAGGTGGGGTGACTCTAATAAGAGGGGCAAAAAATGGCTTGAGAGCCATCCCTAGTGGGGCTAGGAAATTTTCCTAGTTTTTGCGCTTTCGCGGACAAAGCGTGAGAAACATCACACCGCTGACGCCGGATTGCTGCCATTTCAGCCAGTTTGGCGCTCTGTGTGAGGTCTGGGCTGGTGGGATGGATAGGCCAGAAGGGAGCAAGGGAAAGGCAAGGAGAGAGGTGAAGGGAGAGACGAGGAAGAGTGCTTGTTGACCACCATTTCTCGGGGGGCGATATTGGGAAATACGGCCCGCCAGCCATCCCAAAAAACAAGAGGCCACCCCGTGGGGTGGCCTCTTTTTATGCTCTACGAGCCGACATGGCGATGGAGGCCTCAGGCCGCCTTGGCCAGGGTTACCCTGTCACTCTTTTTTACCCGCAGCTTTTTCAGGGCAACCGCCACCACACCGGTGACGATGGCACCGCAGATCATGCAGAGCAGGGCCAGCAGCGGCTTGTTGACCGCACCCAGCAGGGCCACGATGGGGCCACCGTGGGCAACGCTGTTGGTGATGCCAAACAGGAAGGCCATCACAGCGGCGGTCATGCTGCCCAGAATGTTGGCCGGGATCACGGCCAGCGGGTCACGGGCGGCGAACGGAATCGCCCCTTCGGAGATCCCCACCAGACCCATGGCGCCAGCAGCTTTGCCTGCTTCGATTTCAGAGGCATCGAAGATACCCAGCTTGCGACCGAGCACGGTCGCAAGCGACATGCCAAGGGGCGCAGCCGGGATGGCGCAAGCCATGGCACCCATAAACTGGGTCTGACCGGAGGCAATCATGCCGACGGAGAACAGGAAGGCCACCTTGTTGACCGGGCCACCCATATCAAAGCCCGCCATACCACCCAGCACGATACCCAGCAGCACCAGACTGCCACCACTCATGGAGAGCAGCATGGCGTTGAGGCCAGTCATCATGTCGGCAATCGGGGCACCGATGATGAAGATGAATACCGCAGCGATAAAGAGCGACCCGACGATGGGGGCGATCAGGATCGGCACCAGCGGTTGCACCATCTTGTGGTACTGACGGGTGGCAATCCAACGCACCAGATAGCCGACCAGCAGGCCCGCGATGATGGCACCGATAAAGCCGGTACCGGCGTCAGCGCCGTAGAAACTGCCGTTGTTGGCGATCCAGCCGCCGATAAAGCCCGGTGCCAGTGCCGGTCGATCACCGATGGCGTAGGCGATATAGCCTGCCAGAATAGGGATCATCAGGGTGAAGGCGGCCACGCCGACGTTGAGGATCTGGTTCCACATGCTCCCTTCCGGGATCTGCATGCCGCTCGGGGTCGGGTTGCCGCCGATGGCCAGTGCCAGCGCAATCAACAGACCGCCGGTCACCACGAACGGGATCATGTGCGACACACCGTTCATCAGGTAGCGATAGAGATCGGAACTGCCACCCGCGCTCTTCTCTTCACCTTTTTTATCTTCTTTGCCAGTCACATAGGCGGGGGCTTTCAGGGCCTGCTCAATCAGACCCTTGCCATCCTTGATGGGGGCCTTGACGCCGGTTTTGATGAGGGGTTTGCCGGCAAAGCGGGCCATGTCCACCTGCTTGTCGCAGGCCACCACGATGGCGGTGGCGCGAGCGATCTCGTCGGCGGTCGGGCTGTTCTTGACGCCGATGGAGCCGTTGGTCTCCACCTTCACCTCATAACCCAGCTCCTTGGCGGCGCGCTCCAGCGACTCGGCCGCCAGATAGGTGTGGGCGATACCGGCCGGGCAGCCGGTGACACCGATGATCAGCCCCTTGTTGGCCGCAGGTGCGGCAGCCGCTTCCTCTTTCTTGGCCAGCAGCAGCGCCAGCGCATCGGCCGGGGTTTTCGCCGCCAGCAGCTTGGCGATAAAGCCCTCTTCGATCAGCTTGCCGGAGAGCTCGGCCAGCACCTCGATATGGTGGTTGGCGCCGCCATCGGGGGAGGCGATCATGAAGAAAATGTGGGACGGCTTGCCATCTTCGGCGCCGTACTCGATGCCGTTGCGGCTGATGCCGATGGCGACCGCCGGGTTGCAGACCGCCGCACTCTTGGCGTGGGGCAGGGCTACGCCCTCTTCAAAGCCGGTGTTGCCCAGCTCTTCGCGGGCCCACAGATCCTTGATAAAGGCCTGCTCGTCGCTGACCTTGCCTTGCGACGCCAGCAGACGGGCCATCTCGGTGAAGACCTCTTCCTTACGCGTCGCTTTCAAATCGAGGTTGATCAGATGTTCATTGATCAAGGTGGTGATCATAGCGCTCTCCCCGCTTCCGGTGACGGAAGCTATGCGTGAGTACGTATCGACGTACTAGATAAAAATGACCTGATCATTATCGCGGCTCGTCCGCACCCTCCCTATCGGACAAATGTGCTAATCACTGGATTTTTGTGCGCAGCAAAACGCGATGTGATGAAGATCCCGTTTCAGGCAGGACTCGCCATTTTCAGCCGACCATCCATTTTTTCTTTAAAAACAGATAAATGAATTGATGTCATGCTCACCGTCAGGTTTGTAATGCGCCATATCAATAAATTAATCATCAGCAGGGTCTGGATTTATATGTGGTTAAACGGCGCCATCAGATGTGACCCTTCTCACAAAAAGTCGCCATTTCGCCGGGAGGATTAGGATTTTTATGCGCCATTTCTCCCCCTGCCTTTTGCCCTCGCTGATAGCGGATTGGCGCGCCCTGGAATGATGCCAGGGCGAGCTTTAATGAGTCCCCAAACCTCTTCGTTGGAAAAAATAGTTTGTTGCATATGCCATAAACTGAGCGTATACATGGCATATGCCAATTAAGGCGGCATCATGATCAGACGCTTATCGAGCCGAATGATGCGTGACTAAACCAGTAAAAGTTGATGCGTACGGCTCTTCATCTGGTTGCTGCAAGAGGCTGGGAACATGGCCATGCCAACCGGCAAGCCTGCGGGAAGATCCTGAACAAGGGGACGAGTGCAGAGTGGTAAGGGGCAGGGCTGGAATATCAACAGTGATAGCAGGAGGTCAAATGACCATCATCACAGCCATTCCGATGAATGACGACCATATCGCAGGACATTTTGCCAAGGCAGAGCGCTTTGTATTCGTAGATGAACAGGGGAGCACCCTGGCAGAAATCGCCAATCCGGTGGCTGGCAACGAGTGCAAAAGTGCGCTGGCGGAGCTGCTCCAGGCGCAGGGAGCCCGTCGTATCGTGCTGAAAAATATCGGTAGCAAGATGCTTGGCAAGCTGCTGGGCAGCGGGCTTGCCGTCTATCAGGCCAGTCAGGGGCGTCTCGCTATGGCCGACATGCTGAGCAATGAGTCGGGCCATCTGACCGAGCTGACATCCGCTGAACAGGGCAGTGCATCGCGCTGCGCCGAGGGGGCTGGCCATCACGGCAAGGGAAGCCGTCAATGCGCTCCCCGTGGCCGCCTTGGCAAAGGGGGTTGCTGCAAGTCAGCCTCCGGACAACAGCAGGGTTGTCAGGGTAACCGTCAGCGCAACCACAAGAAATGTTGTGAAGAGTAAGCACAACCGTTAGGCCGAACTGGAGGGGAAAGTTGATGGAAAACCTGAATCAAGAGGGTAAGCAAATCCCCTCCATAACCAAGATTGCACATATGCCTGTCACACTGTTTTCAATCATCATGGGGCTGACGGGGGCGGCAATTGCCTGTCGCAAGGCATTTCCGGATCTGCTGCTGTTGCAGTCGGCAGGGTTCCTGTTCGGGGTCTTGTCTTCCCTGCTACTGGTGACGTTTCTGGTGATGTATGGCTGGAAAATCCTCAGACACAATGACGAGTTCCTGCATGAGCTGAAACACCCGGTCAGGATCAATTTCTTCCCGACCATCTCAATCAGCTTGCTGCTGCAATCCGCCTACTGGGCCAGCTGGCATGATGCAGCGCTGGCCCTCTGGTCGGTGGGCGCCAGCTTGCAGCTGCTCTTCACCCTCTACATCATGAGCAACTGGATCCATCGCGACCATTTCACAATCACCCATACCAACCCGGCATGGTTTATACCGATTGTCGGCAATATCGTGGTGCCCCTGGGTGGCATGCCGCTTGGCTTTCACGAGATCAGCCTGTTCTTCTTCAGCATTGGCCTTATTTTCTGGTTCTCTCTGCTGACCATAGTGCTCTATCGGCTGTTCTTTCATGAGAGTCTGCCCGAGAAGCTGATGCCCACCATGTTTATTCTGCTGGCACCGCCCTCCATCGGATTTATCTCGTATAGCGAAATAGCCAGCTCCGGCGATCTGTTTGCCCATGTCATTTATTATTTTGCGCTGTTTGTATTTATCTTGCTGATGTACAACACCCTCACTTTTTTGAAACTGAAATTCTTTCTCTCTTCGTGGGCGTACTCATTTCCACTGGCGGCATTTTCCGCAGCCTCGGCCATGTTTGCCGACGCAACCGGGAATATCATTCCATATTATCTGGCCAAAATAGTGGTGTGTGCCCTGATTGTATTGATCATCTGGTTAATCAGCATGACAGTGCAGTCATTCTATAAAGGTGAGATTTTCACACCGGAGAAATAACGTGATGAAAAATTATCGAGAGATCAATAAAGAACAACACCAGCTTGGCTCTGCTTATCGCAAGAGCAGCCCGGATACCATGAATGCGTTTATTGCGCTGCACAAAGCCGTTATGAAAGAGGACGAGGCGCTGGCGCTGAAATATCGGGAAATGATCGCTCTCGGTATTGGTATCGCTTCCCGCTGCGATGGCTGCATTGCCGCCCATGTTGCCGGGGCCGTGAAGGCCGGTGCTTCGCGAGCGGAGCTGATTGCCACCGTGGATGTCGCGGTATTGATGGGAGGCGGCCCCTCCATCATCTATGGCACCCAGGCACATGCTGCCATCGAAGAGCTGCTCTCCTAGCACTCAGTTCTCAACATGCGAGTGGCCAAATAGCGAGTGAATAGATCAAGTGGATGAATATCAATCAGAGAACTATCAACAGACCATGATGTCCCACGCCCGTTGCATGGTGTGTGGCACTCATAACCCGGATTCACTGGGAATTCGCTTTTATCAGGGGGAGGAAGGGACGACGGAAGGGCTGTTTATTGCCAACCAGCGCCATCAGGGTTACAGCGATATTTTGCATGGCGGCATGACCAGCACCCTGCTCGATGCGGTGATGACACATGCGTTGCTGCAACGGGGAATAAGAGGATTAACAGCGGAGCTGACCGTTCGTTTTATTGCTCCCATCGATATCGGCAGCAAAGTAGCGCTGTCGGCCAGAATAGTCGACCAGCGTCACGGTATCTATCGCCTGAATGCCGTAGCGTCGGTCGGCGGGATGATTGTTGCAAAAGCATCGGCCAAATTTATCAAGCCGAAAGCCAATGACAGGAGTTAGCGTGATGAAAAAAGAGAGTGTGGTTTTACCAGAAATGGATATCGGTATTTCAGCCGCCGATCGCAAGAAAATTGCAGATGGATTGTCGGCACTGCTTGCCGATAGTTACACCCTTTATTTGATGACCCACAATTTTCACTGGAACGTAACCGGCCCGCAGTTCAACAGCCTGCACAATATGTTTATGGATCAATACACCGAGCAGTGGAATGCGCTGGATGTTATCGCCGAGCGGATCCGCGCATTGGGCTTTCCCGCTCCCGGCACATACAAGGAGTTTGTCCGTCTCTCCTCCATTGAGGAGGTAGAAGGGGTGCCCTGTGCCAGTGAAATGCTCAAACATCTGGTGTTGGCGCAAGAAGCCACGGCGAGAACCGCCAGAAAACTGTTCGATCTGGTCGATGCCGTCAATGACCAGCCCACCGCCGATGTGCTGACCCAGCGCATCGATATTCATGAAAAAACCGCCTGGATGCTAAGAAGCATGCTCTCCTGATGGCACGGGGCTGCCATATCTTCGGCAGCCCGATCTTCCCTTACCTGTTTGGTCCAACCGGGTCCTTTGGCTGCTGTCGTTTGGTTCGATAGCGATGCACGAGCCAGTCAACTCCCGCCATTGCCGCCGCGACGCCAATCATGATCAGAGTGAGGCGGCCGCCCTCCTGCCATGAGAGCAAATCCAGATGAAAATCCTGCCGAATAAATTCCGGGATCAGGCCGATAGGCATGGTAATAGCCAGATAGGATATAAATTTTCTGAAAAATATATGGTCAGGTTTTGGCGTCTGTTTTTGTTGGATCATTTTTATATGTTGGCGTGATGTGTGATAAAACTAAAAACAGGGGGCTCATTAATTTTTGGCGATTGTCTCTGGAAGATAAAGCCAGCGGATAAGCGGGCCTTTTCTGGAGGCAAAACGAATTTTAATCCAATCATCTTTCTGCTCAAGGATTTCAACTTTGTCATTATGAATTAGATAGGCCTTGGTCTTTGATGTTTTTTCCGGCGATGAGTAGAGAAAAACTTTCTCGGATGTGACTGGCCAGAGAGTTTTCTTGCCATCAAAGTTAATCGCCACGGTGTCCAGTTTATCCCCCTTATTATTAAATGTGTGCTCGTAAAGAGGGAAGGTCTCAATCTCGGAGTTTTGGATTTGATACTCTGTTGTTTTATATAGCCAGAGCTCACCCTGAGAATTATATTGGTAAGTGTCGTAATACCATACAGGGCCGGAGCGGCAAGAACTAACCAAAGAAAGAGCGTCTGATCGAACTGCAAGGTTGTAGAGATCCCCACAGGCCGAGGTGGGCATTTTATAGTCCGCAAATTCTAACTTTTTAAATGCTGCATTTATATGGTCATACAAGAATACATAAAAGACGGTATTTACCATGCCGAGAGAGCTAGATATTGCAATATCTTTGTAACCGTCAAAATTGAAATCTTTTATGATAATGTCAGATTGCAGTTCATCATCAACACATATCAGAGTTTCTTTCTCTTTTCCGGCAGCCAATAAATAATAACAGTCATTTTCTTTTTGTATTTCAATTTTGACTCCGCTAATCATATAAGATGAGTTTCTCTTTGCTGAGACGGAGAAACACAGCAATAAAGCTGTAATGATGACAAGATATTTCATGGTGATTTATTCTTTTGCGTGAGCTTTTGAAAAGTGTTGCTTTCGTATTTTATTTACTGTCTTGGACAGTTTTTATAAGTGTGAGCTGGTTTTTATCAACAATGTAATAGTTTGTGTAATAAACAAAAGACTTTCCGTCTTGACTGTTTTCAACTTTAACCGTTGTGAGAAGGCGGCTATCAATTTGGGGAGATTCTATCCATTCTCCCACACGGATATCAGAATTATTACTCACATCATATGAGCTATAGGCATTAAATGCCGCATCCAGTACCTTACCCGTGCGTTTGTTGACAAGGACTTGATCATAACAACCTGATGAACCACATCCCCAGCCTGTCAGTACATATTCACCAGCATATACTGGCTTTTGTGACAAGGCCGCGGTAAGTCGGGTTCGGAATGTTCTGGCCAATTCAGATTCTAGTGAAAGTTTGGCTGGCTTACCTTTATATACAGGTGGTGCCGGGTAGTCCTCTTTTCGTGGGAGTACTTGAGAGCTGGCTTCATTAGCAAATGAGGGCTGATTGGATAATCCGAGGAAAAGCAATAAGTAGATAACGCGTGATTTCATAGTATTTACCTTGGTGTTTAACTCTTTATTTACACTAAGTTTTTAAAAGTCATTTAACTCTTGAACTTCTCAGCTCTTTATGTGGATTGTGTGGGAAGCAGTTAACGTATGCCTTAGCCATATGATTATTACCCATATCATCAACAATAGTGCAAGTCAGATTACAAGGTTTACCAAGATCACGACGCCAGAAATGGTAGTGGTGTTGATATTCTGCTTCAAATTCAGATGTTATTGTGACAGAAATTATCCAGTGGATAGGTGTTTTCTTATTACATACAAATTTAGTAAGCAATTCTGAATATGATTGAGACATGAGCTTCAATTCATTTATATCTGGAGTTACGACTTTGGTAATCAACTCTATAGAAACGACTTTTGACTCTTCAGATTCAAGAGTTTTGTACAGCTTTCCTAATCCCCAGTATCCATCTATATCATTGTTTCTACTCGCAAAAGAATTGATGATGCCTGATGCTACACATATTAACTCTGTTCTACGCCCCATATTTATCCTCTACAGGAACTAGCCACCTTAGTTGTGACCAGCGCTCAAACTCCAATGGCTAGTTACTAGTTGGTTAAGATAGAGATTTACCTCTGCCCGAGTCGTGAAATGGTGCTTGTCGTTTGGGAATCGATCAAACAGCTCGCGATGGAAGTGGCTGGAGCTTTTGCCGGCTCGCTGCCCATATTCCGATGCCCACACCAGCAGTTGTTGAAAGTTCTTTTCCGCTGCCACTGCATCCCGTTGCCTGGCGCTTTGTGATCCGCGTGATAGCAGTGAATCACGGCATACCGACCAGTCGAGATCCAGAAAAAGCAGGGTATCAGCGGCATCAAGCAGTTGCTCGGCCAGGGCACCAAATACCCCTTCGACCACCCATGATGGCTCTTGAGCAAGTGTTTGGATGGCATGGTCAATCTCATGCTGGGGCCGTTTTTGGTTAAAGCCGCCCTTCTGCCAGACAATGGTGTCCAGATTGACCTCGCGGATAGTTAACCCCTCAGCCAATCGAGCCGCCAACCAGCTCTTGCCTGAGCCGGAGTTACCAATAATCAGAATACGTTTCATCTATGAGTGCTCTTTTCTGGAACATCTCGTATGTTGGGCCAAACATCGTAGGTTGGAGCTGAACGAAGTGAAGCCCAACGTTTACCGCGAAAATATCTTAATTGCTTACATTGACTTCAATCGCCCTTGGAAATGGCGGTAAACATCATCGTTATTAAAGCCATCCACATTCTGGCTGGAGAAAATAAGCGGGGTGACGCCTTGTGCCAGCGCCAGTTTCTGCGCTTCGACTACCAGCGTATTGATCAGCACCATGCCGGAGATGGAGGAGAAGGCGCCAGTGACCCGATGATTGACTTCGCACAGGCCATCGCCCGGCGGCACGCAGTTGTCCAGTACCAGATCGGCCAGCTCCATCAGTTTCTGGCCTGAAGGGTGACGACTCGGATTTTGTGCCGATTGCGCCACCGAGGTAATAGCGATCACCTTGTGGCCGCGTGCTTTGGCAAGCTGGGCCCACTCGATGGGCAGGGCGTTGCGTCCCGAATTGGAGATGACCACCATCAGATCCCCCGGCGCAATCGGCTGCTCCTCCCACAGGATGGCGGCAAGCCCCGGCAGCTTCTCCAGCGCCGAACTGCGCAGGGCGCCATCGGCTGTGGTGACGGTGGAGTCGAGCACGGCGTTGATATTGCCAAGGCCACCGGCACGGATAAACCCCTCCAGCCCGACCATATGAGAGTGCCCGGTGCCCAGCATATGGATCATCTTGTTGTGGACGATAGCCTCGCTAAACCAGTGGGCCGCCTGCCGGATCCCGGCTTCGTTCTGACTGACCATGGTAGCAATGCGCGCTTGCAGTTTTTCGACGTACTCAAACATAACGGCGGGATCCTTTTCTGTTGCCGGAGAGGGGCACCTCATCCTGTGAACGGGTTCTATTGGATGACTCTTAAGATCCGCTGAGGTTTATCAACCTGCTTGTTTAATTCTTTGAGCTTGTTAAGAGAAATTTGGTATTGACCATTTGAGGGCAGGGGTTTCCCGTCAAACTGCTGCCATACCAAGTTTCCCGGGCCATTAAAAATCTCTTCGAATGTGCCGTTGGGAAGAATTTTGATGGCGATGGTGTGTTCTGGCTGGCTGCGGAAGGCGACTGATTTTGCCTGCGTTGCTTTGATTTCAACTTGCAGCCCGGATGGAGATAAAGCGTCATATCCCTTGTTTGATGCATTCATCAATTCTAACCCGTAAGCATCAGCAACCAGACATTCGCCAATACTGCCGACCATATGGCCATCGGGCGTAAAGTGTCGCCCCGGAAACATTTTTTCAAGTTCCTCTACCGTCGAGTAGAGCTGTTGTACCAATCTCTGGAATCGCTTGTGATCGATCATGTTTTTTACCGCTTTGATTGTTCAGTTTTGTCGGTCGGATTGTCGAAACGTAATTGGACGGTCACGAGGAAATTATCGCTATATCCCATTTCTTGCTGGCACGCTACCGCCCCTGGACGACAGCCTCCACTCTGCTGCTGTTAACCGGTGATGTGGCGGGAGGTGATGGTGCTATGGTGGCCAGAGCGATCTCGGCAACGTCCCTCCCAACCCCGGTTGCCAAGTGAGCCATGGTAATCAAGGTGGGGGCAATGCAAAACCGGCAGCAGGTAAAAACCTGCCAAGGATCAACAAACTACTTGCTTGATGACGGGAGTTTATTCGGTTGGTTGTGTGATGGATGACAGACTGGAGCCATCAATACTCCAGAAACTTCTCCCCGCAGCGTTCGCAAATTAGATGTTTTACATGGGTGGTCTGGTAGGCCAGTGTTTCACCAAACGCCCAGTTGGTGATGCTGCTGGAAGTAAAGGCTTGCCAGAAGGCTTTGCGCGGCTCTTTGGGCATCACATCCTGGCTGTGATCGCGGGCGACCAGCACCACGATATGGTGGGTACGCTCGCCGCATTTGTCACAGCGATGGATTTCAGTCGGCGGATTCTGGTCGTGCGGGTTGCTCATAAAGGGGCTCGTGAAGAGAGGGAGGCTCCCATCATATTCCTCTCCACTTGGCTCTCAACCTCTCTGGTCGAGGGAGTGTGCCGGTTGTGAACAGGATCACCTTTTGTGGCGTGACGCAGACTTGGCCGTGGTGGCAGCCTTTGCGACGTGCTTGTGAGAGGGTATGCCCATGCTGGCCAATACCCGGGCGGCGTTCTCTTCACAGGGCATCTCGTCGGGTTTGGACTCCACCAGCCGGATCAGGGTCTGCAACTGCTGCTTGCTGTGGGCAAGCCTGGCCTCCAGCGCCTCTATGTCGCTCACCTTGGCCTTGAGTGCCGCCAGCAGCGGGGCGTGTTGCCAGGTGCTGATATCCGCCGGTACCAGCTGCTTGATCTCGTCGAGGGAGAAGCCTGCCTGTTGTGCCTGGCTGATGATGGTCAGCAACGGCACCGTCTCGGGCGGGTAGTCGCGATAGCCGTTGTCCCCCCGTTGCACCTTGTTGAGCAGGCCCCTGGCTTCGTAAAAGCGGATAGCCGAGGCCGCCATGCCGGTCTGTTTGGCCAGTTCACCGATCTTCATCTTGCCTCCTGGGCTGCGGGTTGATGGCCCCTGACGTTAAGGCTGAGGGGCGAGTGCCGGGAGATTCTAGGGTTAAAGCCCGCTTGAATGTCAACGGCCCTGAGCAAGCAAGGGGTGGGTGGATAGCCTTTCCTTGGTCGTAGCGGCATCTCGACAAAGGGCTTGACCTTCAAGTCAGCTTCAAACTTATGGTGGGGTCCTCACTACCGAGGAGATCGCCATGAACCCATTTACTCCCCTGACCCTGCCAAATGGCAGTCAGCTTATCAACCGCCTCGCCAAGGCAGCCATGGAAGAGAACATGGCTGACCGTGACCATGCCCCCTCCGAGGCGCTGATCCGCCTCTATCGCACCTGGGCTGAGGGTGGTGCTGGCCTTATCATCACTGGCAATGTGATGGTGGATGGGCATGCCATGACGGGAGCGGGGGGCGTGGTGCTCGACACCCTGGAGCTATCCCCACAGCTGGCCGGGCGTTTCAGGGCCTGGGCCGAAGCAGCCAAAAGCGGGGGCGCCCAGATCTGGATGCAGATCAACCACCCCGGTCGCCAGATGCCGGCGGCACTGGGGCAACCTACCCTGGCACCTTCCGTCGTGCCCATGGCGCTCGGCAGTTTCTCCAAACAGTTCTCTCCGCCCAGGGCCATGAGCGAAGCCGACATTGCCGAGGTGAAAGCACGCTTTATCAATACGGCTCTGTTGGCACAGCGTCTCGGTTTTGACGGAGTGCAGATCCACGCTGCGCACGGCTATCTGCTGAGCCAGTTCCTCTCGCCGCTCACCAACCAGCGCCGCGATCGTTGGGGCGGCAGCCTTGAGAATCGTGCCCGCTTGCTGCTGGAGATAGTGCAGGGGATCCGTGAGCAGGTGGGGGAGCGCTTCTCACTGTCGGTCAAACTCAACTCCGCCGACTTTCAGCGTGGAGGCTTCAGTACCGAAGATGCCAGATCTGTGGTCGACATGCTCAACCCGCTCGGGGTGGATCTGGTGGAACTCTCCGGTGGCAGTTACGAGGCGCCCGCCATGCACGGTCAGGCCCGCGATGGCCGTACCCTGGCGCGGGAAGCCTATTTTCTGACGTTTGCCGAAGAGATAGTGAGTGCCGCTCATATGCCCGTGATGGTGACCGGGGGGATCCGCCGTTATCCGGTGGTGGAACAAGTGCTCGGTAGCGGAGTGGCGGTCGTCGGCATGGCCACCGCGCTTGCCATCGCCCCGGATCTGCCTGCCAGATGGCGCCGTGAGCAGGCGGCAAGCGCCGAGCTCAGACCCATCTCCTGGCGCAACAAGGTGTTGGCTTCGGTAGGTTATATGGCGATGGTGAAATACCAGCTGCGGCGGCTGGGCCGAGGTCAGCCGAGCCACCCCAAGGTTGCGCCATCGCTGGCGCTGGCTTGCCAGCAGTGGCAAACCTTGCTTGGCAACGCCCGTTATCGGCGCTGGATCAAGGCGCAGGAAAAGTGAAGAGAGGGTGGTTCGCAGGCGGGCGAGCCAGCCAGGCCAACTCAGGCCAACTCCCGCTTTTGCGGCTTGCTGGTGAGCGGTGATGATATGGCGGGTGGGGCGAGCTCGGTCTTGTCCAGCCAGCTCAGGCCGACTCCCGTTTTTGCAGATTGGGGGTGATGATATGGCGGTTGGGGGCGAGTTCGGGTTGCTGCATCCGGGTCAGCAGTCGTTTTGCCGCCTGACGGCCGATTTCGCGGGCCGGTGAGCTGATGAAGGTGAGGGCGGGAGAGGTGAGTTCGGCCTCCGCCACATCGTCAAAGCCGAGCAGGGCCACCTGCTGGCCGATGTAGTTGTCCTTGCCCACGGTGCGGCCGCTCGCCTCGACACCATAGATGGCGCCGAGCGCCACCTCGGGGTAGTGGCAGAGCACGGCGGTCACCTTGGGGTGCTGGTGCAGCAGCTGGGCGATGGTGTCGGCGGCGCTGCGCTGGGTGCGCTCGCACTCGAGTACCCACTCCGGTTTGAAGGGCAGGCCATATTGCAACAGGCTGGCGCAGTAGCCACCGATCCGCTCGGCGCGGGTGAGGGAGTCGGCCCGCCCGCCGACGTAGGCGATATGGCGGTGCCCCTGCTCGATAAGGTAGGTGGTGGCCTGCTTGGCGGCGTGGGTATTGTCGGGGCCGATAAAGTCCACGTCATCCCGATAGTAGGAGCGGGCGGCGCATACCACCGGCAGTTCGGAGTCGAGCAGGGTCTCCAGCGTCTTGGCCGCCGCGCCGCGCACCGGATTGAAGATGATGCCCGCCACCCCCTGCCGTGACAGGGAGTGGATGCTCTGCTGCAGCCGCTCCGGGCTGTGGCCGCACTGGGTCAGAAACAGCAGATAGCCCTGCTGCTCCAGCACCTCGCTCACCCCGGCGGTCACCTCGGTATAGAAGGGGTCGGTGATGTCGCGCAGGATCAGCCCCACCAGATTGGATTGCTGGCTGCGCAGGTTGGCGGCGGCGCTGTTGGGCACGTAGTTGAGCTCTTTTATCGCCTGCTGCACCCGCTCGGCGGTGGCCGGGGAGATGCGCCCCTTGTCGTTGAGCACCATGGAGACGGTGGTGACCGACACTCCCGCCCGCTGGGCGACATCGGTGATCTTGGTGGCTTTGGCAGAGAGGGATTTGGGCGACATAGGGCGAACGGATGACGGACAGTTGAAAGCGAGGCCCCAGCATACCTGCTCAGATGCTCAAGTGAAACGTTACATCACCATTGGGCCGATCCGGCTCACAAATTTGGATCCTGCTGCCAGCCAGCCCCCCTATTCTGTGATCCTGTCGGCACTTGCAAATTGATAAAACGTTTTATCATCCGGCAAAACCTGATGCTGACCCGCGCCTCTGCTTCGAGATTGCTACGAGCAGCCACTGGGAAAGCCGCAGATATTGCTGTCTATTCACAAGGAGCCGTTTCATGGCCAAGCCTCAAGCCAAATCCACCATCTGGGAGTTCCTGCAGAGCCTCGGCAAGACCTTTATGTTGCCGGTCGCCCTGCTGGCCTTCTCGGGCATCCTGCTCGGTGTCGGCAGCTCGCTCACCAGCGATGCGGTCAAGCAGAGCATGCCCTTCCTCGACAATACCGTGCTGCAACTGCTGTTCCTCTGGATGACCAAGGTGGGGCTGGTAGCCTTTATCTACCTGCCGGTGATGTTTGCGGTGGCCATTCCGCTCGGGCTGGCGCGGGAAGAGAAGGGGGTCGCGGCCTTTGCCGGTTTCGTTGGCTATGCGGCGCTCAACCTCTCCATCAACTTCTACCTCACCGTGGCCAACGTCATCGGTGACGCGGCGGCGGAGAAGGCCTACGGGGTGAAATCGATCCTCGGCATCAGCTCCATCGACACCGGTATTCTGGGGGCTATCATCGTCGGGGTGATCGTCGCCAAACTGCACGCCCGTTTCTACACCTACAAGATGCCCGATGCGCTCGCCTTCTTCGGCGGCGCCCGCTTCGTGCCCATCATCACTGTATTGGTGCTGGGTGTAGTCGGTCTGGTCGTGCCGTTCGCCTGGCCCTGGTTTGCTGCCGGCATCAACGGCATCGGGGCGCTCATCTCCCACGCCGGTCCCTTCGGCCCCTTCCTGTTCGGTACCGGTGAGCGCCTGCTGCTGCCACTCGGTCTGCACCACATTCTGGTGGCGCTTATTCGCTTTACCGAAGCGGGCGGCACATCGCTGGTATGCGGTCACGAGGTGAGCGGCGCCCTCAATATCTTCTACGCCGAACTCTCTTGCGCCGACACTTCCGGCTTCTCGGTCTCTGCCACCTCCTTCCTCTCGCAGGGCAAGATGCCTGCCTTCCTCGGCGGCCTGCCGGGTGCGGCGCTCGCCATGTATCACTGCGCCCGTCCGGAAAATCGCGGCAAGATCAAGGCGCTGCTGGTCTCCGGCGTGGTGGCCTGCGTCATCGGTGGCATCACAGAGCCGCTCGAGTTCCTGTTCCTGTTCGTGGCGCCGGTGCTCTACGTCATTCACGCCATCCTGACCGGGCTCGGCTTTATGACCATGGGGCTGCTCGGTGTCACCATCGGCAACACCGACGGCAACCTCATCGATTTTCTGGTGTTCGGCGTGCTGCAAGGCACCGCCACCAAGTGGTATCTGGTGCCGGTCGCGGCCGCCATCTGGTTTGCCATCTACTACAGCGTGTTCCGCTTCGCCATCGTGCGCTTTAACCTGAAGACCCCGGGTCGCGAAATCGAGACCAGCGAGGCTGCCCAGCCCGCAGGCAAGAAGGCTGGCAACAGCGGTTACAACGGTGAAATCATCCTTAACGCCCTGGGCGGTGCCGATAACATCCTCGCGCTCGATAACTGCATCACCCGCCTGCGGATGTCGGTGCAGGACATGAGCCGGGTCGATGACAAGGTATTGAAAGCAAACGGCGCCATCGGGGTGATCAAGCTCGACGAGCACAACCTGCAGGTGGTGATCGGCCCGCAGGTGCATCTGGTGAAAAACCAGCTGCAGAGCCTGATGGGGGCCTGAACCGGCCAATAAGATCCGAACGGGGGGCGCAAGCCCCCCTTGTTTGCCTCTCCCAATATGTCTCCTGTTTATGGAGGGAGAAACTTCATGCACGATATTTATGACTTCGACCGCGTGGTCGACCGCCACGGCACCTACTGCACCCAGTGGGACTATGTGGCCGACCGTTTTGGCCATGCCGATCTGCTCCCCTTTACCATCTCCGACATGGATTTCGAGACCGCCCCCTGCATTCGCCAGACCCTGGCAACCCGCCTTGAGCACGGGGTATTTGGCTACAGCCGCTGGAATCACGACGACTTCAAGGGGGCGGTGAGCGACTGGTTTGCCCACCGCTACGGCGCGAGCCTCGACCCCGAGACGCTGGTTTACGGCCCCTCGGTCATCTATGTGATTGCCCAGCTGGTGAGCCTCTGGTCGGCGCCGGGGGAGGGGGTGCTGGTGCATACCCCCGCCTACGATGCCTTCGGCAATATGCTGGCAGCCAACGACAGGGTGCTGCTGCCTTGCCCGCTTAAAAAAGAGCAGGGGAGTTACCAGATCGACTGGGCCTGCTTCGAGCAACAGGCAGCCCGCCCCGATTGCCGGATTTTGCTGCTCTGCAGCCCCCACAACCCCACTGGCCGGGTCTGGACGCGGGATGAACTGGGCCGGATGGCCGCCATCTGCCAGCGCCACGGGATCAAGGTCATCTCGGACGACATCCATATGGATGTGAGCTTTGCCCGCTACCTGCCGTGGAGCGAGGTGGCGCCGGATGATCACTGGGCGCTGGTAAGCTCGGGCTCCAAATCCTTCAATATTCCCGCCCTTGGCGGCGCCTATGCCTTTATTGCCAACGCAGCGGCGCGGACCGCCTATCTGCAGCGGCTCAAGGCGGCCCACGGCCTCTCATCGCCCCCCATTCTCGGGGTGCTAGCCCATATCAGCGCCTATCGGGATGGCGCAGCCTGGCTCGATGCCCTGAAAAGCTATCTGCACAGCAACCTCGCCCATGTGGCGACGCGGCTCAACCCGGCCTTCCCCGCCATCGACTATCGGGTGCCCGAGGCAACCTATCTCGCCTGGATTGACCTGCGCGGTCTTGGCATCGACTCCACCGAACGGATGGATGCGCTGCAAACCTTGCTGGTGGAGAAATACCGGGTCGCCATCATGCGCGGCGACACCTATGGCCCTGAAGGCACAGGCTATATCCGCCTCAACGTCGGCTGCCCGCGCTCGAAGGTTGACCAAGGACTCGACGCTCTGATCGGCGCGCTAGGGGAGGTGGTGTAGAGCAAATCCATTCAACATGAGAAACATAACGGGGCCATCAGTGATGGCCCCGTTATGTGGGGAAATATAAAAAACCGCCCCGGAGTTCCGGGGCGGTTTTTTTATTTAGCGATACCGAGATGAGTCGTGGACGACATAAGGGCTCAGCGATAGCGGCCACGTACCGAGCTGCTGGCGCGACCGGCCATCTTGATCAAGCTCTGGCGGGTGTGCAGGTGGCAGAGCGCGACGCCAAGGGCATCTGCTGCATCCGCCTGCGGGGTGGCGGAGAGTTTCAGCAGATGGGTCACCATATGTTGCACCTGCTCCTTGGCGGCGCCGCCGGTGCCCACCACTGCCTGCTTGATCTGGGTGGCAGAGTATTCGCTCACCGGCAGATAGGCGTTGACCGCGGCGACGATGGCGCTGCCCCGGGCCTGCCCCAGTTTCAGGGCCGAGTCGGCGTTGCGGGCCATAAAGACCCGCTCGATGGCAAATTCGGTGGGTTTGAACTGGGTGATGATCTCGCATACCCCGTCATAGACCTGCTTGAGGCGCTCCGGCAGCTCGCCGCAATCGGTGCGGATGCAGCCAGAGCCCAGGTATTCGGCCTTGCCGCCCACGACCCGGATAACCCCGTATCCGGTGATCCGCGATCCCGGATCGATGCCCAAAATAATGCTCATGGGTGTTGATTGCTCTAAACGCGAGTGATGGCCGCCAAGATAGCAAACTGTGGCCCGTTTGGCTGTATGTCCCGGGTCAAGCGGGCAAAGATTGGCCAGCCTGCGTCGGGCGTGGCTACCCCTTGAACAATTCTATGGTGTCGCCATCCTGCAAGCTGCCCGCGCCGCGCACCACCACCCGATCCCCCTGCTTGAGGGCGCCGCTCACCGCCACCTGCTGGCTGTCGCCAAACAGCACGGTGACCGGCACCCGATTAACCGTGAGCGCCTTGCCGCTTCGCGCCACCTGATAGACCACGCTGCCATCGGTGCCGAGCACCAGAGCGTCCCGGGGCAGCAGCATGCTCTGCTGCTCCCCCAGTGGCAGGGCAACCCGTACCGGCGAGCCGATGATGAAGGTGCCCGCTTCCGGTTTGAGGCGCAGCTCGATCAGCCGCGATTTGGGATCGGCGCTGGCGGCTCGCTGGTAATAGACGCCGTGACCGCTCAGCTGCTCCCCCTCCACCCGCAGCCGGGTTTGCGGCGCCAGCTGCTGGGCCCAGAGAATGGGGGCCTGCAGGCGGATATCCGGCTGATCCGGGTTGACCAGCTCCAGCGCCTGCTCGCCCGCGTCCACATGCTCGCCGGGCTGGATGAAGTGGTTGTTCACCACCCCGTCGAACGGGGCATAGATGTGGCTGCGGCGCAGCTGCTCCTCAATCTGGTTCACCTGTATGGCGGCCAGTCGCTCAGCCAGTGCGGCCTGCTCCACATCGTAACTGGCCTTGTCGTACTGGCTCTGGGAGGCGCTCTTTTGCTGGTGCAGTCGGGTGATCCGCTGGGATTCGGCGCGAGCGAAGCGCAAGTTGCTCTGCCATTTCGCCTGCTCGGCGCGAGCCTGCTCCAGCGAGAGGCGCAGTGCCGCGCTGTCGAGGCGCAGCAGCTCATCCCCTTTTTTGACCCGGCTGCCAAATTCGGCGATCCACTCCACCCGGCCGCTCACTTCGGCGCTGAGCGACGCTTGCTGGCGACTCGCCACTGTGCCGCTGACCCAGATATTGGCAGCCACATCCCCTTGGGTCACATCCGCCAGGGTCACCATCTTGCCCTGATCGGCCAATACCGGTAGCGCGCTGCCTGCAATCAGCACAGCGCCAGCCAATATTCGGGTAATCATATGTGTCATTGATGAGCTCCTTGCTCAGGCCCGCTGGCGTAGGGGTTGTGGGATCGCCACCTGCTCCCCGAGACGCAGGAAGGCAGGCAACAGGATCAGAGTAAACAGGGTGCTGCAGCTCATGCCGCCGACAATGACGGTGGCGAGCCCGCGGTAAATTTCACTCCCCTCGCTCGGACTCAGCATCAGCGGCAGCATGCCGAAGATGCTGGTGAGGCTGGTCATGGCGATGGGGCGCATCCGGCTTTGCAGGGCATCGGCCACCGCCAGCTGGCGGCTCATGCCGTCTCGCTCCGCCGTGCGGGTCTGATGCACCAGCAGGATGGCGTTGTTGACCACCAGTCCCAGCAGGATGACAAAGCCGATGATGGTGAGCAGATCCATCGGCAGCGGCACCAGCAGCCCGCTCAGTTGCAGCGCCAGCACGCCGCCAACCGAGGCAAGGGGCAGGGTGAGCAGCACCAGCAGGGCATCCTTGATGGAGGCAAACACCCCCCACAGCAGCACCAGCAGGATCACCACGGCGAACAGGAAGATGGTCCCCAGATTGTCGAGCGCCTGTTGCAGGCTGTCGGCATTGCCGGCAATGCGCAGCTCGCCACCGGCGGGCAGCAGGGGGCGGATGGCGGCAAAACTGCGGTTTTTCAGGGTGTCGATCACCTGCTCCATGGTCATACCCGCCGGGGGCGCTATCTGCAGGCTGATGCTGCGCCGCCCATCGGCCCGGAAGAGGCTGGCCGGGCCCATGTCATGCTCCACCCGCAGCAGCTCGCCAAGGGGAACGATGCGCCCGGAGGGGGTGGCCAGCGGCACGGCCTTCAGTTCGTCCGGATTGGCGGAGCTCTGTCCCATCAGCATGATGTCGAGCCGATCCTCGCCGTCGAAATACTCGCCAACCCGCAAGCCGTCGCCAAAGGTCTGGATGATGGTGGGCAGGGGCGTGCGATCCCAACCCACTTCGGCGAGGCGCCGATCTTGCGGCACCAGTTTGAGCTCGGGGGCGGTGAAGTCGAGACTCGGCTCGGGCCGGATCTGTGCTCCCGGCAGGTCCTTGCTGAGGATCCCCATGCTGGCTCGGGCCGCCTGATAGAGCTCGGGCAGGTTGCCTCCCTGCAGCAGCAGGGAGACGCCGTTCTCGCTGTCAAAGCCGCCAAACAGCGACCCCTGACCGCCGAACACCCGGGTGTCGGGAATACCCACCAGCAGCTGTTTCATCAACAGGCTCTCCAGCTCCTTGATGCGGGTCTCGTCCTTGGGGCGCACGCCAATCTGGGCGCCCCCCGGGTAGCGCAAGATGTAGTAGTTCTTGAGGGCAGGCTCTTTCTCCCCCTTCATGTAGGGGGCGAGGCGGGCGATCAGGGTATCGATCACCTCTTCGCGCTGCGCCTTGAGATTGACCCCGGGGGTGAAGTTCATCCAGACATCCACCGCGTCCCGTTTCACGTCCGGCAGATAGTCCATCTTGGGCAGCAGCGCCCAGGTGGCCAGGGCCGGCAGACTCATCATCAGGGTGATGACCGTCCAGCGCTGGCGTGAGGTCGAGGTCCAGCGGATCACGTGACGGGTAGTGCGCTGCCACAGCGACTCATAGGGATCGGTCAGCGTTTCACGCCCCATCCAGCGCGCCGCCACCGCAGGCAGCACGATGACGGCGACCAGCATGGAGACCGTCACGGCGCAGGCGATGGTGAGCGCCAGATCGGCAAACAGCTGACCCTCCACATCGTTGAGCTGCAGCACCGGCAGGAAGATGGCGACCGTGGTGAGGGTGGAGGCCACCAGCGCCGTCCACACCTGACGGGTACCTTCGAGCGCCGCCTCCGCCTTGCTCAAATCCCCCCGCTCGTGGCGCCGGTAGATACTCTCCAGCACCACGATGGCGGCGTCGAGCACCATGCCGACGGCAAAGGCGATGCCCGCCAGCGAGATGATATTGAGGGTGCGATCCATCACCTTGAGCAGGCAGAAGGTGAGCATGATGCTGATGGGGATGGCGAGGGCAATCATCAGGGTCGCCTTGAGCTGGCGCAGGAAGATCCAGAGGATGGCGCAGGAGAGCAGCACCCCGAGCCCCAGGTTGGCAGTGACCATGCTGACGGCGCGATTGATGTAGAGGGAGGCATCGAACGACTGCTCCATGTGCAACCCGACCGGCTCCAGCACCTCGCGGTTGAGCTCGTTCACCCGGGCCTTGATCGCCTCAAGGGAGGCCAGGGCATTGGCGCCGCTCTCCTTGAAGATCTGGGCGGCGATGGCGGTATTGCCGTTCTGGATCCGCAGCACCGGGTTCTCTTCCCTGGCCACCCTTACTTCTGCTACATCCCGCAGATAGATAGGCAGGCCATCGCGCCAGTCCACCACCTTGTCCCCCAGCGTCTCGACATCGTAACGACCGGCGAAGCGCAGCTTGTACTCCCAGCGACCGATGTTGAGGGTACCGGCCGACACGTCCCAGCCAGTGGTGGCGCGGCTGGCCAGTACCGGGATCTCCACTCCCAGCTCGGCGGCGCGATAGGGGTCGAAACGGATCTGGATCTGGCGCTCGTTGATCCCCTCGACTGCGACCGTCGAGACCCCTTCGATGCGTTCCAGCTCGGGTTTGACCCGCGCCTCGATCAACGCCTGATGATCATCGATCACCCCTTTGGCGCCGGGCAGCTGCTGGATGAAGAAGAAGGTGAGGGTATCGTTGCTGCTGTAGTTGTTGACGTAGGGGCCGCCAATCTTGTCCGGTAGTCCCGAGACCCGGTTCAATCGCGAGATCACATCTAGCTGGGCCCGCTGCATGTCGGTGCCGAGGGCAAACTCCATGTCGATTTCGGTAAAGCCGGGATAGCTGTTGCTGACAAGGCTCTTGAGCCCTTGCACCCCCTGCATCTCCTGTTCGATGGGGTCGGTGATCTCCGACTCCATTTCTTGCGGCGAGGCTGAACGCCAGCTCACCGAGATGTTGAGGTGTGGACGGTCGATGTCGGGGAACAGCTGGATCGGCAGTCCCCGGATGCTGAGCAGGCCCAGCAGGAAAATCAGCACGATCGAGACCGCCACCCAGATGGGGCGTTCGATCGCCGTTTTGGCGAGGTTCATTCACTCTTCCTGAGTTGTTGTTATCGGCCATTCCGCTGGCCTTGCTTCCAAAGCCCCTGCAAAGGGACTCAAGCATTTAACTGGAATTCTCCCAGATTGTAAATGCATGGTTAACAAACAAAAAACCGGCCACGAGGGCCGGTTTTGTACAGGTTTGCCAAGGGATCAGGCGGCGTGCTCGACCTTGTTTGGCTGCTTGTTTGCTTGCTGGGAGAAGCCTTCCAGTTCGCCCGGGGCGAAGTTGTCTACCTGAATCGCTTCGTAGCGCAGGGCATCGGCGGCCAGCAGTTTGTCCGCTTCGTCCTTGCTCAAGATGGAACCGGTCAGCGCAGCGGCAACCAGCTCCGGCAGCGCCAGTTTGCGGGGCAGTTTGCCCTCTTTCTGGGCCTGCACCAGCTTCTTCTCGTAGGGCTGCACGGCGACCATGGCCTGGAAGGCGCGCTCCATCAGGCCGACCGGATCTGCCTCGTCTTTGCCGACATAGCAGAGAGCGGTCAGACGGTCGCGGAACTCGCCCGGCTTCATCATGGCCAGACAGATGGCGTGGCAGCGATCGTCGGCCGGCATCTTGTAACCGACGCCGAACGGGAATACCACCCGCTTGAGTACGGCACCCACCACCTTGTTCGGGAAGTTCTGGAAGAAGCCCTCGAACGCTTTGCCAATCAGATAGAGGTTGCGCTCTACCGCGTACTGCACGAATGGCAGATCGGAGACCATGCGGCCCTGATCCTCGTAGTGTTTGAGGGTGGCGGAGGCCAGGTAGAGGTGGCTCAGCACGTCACCCAGACGGGCGGAGATCATCTCCTTGCGCTTGAGATCGCCACCCAGCATCAGCATGGAGACGTCGGCGCACAGGGCCAGCCCTTTACTCATACGGGACAGCTGTTTGTAGTAGCGGGCGGTTTCGCCAGCTACCGGCGCGCTGTTGAACTGACCCAGAGTCAGCCCCTGGAACAGGGAACCGAAGAAGTTGCCGGCGCCGAAGGCGATGTGCTTCATCAGCAGGGCGTCAAACTTCTCGAGACCGCGTTCCACGTCGGTATCGGCCGCCGCTTCCAGCTCGGCAAACACGTACGGGTGGCAGCGGGTAGCCCCTTGCCCGAAGATCATCAGATTGCGGGTCAGGATGTTGGCCCCTTCCACCGTGATGGCCACCGGAATACCCATGTAGGCGTAGCCGGTGTAGTTTTTCGGGCCCAGCTGGATGGCACGACCGGCGTGGATGTCCATGGAGTCATCCATGATCTGACGCGCCATTTCGGTCATGTGGTACTTGGAAATCGCGGTGACGATGGCCGGTGCCTGACCCAAGTCCAGGGAACCTGCGGTCATACGACGGGCCCCTTCCAGCTGATAGGTGAGGCCGCCGATACGAGCCAGCGCCTCTTGCACCCCTTCAAACTTGCCGATGGACATGCCGAACTGCTTGCGTACATAGGAGTAGGCTCCCACGGTACGGCTAGCCATATGACCACAAGCGGTGCCCAGGGCAGGCAGCGAGATGCCGCGACCGGCGGAGAGGCATTCGACCAGCATGCGCCAGCCGCGACCGGCGTAATCCGGGCCGCCGATGATCCAGTCGAGCGGAATGAACACATCCTTGCCGAAGGTCGGGCCGTTCAGGAACGCCAGACCCATGGGGTAGTGGCGATCGCCGACACGCACGCCCGGGTGGCTGGTGGGGATGAGGGCGCAGGTGATGCCGAGTTCTTCCTTGTCACCCAGCAGTTTTTCCGGGTCATAGAGTTTGAACGCCAGCCCCAGTACGGTAGCGCGCGGCGCCAGGGTGATGTAGCGCTTGTTCCAGTTGAGGCGAATACCCAGCACCTCTTCACCCTTGTGCATCCCTTTGCAGACGATCCCCTTGTCAGGAATGGCGCCCGCATCGGAGCCCGCTTCCGGCCCGGTCAGGGCGAAGCAGGGCACCTCTTTGCCATTGGCCAGCCCCGGCAGCCAGAAATCTTTCTGGGCCTGGGTGCCGTAGTGCATCAGCAGCTCACCCGGGCCGAGAGAGTTCGGCACCATGACGGTGACAGCCACGCTCAGGCTCTTGGTCGCGATACGGGTGACGATGGTGGAGTTGGCAATCGCCGAGAATTCGCGGCCGCCGTAGGATTTCGGGATGATCAGGGAGAAGAAGCCTTCCTTCTTCAGATAGTCCCACACCGGCTCTGGCAGGTCTTTGGTTTCGTTGACGATCTTGAAGTCATCAACCATGGCGAGCAGGGTTTCGACCTGATTGTCGATAAAGGCCTGCTCCTCTGCGGTCAGCTCGGCCTTGCCGTAGCCGTGCAGTTTTTTCCAGTCGGGGTTGCCGCGAAACAACTCGCCATCCCACCAGACGGAGCCGGCTTCCATGGCCTCCCGCTCGGTAGCTGACAAGGGCGGCAGTATCTTTTTGAAGATGCCGAACACCGGACGGGTTACCACCTTTTTACGGATGGAGGGTACGCCGAGCACAACGGCTATCGCCAGCACCAGCAGGACAAGCAATGTGATCATACCGAAGTTCCTTCTATTTCACTGTTTCCGTTGATTTATTGTTGGTTGTTACACGGCCAGGGAGAGCCTGGTCGACTCCACGGGCGCCCCGACTCCGGACGCCAGATAAGGAATAACGTTGCGCACCAGCCCTTCTACATCGAGCTGCTGGCCAAAGTCGGCCAGGGCGATGTCGCGCAGCGCATCGGCAGAGGCCATGGTGAAGACGACGGTGCCCAGGGTGAAGTGCAGGCGCCAGAAGAGATCCGCGGGCGACAGGGCTGGATTGGCCTTGGAGATAGCCTGGGTGATCCGCTGCAAAATGGGGCCATAGTGGGCGGTGATAAAGCGGCGCAGGTGGCCCTGGCTGTCGATATAGCCGCGCCCAAGCAGCTGCATGAAGATGGCCGGGCCGTTGGCCCGCACGGCCGAGAGCTTCATCAGCGGCTCGACAAAACTTTCAAACAGTTGCAGCAGGGTCAGCTGCTCCTGCTCCATCAGTACCCGCAGGCGGGCATCGAGATCGGGCATAAACAGGCTCAGATAGCGGTCGAGCACCGCCTGGATCAGCTCCTTCTTGGAGCCGAAGTGATAGTTCACCGACGCCAGATTGACGTCGGCTTCACTGGTGATCAGACGCAAAGAGGTATCGGCGAATCCCCGCTCGGCAAACAGCACTTCAGCGGCGTCGAGAATACGGTTTTTGGTATCGATTTTACTCACTGGACACCTCACTTAAACGAATGTTTAAAAAGTACGTTTCATAACGTGAAGTGTCAAGAGAATGTGAATGAGTGTTAGCGGAATGTTTTTCGATGAAAAAAGCAAAGTGGGCGGAACTTAGTCAAAAAGCAGGACTCTATATTTATGCCACTGCAATTAAACATTAAGTCTCGCCCAACCTGCACCATGCTAGTTGGGCCTTTTTTTTGCGCGTCTGTTACCGGTTTGCGGCTGGCAGGCAAAAAAAACCGCCGCAGGGCGCGACGGTGGGGAAAGTGAGTTCGCGTCATCCTGACGGCAAACTGTCGATGCTAGTTCAGGCATGTATCGACGGGGGCAGTATGCCAGCCAGAGCCCCTCAGACTATGTCAGCTTCGCGGTATTTTGTGACAAAGTGTGGCAAGCACTGGCGTGGCCCAAGCTGCCGCTCTTTGCTATGCTGCCCTTTCAAAATATGAGGGGAGAGAAGATGAAGTACCCGGTCGATACCCACACTCACACCATTGCCAGCACCCATGCCTACAGCACCATCCACGACTATCTGCCTGTTGCCAGAGCCAAAGGGATCAAGCTGTTCGCCACCACGGATCACGGCCCCGAGATGGCCGATGCCCCTCATGTCTGGCATTTTGCCAACTTGCCGATATTGCCAAGAGTGGTGGACGGGGTGGGGATCCTGCGGGGTATCGAGGCCAACATCAAAAACCTCGACGGGGAGATCGATTTTCCCGAGCGCTATGAGTCGCGCCTCGACATGATCATGGCGGGTTTTCATGAGCAGGTATTCCCTCCCTGCGATCAGGCAACCCATACCCAGGCGATGATCAACGCCATCAAGAGCGGCCGGGTCGATATGATCAGCCACCCGGGCAACCCCTCATTTCCCATCGACATTCAGGCTGTGGTCAAGGCGGCTGCGGACTATCGGGTGGCGCTGGAGATCAACAACTCCTCCTTCATTCACTCGCGCCCGGGTAGTGAAGGCAACTGTCGCGCCATCGTTGAAGCCGCGCGAGATCTGGGGGCCTACCTCACCTTCGGCTCCGATTCCCACGTCGCTTTCAGCCTCGGCGATTTTGACCATTGCCACCGTCTGGTGACCGAAGCGGGCTTCCCGCTGGAGCGGATTCTGGTGCGCTCTCCCCGCGCCCTGCTCGATTTCCTCGAAAGCCGCGGCCGCGCCCATATCCCCGAGTTTGTCGATCTGTAAAGCGGGCTCTAACACCATGAGCCAACTCATAAAATCGAGCTGGCTCAATTGACTTGCCGGTCATTTTTCATGAATGTGGATAGCAACAAGCCGGTATAGCTCAGTTGGTAGAGCAGCGCATTCGTAATGCGAAGGTCAGGAGTTCGATTCCCCTTATCGGCACCAGATCGTGAGGGCAGGTTTCATTTGTGAAACCTGCCCTTTTTACATGGCTTTTGCCAAGGCTCGCTCCACATAGAGGTAGCCAATCCCCATCACCTGCTGGGCGCGGCTGAGCTGGCCGAAACGGATATGGGTGGCGTTGACCGCATCGCTGCAGTCGAACGGGTTGGCGCCGGTCTGACTGACGATCGTTTGCAGCCAGGTTTCACCAAAGTGGCAGCTGCGGCCATAGAGCCAGATGCGGTTGATGTTGAGGATATTGAGGAAGTTGTAGAGGCTCAGGCCAATGGCGCGGGCCCCTTCGTCCACCAGGGCGCGGATCATGGCATCCCCCTGATGGTAGAGTGTGAGCAGTTGGGCGGTATCCAGCTCTACACCAGTCTGCGCCGGGTTGTCGGCATTGGCTTGTTGTTTGAGAAAGACCCGGGCCCGTTTCTTGATGGCAAACAGCGAGGCGACTGTCTCCAGGCAGCCATAGCGGCCGCAGGCACAGGCGCTGCCGTCCGGATTGATGATGGTGTGGCCTATCTGGCCGCTGCCAAACAGGGCGCCCCGGTAGATCTGGTCGTTGATGATAAAGGCCGATCCGATGCCGTAATCGACGTTGATGACGCAAAAATCCCCGTTCCCTTCCCGGTCCTGCCACTTCTGGGCCAGCGCCAGCATGATGCAGTCGTTATCCACCATCACCTCGCAACCCAGCCGCTCCTCCAGCAGGTACTTGAGCTCGACCGGCGCATGCCAGGGTGCTTGCGGCATGGTTTGCGATACCCCTGTCGCCGGGTTGACCTGACCGTGTACCGCCAAGGCCAGCCGGATCGCCAGTCCCTTGTGGCGGCGCTTGTGCTGGTAGTAGTGCGCTTCAATCAGGTGCAGCAGTTCATCGGGGGTTTGCGGGGCAATCTTCTGGTCGCTGAACTCATCCAGCGGGGTGATCAGGTTATCCACCAGGATGCTCTCCAGATGGGTGGGGCTGATATTGAGGCAAAGAATGGCCCCCTGGCCGCTGGCAATGCGGTAGCTGCCGCCATTGATGCCGCGCTGGGAGAGGTTCTGATCGCTGTGGCTGATGGCGCCATCGGCCACCAACTTGTCAAGGATCTTGCTGACCGCCGGAATGGAGAGCTCGCAGTGGCGCGCCAGGGTGGACTTGCTCGCCTCTTTTAACTGATAGAGCAGGGCAAGCAGCACCTGCTTGTTGTGGTGGCGGACCTTCTGGTTGTTCAACCCTATGCTCATCGCTTCACTAAACTCCGCTTACTGTATTGCGTGATCTTTCAGCAATTAATGCAGGTTTAACCATTCTAATCTGGTCTCACTGAAAACTTTACTAACAAATGTTGAGTGAGGCGAGATTAATGAGAGCTGATGTCAAGGTCTGGGTAGAGACCATCTCACTGCCGACCTACGAGGTAGGCGCCGAAGATCCCAACCCCATGTTTCTCGAGAAGCGGGTCTATCAGGGCTCCTCGGGGGCTGTCTATCCCTATGGGGTGATCGACACCCTCACCGGCCAGAAGCAGATGAAGTCCTATCAGGCGGTTTGGCTGGAGAACGACTTTATCAAGGTGATGCTGCTGCCGGAGTTGGGTGGGCGTATCCACCGTGCCTACGACAAGGTTATGAATCGCGACTTCGTCTATTACAACGAGGTGATCAAACCGGCGCTGGTGGGGCTGGTGGGGCCCTGGATCTCCGGCGGCATCGAGTTCAACTGGCCCCAGCACCACAGGCCCACCACTTTCATGCCGGTGGACTTCACCATTACGAAACGGGAGGGCGGCGCCAAGACCGTCTGGCTCGGCGAGGTGGAGCCGATGCGTGGTATGCAGGTGATGGCAGGGTTTACCCTCTATCCCGACAAGGCGCTCATCGAGATCACTGGCAAGGTGTTCAACGGCAACGACACGCCGCGCCACTTTCTATGGTGGTCCAACCCGGCGGTGAAAGGGGGCGATGCCCACCAGAGCGTCTTCCCGCCCGATGTGACCGCCGTCTACGATCACGGCAAGCGCGACGTCAGTGCCTTCCCCATCGCCCGCGGCACCTACTACAAGGTGGACTACTCCGCCGGGGTCGATATCTCCCGTTACCGCAATATTCCGGTACCCACCTCCTATATGGCGGACAAGTCTGACTACGACTTTGTCGGTGCCTACTGCCATGACGAGCAGGGCGGCCTGTTGCACGTGGCGGATCACCAAGTTTCGCCGGGCAAGAAGCAGTGGAGCTGGGGCAACTGTGACTTCGGTCTGGCCTGGGATCGCAACCTGACCGATGACAACGGCCCCTACATCGAGCTGATGACCGGGGTCTATACCGACAACCAGCCTGACTTTACCTGGCTGGATGCGGGGGAGGAGAAGGTGTTTGTGCAGAACTTCCTGCCCTACAACACCCTCGGCACCCTGCAAAATGCCAACACCCGCGCCGCCATCAAGCTGGAGCGTAGCGATGACGGCCTCGTCTGCGGAGTCTATGCGGTGGCGCCGCTTTGCGGGGCCCAGTTCGAGGTAAGTGACGAGAGCGGAGTACTGTTTACGCAGCCTCTGGATCTGCAGCCGGGTCAGGCCTGGCTTGAGCCGCAGGCCATCACCAGCGAGGGACGCTTGCAGGTACGCCTGCTGGATGAGCAGGGCCAGCCGATCCTGAGCTATCTCGAGCATCAGCCCGCAGGCGAAGCCCTACCTGATACTGCCACCGCGCCGGAGCCCGCCGTCAATCTCGACTCGGTCGACGAGCTCTACTTCATCGGCCAGCATCTTGAGCAGTATCTGCACGCCAGCCGCTCGCCCTTTGATTACTACCTGCGGGCACTGGAGCTCGATGGCGGCGACTATCGCTGCAATCTGGCATTGGCAACCCTGGAGTACAACCGCGCCAACTATGAGCAGGCGCTGGCCTACGTCAATCAGGCGCTGACCCGCGCCCATCGCCTCAACAAGAACCCCCAGTGTGGCAAGGCGAGCTTGCTACGTGGCCACATCGAGGAGCGTTTGGGGCAGTTCGATGCCGCCTTCGATGACTTCTACAAGGCGACCTGGAGCGGTAACTGCCGCGACAGCGGCTTCTTCGGGCTGGCCCGCATCGCCATGGTGCGCCGGGATCCCGCGCAGGCACTGCAATTTGTCGAGAAGAGTCTTGCCGTCAACGGCACCCACTACGGCGCTATCGCCCTCAAAGGGTTGGCGCTGCTGGAGTCTGGCCAGCGGGAGGTGGCCATCGCCTATATCGACGAGCAGCGCGTTCGTTATCCACTTCACTATCAGCTGGCCTTCCTGCGCTGGCTGGCAAGCGAGCAGCCAAGCGATCTCGAGGCGCTGCGCACCCTGTGCAACGGGCGCGGTGTGAATCTCTGCTTCCTGGCGAGCAATCTGCTGGCATTGGGACGTCCCGAGCTGGCGCAGCAACTGCTCTCAACACTGCCGGTAGAGGAGACCCTGCCGCTGCTGTTCCAGGCTGCATTGTTGCCGGAAGGTGAGGCGCAGGATGCCCTGCTGGCGCGAGCCGAGCAGGCCTTTGGCCGCAAGGTGCGCTTCCCCAATACCCTTGGCGAGGTGGCCATGCTGGCGCAACTGCCACACAGCTGGTTTGCCAGCTACCTGCTGGGCTGCTTCCACTACAGCAAGCGCAGCTACCCGCAAGCCATTGCCCTGTGGCAGCAGGTGTGCGAGCAGGCGCCCGGGTTTGCCCCGGCCTGGCGCAACCTTGGCATCTATCACTTCAACAAGAGCGGCGATCCGGTGGCGGCCGAGCAGTGTCTGAGCCGGGCCTTTTCCCTCAAGCCGGATGATGCCCGTTTGCTGTTTGAACTGGATCAGCTGCACAAGCGCTGCGCCATGGCACCCGCCGAGCGGCTGGCGCTGCTGGAGGCGCATCGTGAGGTGGCCCTCAAGCGCGATGATCTGACCGCCGAACTGCTCAGTCTCTATCACATCACCGGTCAGCTGGAAGCGGCGGCCGAGATCTTGCGGCTGCGCGAATTCCACCCCTGGGAGGGGGGCGAGGGCAAGGTGACCGGCCAGTACCTCATCAATCAGCAGCGCCGGGCGCTGGTGTTGATGACTCAGGGACGCCACGAGCAGGCTATTCCGTTGCTGCAACAGGCGCTGCACTACCCCCTCAATCTGGGGGAGGGGCGTCTGGTAGGACAGACCGACAACGATATCCACTACCTGTTGGCGCTCTGCCATCTGGCCTGTGACAACCAGAGTCTGGCGGCCCAGTGCCTGCAACTGGCCTGTCTGGGTCAGGGTTCGCTGGGGGCCAGCCGCTACTACAACGATCAGCCGGTGGATTATCTCTTCTATCAGGGGATGGCGCTGGCACGTCTTGGTCGGGTTGCGGAGGCGCAGCGTCTCTTTGAAGGAATGGTCGGCTGGGCCGAGCAGGCGATGGGCGAGTCGATCGAGGCGGACTTCTTCGCCGTCTCACTGCCGGATCTCATCGTGCTGGATGACGACCCGCAGCACAAACATCGCCAGCACTGTCTGCTGGTCAGAGCGCTCGGTCTGTTGGGGCTGGGTCAGCGGGATGGTTGTGAACAGACCTTGCGAGAGCTGCTCATCCTTAACCCGGCTCACGACAAGGGGCACCTCTTTGCCCTGATCTGCCGCGAGCTGTCACTCCACTCATAACAAAAACCGGCGCCCCGCCACGGTGAGGGGCGCCACTGCACCCTACAATCGACAAGATGATAAGGATGAGTCATGGAACGCACGAAAAATCAATTAGATACAAATGGGCTCAATATGAGCTACATCTGGATGATCTGTTTGGTGGCCGCCTGCGGTGGCCTGCTGTTTGGTTATGACTGGGTGGTGATTGGCGGGGCCAAGCCCTTCTATGAGGCCTATTTCGCCATCACGGATCCGGCCCAGTCCGGCTGGGCCATGAGCTCGGCGCTGGTGGGCTGCGTGCTGGGGGCCGCCATCTCCGGCTGGTCCGCCGACCGCTTTGGTCGCAAGAAGCCGCTGATCCTGGCCGCCATCCTCTTCACCATCTCGGCGTGGGGCACGGCTGCGGCCAGCAACTTCGATCTGTTTGTGGTTTATCGCATCATCGGCGGGATCGGCATCGGCCTGGCCTCTGCGCTCTCGCCCATGTACATCGCCGAGATCAGCCCGGCCAACAAGCGCGGCAAGTTCGTGGCCATCAACCAGCTCACCATCGTCATCGGTGTGCTGGCGGCTCAGCTGGTGAATCTGATGATCGCCGATCCGGTGGCAAGCAATGCGACTCAGGCCGATATTCTGGCGACCTGGAATGGTCAGTCCGGCTGGCGCTGGATGTTCGGTGCCGAACTGGTACCTGCGCTGGCGTTTCTGGTGTTGATGTTCTTCGTGCCGGAGTCGCCGCGCTGGTTGGCCAAAGATGGTCAGTATGAGAAAGCCTCCCGCATGCTCGGCAAGATTGGCGGGGATGCCTATGCCAAGCAGACCCTGGCCGATATCCGCCAGACTCTGGTGGGCGAGACCCACAAGGTCTCGCTGGCGGAGCTGGGCAAACCCTCGGTGCGGCCGATCCTCATCATCGGGATTGTACTGGCAGTCTTCCAGCAGTGGTGCGGCATCAACGTGATCTTCAACTATGCGCAGGAGATCTTTGCCTCCGCTGGCTTTGACATCAACAGCACCCTCAAATCCATCGTCGCCACCGGTCTTATCAACTTGCTGTTTACCCTGATCGCGCTGCCCATGGTGGACAAGATTGGCCGTCGCAAGCTGATGCTGATTGGCTCGGCGGGGCTGACCATCATCTACGGCATGATGGCGGCGGCCTATGCCACAGGCGTACTGGGGATGCCGGTGCTGCTGCTGGTATTGGCGGCGATCGCCATCTATGCCCTGACTCTGGCGCCGGTCACCTGGGTGTTGCTCTCGGAGATCTTCCCGAACCGGGTGCGTGGGCTGGCGATGTCGGCCGGTACGCTGGCGCTCTGGATCGCCTGCTTCGTGCTGACCTACACCTTCCCGCTGCTCAATGCCGGGTTGGGGGCTGCGGGCAGCTTCCTGCTCTATGGCCTTATCTGTTTTGCCGGTCTCATCTTTATCTATCGCAAGGTGCCCGAGACCAAAGGGGTGACGCTGGAGGCACTGGAAGCCCAACTGGCCCAGGGCAAGGTCGAACTGACGCCGACCAAGGCGAGCGCCTCGGCATGACGGTTTACACATTGGGCAACCCGCATCTTCGGATGCGGGTCTCTGCACAAGGGGCCTGCCTGCTGGGTCTGGAGGATGACAAAGGGCGCCCACTGCTTCGCGACACTGACCTGGCGCAGCCCTGGCATCCCGGCCAGAGCGCGCTGTTTCCCATGTTGCCGCTGGCCAACCGGGTCGCAGGCAACCGTTTTGAGTTGTGGGGGGAGGCGTGTGCATTGCCCGCGAGCGAGCTCGATCCCGATTTCTTTTTGCATGGGGATGGCTGGCTACAGCGATGGCAACCGGTGGCGTTGACCGACAGCTCGGTGACTTTGCAGCTCAACAGCCAGAATGGTCCCTTTCACTATCTTGCGGAGATAGACTATCGGCTGCAGGGGGTGAGCCTGGTGGCGCGGATCAGCCTGACCCATCTCGGGGAGTGCCCCTGTCTCTACGGCGCAGGTTTTCACCCCTTCTTCTGGCGCGACGAGCAGACAAAGATTCGTTTTCTGGCGAGCGGCGTCTGGCAAGAGGGAGCGGAGCATCTGCCGACCGACTGGTCGAGCAGGTTGGCGCCACACCTCGATTTTCGCCTGTGGGCTCGCCCGCAAGGGTGGCTCAACCACTGTTACGGCGGCTGGCGCGGTCACGCCGAGATTGACCATCCTGCCCGCCAGCAGCGGCTGCTGGTTTCAAGCGAGTGTGCCTTCCTGATGCTCTATCAGCCCGATGAGGGGAGTGGCTTCGTCTGTATGGAGCCCCAGAGTCACGCCGCCAATGCCCACCACCTGGCCGGTCACCCCGGTTTGCGGCTACTCGCCAGAGGTGACCGCATGAGTATCGGTATGACCCTGACAGTGGCGTCCGGGGGCTGATAATGATCTGGCTTGTGGTATTGGTGAACGCAAAGAGCCACCCGTCGGGTGGCTCTTTTTATGGCGGATTATCCTGCGTGTTAACTGATCTCCGGTCAGGCTATCTCCATCTCTGGCTGTGGTGTCGAGTTGTGTTGGCTGGTCAGCTTGTCGATGCGCACCGCTGCCACCTTGAACTCGGGGATCTTGGCGTGGGGGTCGGTGGCATTGATGGTGAGCCGGTTGGCCGGGGCTTCGGCAAAGTGGAACGGGATAAAGACCACGCCAGGTTGCATCCGTTTGGTCACGAAGGCGGGCAGTTCTATATGGCCGCGGCGACTGGTGACTTTTACCTGCTCGCTGTTGCTGATCCCCAACCGCTGTGCATCCACCACGCTCATCATCACCCGCGGGCCAGCCAGCTTGTCGAGCCCCTTGGTCTTGCGGGTCATGGTGCCGGTGTGGAACTGCTCCAGCAGGCGGCCGGTAGTGAGCACGATGGGATAGGTCTCGTCGGGCAGTTCGGCGGCATAGCGGAACGGGGTCGCGACCATCTCCCCCTTGCCACGGGTGAACTGCTTGGCGTGGAGCAGGCGAGTGCCTTCGGGCGCCGCGTCGTTGCAGGGCCACTGCAGCCCTTGTGCTCCAACCTTGTCCCACTGGATGCCGGCGTATTGCGGGGTGACTTGGCAGATCTCGGCGGTGATCTCCTGCGGGTTTTGATAGTGCCAGTCGCCCCCCATGGCGTTGGCGATCTGCTGGATGATCCACCAGTCCTCCCGCGCGTCGCCCGGTGCCTTGAGGGCGGGGGAGATGCGCTGAACTCGCCGCTCGGTGTTGGTGAAGTGGCCGCTCTTCTCGGCAAAGGAGCATGAGGGGAGCACCACATCGGCGAGCTGGGCGGTTTCCGAGAGGAAGATATCCTGCACCACCAGAAACTCCAGCTGCTTGAGCCCTTCGATGACGTGGTGCTGATCCGGATCGCTCAGCACCGGGTTCTCTCCCATCACGTAGAGCCCCTTGATGCTGCCCGCGCAGGCGGCATCGATGGTCTCGGTGAGGGTAAGGCCGGGCGTGCGCGGCAAGTCTGGCTGCTGCCAGACGGTTGCGAAGCGGGCATGCACCTCGGGGTTGGCCACCTTCTGATAGCCGGGCAGGCAGTTTGGCAAGGCCCCCATGTCACAGGCACCCTGCACGTTGGATTGGCCTCGCAGCGGGTTGATGCCGCCCCCTTCAATGCCGATGTTGCCACACAGCAGTTGCAGGTTGGCGATGGCCCGCACGTTGTCGTGGCCGGTGGTGTGCTGGGTGATCCCCATCGAGTAGTAGATGGCGGTGCGTTCGGCGGTGCCGATGAGGCGGGCGAGCTCGATCACCTGCTCGGCTGGTACGCCGGTGACGAGGGCCACCTTGTCCGGCGTATAGGCGGGGGAGAGCACCTCTGCTTGCAATTCCTCGAACCCTTCCACCCGCGCGGCGATATAGGCCTTGTCGTGCCAGTTGTTCTGGATGATCTGCTGCATGAGGCCGTTGAGCAGCATCACGTCGGTGCCGGGACGGTGGGCCAGATAGAGGCTGGCGTGGTCCGCCATCTCGATCCGTTTCGGATCGGCCACCACCAACCGCGCCTTACCTGTGGTGACTGCCCGCTTGATATGGGAGCCGATGATGGGGTGGGCCGCCGAGGTGTCGGAGCCGATGATGAAGATGAGATCCGAGTGATCGATACTCGGGATGTCGTTGGTCATGGCGCCGCTGCCGAGCGATGCCTCCAGCCCGGTAACGGTGGAGGCGTGGCAGAGCCGCGCGCAGTGATCCACGTTGTTGGTGCCCAGCTCCCGGCGCATGAACTTCTGGAACAGGTAGTTCTCTTCGTTGGTGGTTTTGGCCGAAGAGAAACCCGCCAGCGCATCGCTGCCATAGCGCTGGCGCAGGGCGGTGAAACGCTCGGCCACCAGGGCAATGGCCTCTTGCCAGCTGGCGGGCACCAGCTTGCCATCCTTGCGGATGAGCGGGGTAGTGAGGCGCTCCTCGCTCTGAATAAAGTCAAAGCCGAAGCGCCCCTTGACGCAGAGCAGCCCCTGATTGACCGGCGAGTTGCGATTCCCCTCCACATAGCGGATGCGGTTGCGCGCCTCATCGACGTAGAGGGTGACACCGCAGCCCACTCCGCAGTAGGTGCAGATGGTATTGACCGGCGTGAGCAGTTCGGTGCGCCCCTGTGACTTGTCGCGGGCATCCACCAGTGCGCCGGTGGGGCAGACCTGTACGCAGGCGCCGCATTGCACGCAGTGGGAGTCGCCCATCGAGAGTCCCGTGTCGAACTGCGGCCGGTTCGAGAGGGTACCATCGCTGTTCTTGGCAAAGCGCAGCACCCCCTGTACCGCCTGCTCACCACAGACCTGCACGCACTGGCCGCAGCCGATGCAGCGGTTGGCATCAAAGACGATAAATTCGCTGCTGTTATCCACTGCAAACTTCTGGCATTGACTGGTATCGAGGGCGCGCTGGTCGACCTTGTATTCGGTGGCGTAGTCGCGCAGTGCACAATCGGTGTTGGCCTGACAGCCACACTCGAGGCAGCGGCTGGCCTCGCTGCGGGCATCCTGGTCACTGAGGCCGCGCTCCACCTCGGCAAAGCTGCCCTCGCGATCCTGCTCTGCCAGATGGGGCATGATGGTGCGGGCGACTTTTTTCAGGTGAGCAAACTGGGCGGGATCGACCTGCTTGAGTGTGGGAGCCTTGCAGGCGTTGAAGGGCCGCACCGGGTCGATCATGTCACCGTGGAGGAACTGATCGATGGCCAGCGCCGCCTTGCGGCCATCGGCGACCGCCTCGATGGCGGTGGCGGGCCCGCTGCGCAGATCGCCGATGGCGAACAGGTTGCCGTGGCCGCTGTGCATGGTTTCGGGATGGGACTCCAGCGTCTGCCAGCGGGTGAAGGGGAGGGTGAGGGGCTCCCCTTCCATAAAGCTGAGATCCGGCTGCTGCGACACGGCCGCAATCACGGTATCAAACTCTTCAAGGAAGAACTCGCCGGTGGGCTCCGGGCGGCGGCGACCGGAGGCGTCCGGCTCGCCGAGGGCCATCTTCTCGAGGCGCACCTGACAGACGCGACCAGCCTCATCGGCCAGATTCTCTACCGGATTGGTGAGCATCAAAAAGCGCACCCCTTCGTGCTCCGCCTCGTCGATTTCGTAGGCTTCGGCGGGCATCTCGGCGCGGGTGCGGCGATAGATAAGGGTGGTCTCGGCGCCAAGGCGTACCGCTGTGCGGGCACAGTCAATGGCGGTATTACCACCCCCGATCACCGCAACCTTCTTGCCAGTGGTGAGCCGCTTGGCCAGCATCCGATCCTTGAGGTAATCGACCCCGAGATAACAACCGGCCAGGGTGCTGCCCGGGTAATCCATCGGTACCGCCTTGGATGCGCCGACGGCCAGACAGACCGCATCATAGTCGCGGCACAGTGCCGAGAGGGTGATCTGGTTGCCCAGTCGCTGCTGGGTGTGGATCCGCATACCACTCTGGCACATCAGCGCTATCTCCTGATCGAGGATCGCCTTGGGCAGCCGGTATTCGGGGATACCGTAGCGCAGCCAGCCCCCCGCTTCGGGCATCGCCTCGAACAGATCGACCTCGAACCCCTCGTAACCCAGATAGTAACCGCAGGTGAGGCCGCCCGGGCCGCTGCCGATGATGGCCACCCGCTTGCCCTTGGCGGGCTTCTTTGCCGGTTGATAGGGGGCAACCTCTGCCAGATCGAGATCGGCGGCATGGCGCTTGAGTTGGCGAATGGCGAGCGGCTCATCCACCAGCGCGCGGCGGCACTCTGCCTCACAAAAAGCGGGGCAGACCCGGCCAATGGAGAGGGGTATAGGCAGGGTCTGCTTGATGACTGCCATGGCCGCCTCGTGCTCCCCCATGGCGATGTGATGCAGATAGGATTGAATGTCCACCCCGGCCGGACAGGCGCGCTGGCAGGGGGCTTCACAATCGGCGTAGTGATCTGCGAGGATGCGGCCGAGCGCCTGCTGGCGGTGTGCGCGCAGGGCCTCGCTTTGGGTCGTGATCACCATCCCTGCCTCGGGGGGCGTCTCGCAGGCACGGCGGATGCCGAGACCGGCAATCTCCACCACGCAGAGATCGCACGGTGTCTTGGGGGCACTGGTGTTGTCACCGCACAGGGAGGGGATATCAGTCTGGTGCTGTTTTGCTATCTGGAGCAGGGTTCTGGTCGGGTCAACCGTCAACTGAGCCCCATCGAGGGTGATGGTGATCATGGCGTCATAAACTCGCTTTCAAGGCGCAGAAAATGCTGCATCTGGCGGAGCCAGCAGGGGAAGCGACAGGGAGGCCGCTTGCTATACGCTCACCATAACAAAGATTATTTACAACTTTATTTGATTTTAGACAGCTTATTGTTCAAAAGAGAAAACGATTTCAGGTTGTCTTGTCTACCTCATCGGCATAGAGTTCCATTGAGAGTTATTTCTGTTAAAACAGGTTTTTCATTGCTTTATTGTCAGTTGATGCATCTGGCAGAAGAGAGGCTGCTCTCGCTCGCGGGAGGTGTTATCCGCCAGTAGCACCATTTGTGATGCAACTTATTTTGCATAAATGGTGACTCAAGGCATGCGGCGCATACAGAGCAAAGGGGGGCACTCGGCTGGATAGACGGTTGCTGGAGAGGGGGAGGGCATGCAGTGAGTGGCGAGCCCTAGACAAAGAAAATGGCCACCTTTTGTAAGGCGGCCATGCACGTTGCCGGTCGGTGCGCTGTTGGCACGAAGGGTTGGTCGCAGGAGATCAGCCGGATATCAGGGTGGGCAGTCGGGCTTGCCAGATCTGATGCCAGTGCTGCAGTTCGCTGCGCGGCATAGGGCGGGCGGTGAAGAAGCCCTGACAGATATCGCACCCCAGCTTGGCCAGCAGTTGCCAGGTCTGCACATCTTCCACCCCTTCGGCGACTGATTTCAGCCCCAGCTTGCGTGCCAGCTCGATGCTCGACTCGATGATGGCCAGACGGGAGGGGTCGGCATAGCAGCGATCGACAAAAGATCGATCAAGTTTGAGCTCGGTAAACGGCAGCAGCGCCAGCTGCTGCATCGAGGAGTAGCCGGTACCGAAGTCATCGATGGAGAGGCCAAAGCCGTGCATCCGCAGCCGGGTCAGCACCTCCAGCGCCTTGCCGATATCCTCGACAAACGAGCTTTCGGTCACCTCCAGGGTAATCAGCTCGGGATTGACGCCCCAGCGCTGGCACTGGTTGATCAGAAAGTGGCAGAGGTCTCCCTCAATCAGCGAGGTGGTGGAGAGGTTCATCGACAGATTGAGGGAGAGACCGGTCTGTCCCCACAGATGGCAATCCTGCAGCGACTTGTTGATGATGACATCGGTCAGCTGATCGATAAGGCCGTTGTTTTCCGCCAGCGGGATAAACATGCCGGGGGAGATCAGCCCGTATTCCGGATGCTGCCAGCGGGCCAGCGCCTCCATCCCCACCCACTGGCCGGACGCAAAGCCGACCTTGGGTTGATACCAGGGCAGCAACTGGTCGTTGTCGAGGGCGCGTTTGAGCTCGTCCACCGAGAGGACGAGGCCATCGTCCTTGCCCGAGGGGGCCGACTTGGGTGCCCAGGAGTCGATCAACTGGCGCAGCCGCTGCGGGCTGGAGGGTTTCTCGATGCGACCCAGCACATGGAGGCCATAGGCCGCGCTCATGCGCAGCACGGCCTCCACCACGTCATCTTCCAGCGCGCTGGAGAGGATGATGCCGCCCCGAAAGCCACCCAGCGAGAGGCGGCGTAGCAGCGCCATGCCATCCATGCCGGGCATCCGCAGATCGCAGAACAGGATGTCGACAGTGTGGCTCTGGCACAGCGCCAGGGCTTCGATGCCGTCTGCGGCCTCCAGCAGTTGCTGATAACCGAGCGCCCGGATCTGGTGCATCAGGGTCTTGCGTTGAAACCCGTGATCCTCGACCACCATGATGACCAACTCGTCTGCCGTTCTACTCATCGAGCCACAATCCCATTTCACGTTCAATATTGTTCATCTGTTCTTCCACTCTCTGTGTCAGCAGCGCGAGCTCGCTCAACTGTTTGAGGCGGGCCGCCGATTCCAGTTGCGCCGCCTGCTCGGCCAGGGAGAGCTCCCCGACCATTCTGGCTGCCCCTTTGATGCGGTGGGCGATCTCCACCAGCTCCTGGCTATCATCGGAGGAGAGCGCGCTCATCATAGCGTGGCAATCTTTCCGGTTGGAGGCCAGATACTCCCTTGCCATGCTTTTGGCAATCCCTTCATCGCCAAACAGATCTTGCCAGCGACCGATCATGTCGAGATTGATGGCCTGTCGTGCGGGCACTCTCTCTGTGATCGTAGTCGCGGGCAACCACCGCAGCAGCATCTGGCGCAGTGACTCCAGCGAATAGGGTTTGCACAGCATGCCGTTCATGCCGGCTGCTGTCATATTGGCTGCCGCCTCCTCCGAGGTATCGGCGGTAACGCCGATGATGGGGGCCTGCTCCCCTTGTTCCCGCAGGTGGCGGGTCAGGGTGTAGCCATCCATGTGCGGCATGTGGCAGTCGGTGATCAGCAGGGCGAAATCCCGGGTTTTCCAGGCGTGCAACGCCTTCTCGCCATCTTCCACTACCTCGCACTCCACCCCCAGAATCGCCAGCTGACGGGTCAGCAGGGCGCGATTGACCAGATGGTCATCGGCGACCAGTACTCGCCCGCCCAGTTTTTCGATGCTGGCGGCATGGGTGGTCACGGCTCGCCCGGTGATCAGCTCGCGGCAGCTTTCGAGCAACAGATCCGGATAGAGGGGGGATTGGCCGAGGCGCCACCAGTTCTCCGAGCCTATGCGTCCCCGCAACGCTTCGCGGGGGGAGAGGATGACCCCCTTGAGAGTGCCGGACTGCAGCAAGGTGTGCCAATCGCTCCCCAGACTGGACTCCAGCGCGGCCTCTTCCGCCAACAGCAGGCCGTCGAGATCGGCGGTGAGCTGGTGGATATCGAGGGGGCTCAACCGGGCGCCGAGCCGTGCCATGGTGGCCTGCAAGGCGGCATCGCTACCCAGCCACCACCATTCGCTGCCCGCCAGTGCGGGTGGTTCCCACAGGACATTGAGCAGCGGGATGCTGAAGCGGAAACAGGCCCCTTCACCGAGCTGGCTCTTGACCGTCAGGGTGCCGCCCATCTTCTTCACCAGCTGATCACAGATGGCCAGGCCCAGACCGGTGCCACCAAAGCGGCGATTGATATCTGATTCCACCTGCTCGAACGGGGTAAAGAGCAGCGCTTGCTTCTCTTCGGCGATGCCGATGCCGGTATCTGTCACCGCGATAACCAGCTGCTGGTCGTGACAGCTGACCTGGATCGAAATGGCGCCCTGCTCGGTGAACTTCACCGCATTGTTGAGCAGATTGGAAACCACCTGGCCCACTCTGACCGGATCGATATCGGCCAAGTCGGGGAGTTGATCCTCCCACTGGAGCGTGACCTTCAGCCCCTTGCTGTAGGCCAGTGCGGCATGGCCGCGGATCACATCGCACACCACTGGTTGCAGACGGCAGGATTGGCGATTGAGGTGCAGCTGACCCGCCTCTATTTTGGAAAAGTCGAGGATATCGTTGACCAGATAGAGCAGGTGGTTGGCCGAGCTCTCCACATTGCGCAGCAGATAGCGCTGGTCATCATTGAGCTCACTCATGCGCAGCAGCTCCAGCATGCCGTGCATGCCCGAGATGGGGGTTCTCAGCTCATGGCTCATGGTGGCCAGAAAAAGGCTGCGAGCCTGCATCGCCTGCTCGGCCGCGGCGCGCGCCTCACGCAGCTCATGCTCCTGTTGCTTGATAGCGGTGATGTCCTGCACCACGCCATTGAGCAGGCGATCATGGCCCTGTTGCGCCACAAAGTTGCCGCGGATCTGGATATAGCGCTCCCCCTGAACAGAGGGCACCAGCACCTCCATATCGAGCGGCTCAAGGGTTTGCGCATGTTTGGCCACCTTATCGATAAAGGTGGCCATAGCCTCATCGTTCAAGCCGAGGATCACGCCGCCAGACTCGGCTGCCATCAACTCTTGGTGGGTCATCCCGAGAATGTCGCTGGCCCCCTGGGACAGATAGAGGAATTTCCCCTTGCCGGCCCCTTGCCAGAGATATTGATAGACCAGACCCGGCATGCTGTCGGTGATGTCCCGCAGCCTGCCCTCCACTTCCCGCACCTTGTTTTCGGCGGCCTTGAGGGCACTGACATCGGTCAATACCGTCAGCACCCCCTGAATCTCGCCGTCTGCTGCGCGATAGGGCAACTTGACGTAGACCACGTGAAGGGGCACATCTCCCTCGCGCTGGGTATAACCCGATCCTTGGAAGATCTCGCCGGTTTCCCAGACCGCACGCTCCTCGCGCAACATCTGTTGCCGCTCGTCCTCGGTCATATAGCCCCAGCGATCACCTTCTTCCCCATCACCGACAAACAGCTCGCGGTATGCCCGGTTGCTGAGGGTCAGGCGATGATCGCGATCCCGCAGCGCCACCATATTAGGCAGGGAGTCGAGCAGGGTCTGGATGAACACCAACTGTTCATTGAGCGTCTTCTCGGCCCGTTGTCGCTGCACGATCTCCCGTTTCAGGGTACGGTTCCAGGCCCAGAACAGGGTAAACAGCAGGGTGGCAGTTGCGCCGCTCATTACGAACCAGAACAGCACTGTTTCGTTATTGATGCCGGTCTGCACGCTCATGGAGAGCCAGCGTCTCTCCACTTTATTGAGCTCCTCCGGCGGTATCGAATAGAGCACCTTGGTGAGGATCCGCTGCAGCATGGGATCTTTGCGCGTGGCCATGGCGATCGGCAGGCGCAAGTCTTTGCCGGCATAGACCACCTGATAGCGTTCGCTCACCCGCTTGTTGATGGATGGCAGGGTGACCATCACGTAGTCGGCATCGCCCGTGTCCAGCAGTTCCAGCAAGCGGTTGTCATTGTTGACCTCTACCGGATGGGCGCCGATGTGGGTCAGTAGATCTTTATCAAGCGAGCCATGCACCATGCCGACCCGTTTCCCTCGCAGCAGTGAGAGATCGGTGATATCGGCACTGCGTTTGGGGGCAATAACGACCCGATCGACAAACAGATAGCCGGGGGTGAACAGCGCAAACTGGCCGCGATCGTGGTTGGGGGAGATGGCCGGAATAAAATCGATCTGCCGCAGCTTCAGCATATTCTGGGTTTCACCCCAGCTATTGGTGCGAACCAGAGAGAACTTCAGCCCGGAGACTTGCTGCATCAGCGCCATCAGGTCCGCCACATACCCGACCAGTCGGCCCCGGTAATTGAATTCGCTCATGGAGGTCCAGTCCGGGGAGACGCCGTAAGTGAGCTCAGGATGCTGGTTGAGCCACTCCTGCTCCTCAGGGGTAAACTGCACAGACTTCACCGCTCCTGAGTCCGCATGTTGGCTAGTCGTGGTAGCTGCCAGCATATGACGACGATCTTCAACCGGTATCTCGTTGAATGCCTTGCTCACCAGGCTGACCAGTGCCGGGTCGCTCTTGTGCATATTGATAGAGAGAGACGTGCCGCTTACCCATTTCGGAGTGGCAATGGTGAAGCCAGCCTTGGGGTGCTGATCTTTCATCATCACCAGTGACGGCATGTCGGCAAGATAGGCGTCAGCCATGCGCTTTTTGAGCATAAAGGCTGCTTCGCTGCGACTCTCTGCCTCGGTCACACGGGGAAATCCCAGTTTTTTCAATTCACTGCAAGCATTGACTCCCGTGACACAGATCCAGTGCAAACCATGGGCATCCTGTCGTGACAACTTCGTTTTGCCATTGTTGAGCAGCACGCCGCGTGGCATGGAGAGCAAAAACGGGAGGGAGACAATATTGGATCGCCATTGTTCGCTTGGCTGGTCGTTCACCAGTATGTCGATTGCGCCGTGGCCAAGCCCGGTTAGCGCATCCACGTAGGAGGGGTAAACCTTGTAGCGCAGGGTCAACCCGAGCGTTCTGGCAATCTGCTGCGCAATGTCGGGGACTGGGCCGGTAAAGCGTTGATCTGCATCCTTATAGCTGTATGGAGGGTCACCCATCATCGGCATGCCGATGACCAGCTCCTGGTGTGATGACAGCCAGGCGCGTTCAGACAGATCAAACTCGTCTTCATTCAGACTGGTAATGGCGTGCGCCGCCACGCCCCAGAGCAGTAGCAGGAGAAACAGGAATAGACGATCACATTGGCGGAGCATCAGAAGGAATCCAACAGAATTGGGCGCATATTGTAAGTGCATTAAAATGCAGCGGCCAACTTCAATTTACTCAATATTGGGCCACGACATGCCAATGTGCGGCTGTGAGTCCGGCTAGTACCGGGATGGCAACCTGATGATAAAGCCTGCGCGGTGATGCGCCTGATTTTTTTGCCAAAGGCCAGTTCAAGGGGGATATTGGAAAAAATCCAACCAGTTTGATATCGGTAAACAACATGGACGTGGACAAATAAAAAGGGCCACCTCTTGCGAGGTGGCCCTTTCCAAACGTTTGGTGGAGCTGGGGGGATTTGAACCCCCGTCCAAAATTACTACATCCTTGGCACTACATGCTTAGTCACTCTTTACATTCGCCAACCCGCTGCGGAGAGACACGCCACGAATTGACTAGCTCGATTGGTTTTAATGCTTCCGCCCCGAGCAGGACTTCCACACGATCCTGTGAAGGATGACCTTCCGATTCCCTAGGACACAGGCAAGCTAGGGTAGAAGGGCTCTATGCAGGTTATTAAGCTGCTAGTGCGTAGTTTTCGTCGTTTGCGACTATTTTTTTGCGGTTTATTAACGAGGCCTACCGCACCTCGGCATGCACCTTGGGTTTCGTGAATCTTGTCGAATCCAGAATCAGCCCCAAGTTGTTAATTGCGATTGTACGCAAAAATGCTGTCATAGCAAGGCGTTGATACCCATTCCCTCTGGCAGCCAGTCTGTTTGCCGATTTATTGTACGCAGCTGAGCCTGAAGAGCCAGCTGCGCCGGGGGAAGGTGAACTGGCGTCCTGATCCTGCCAGTCGCAGGTTAGCCGCGATGCTTGTTCTTCATGATGCGAGCTTTTTCCCGATCCCATTCGCGGGCCTTGGTATCTTCGCGCTTGTCGTGCTCTTTCTTGCCCTTCACCAGGCCGATCTCGACCTTGACCCAGCACTGTTTCCAGTAGAGGGCGAGGGGAACTATGGTGTAGCCCTGACGGGCGATCAGGCTTTCGAGCTTGTCGAGTTCACGACGGCTCAGCAGCAGTTTGCGGGTGCGGGTCGGGTCACATACCACGTGGCTGGAGGCCGCTTGCAGTGGCAGGAAGCTGGAGCCGAACAGATAGGCCTCGCCATCGCGGAAGATGACATAGGCTTCGCTGATGTTGGCCTTGCCCGCCCGCAGGGATTTGACTTCCCACCCTTGCAGGGACAGACCCGCTTCGATCTTCTCTTCGATGAAGTATTCGTGGCGCGCGGTTCTGTTGAGTGCAATGGTGCTGGACCCGGCTTTGTTTTTACTGTTTTTTTTGCTCATGACGGGCGATTTCCGGCAATGACTAGGAGGCTCGTATTATACGTAGGCAGGGGCGGCTGTAAAACGCGCAGCAGGTCAAGTGGTGGCTTTCTGAGCGGTTTGGCTGAGGTTTTACCTCCACAACCCCAAACATGGTGATAAAATCGCGCCGATTGGATGAGGAAAAGCCATGCCCCGAATTACGCGCAGTGCCCTGGTGATGTTCAGTGCAGAACAGATGTTCAAGTTGGTTAACGATGTGGATGCCTATCCGCAGTTTTTGCCCGGCTGTGTTGGCAGCCGTGTCCACGAGGCGGGCGATGACTACATGATGGCGTCGGTCGATGTGGCCAAGGCGGGGATTGCCAAGACCTTTACCACCCGCAATCAGCTGGATGTGAACCGTCAGATCAGGATGGAGCTGGTGGATGGCCCGTTCCGCAAGCTGGCGGGCTGGTGGACCTTTACCCCGCTTGATGTGGATGCCTGCAAGGTGGAGTTTGATCTCGATTTCGAGTTTACCTCCAAGCTTATCGAGGTGGCATTTGGTCAGGTGTTCCGCGACCTGGTGAGCTCCATGGTCTCCGCCTTCTCCAACCGGGCGAAGGAGGTATACGGTGTCTGACCAGCTCAACATCGAGGTTGTCTATGCCTTGCCGCAGCAGCAGACGGTGATTGCCCTGCGGGTGGCGCCCGAGACCTGCGTGCTGGCGGCCATCGAGCAGTCCGGCATCGTACAAAAACACCCCGAGATCGATCTGGCGGTCAACAAGTTCGGTATCTACAGCCGCCCGGTGAAAGGGAGCGAGCCGCTGCACGACGGCGATCGTATCGAGATCTACCGCCCGCTCATCGCCGATCCCCGCGAGATGCGCAAAAAGCGGGCCGAGAAGGCCAAAGAGGAGGGGAGAGCCGATAGCGTGACCGGTGGTCGCCCCGATGTGCATCGCAAGCACCGCGAGTAGCGCTCAGGTTTTTCTTGCAGAAAAAAGGCGCCGAGGCGCCTTTTTTTGATCCCGTTAGCCGGTGAGCTTGCCAAGGGGATATCAAGAGAGGGCTGCTTCTGCCACACCCAGTCGTGCACGGGCCCAGGCGGCCAGCAGCTCTACCCCGCTTTGCATCACCCGCTCATCGAAATCGAATTCGTTGTGATGGTGCGGCGCCGCCAGATCGGCTCCCAGGATGAGGTAAGCCGCTTCGCCCCCCTGCTTTTGCACCCGCTCCATCAGAAAACCGGCATCTTCGCTGGCGCCAAAGCGGCGAGTCTGGATGGTGGCGAGCCCCTGCTTGCGGGCCAGCGCCGCCAGCTCGGCCTGCAGTGCCGGGCTGTTGTCGAGGGCAATGGCCTCACCCTGCTTGATGATGCGATAGGTGACACCGTGGGCGAGGGCGGTACCTTCGACGATGCGCTGTACCTGACTGAACATGTAGTCGTTGAGCGCGCTGTCGGCACCGCGGGTCTCACCGCGTAGCTCTGCATGATCGGGGATGACGTTGCGGCCGCTGCCAGCGTGAAGCTGGCCGACGTTGATGCGGGTCATGCCGTCGCGGTGACGGGGAATGCCGAGCATGGCGGTGGTGGCCATGCAGGCGGCTGCCAGCGCATTGCTGCCGGCATTGGGTTCGAGTCCCGCGTGGGCGGCGGTGCCCATAAAGTGGACGTCGAACTTGGTGGAGCAGAGAAACTCGGTGGGGTTGATCACCAGCTCGCCGCTGCCAGCGTGAATGCCGATATGGAGTGAGAGCAGGGCATCCACGTCATCGAGTGTGCCACCGGCAGCCAGCGCCTTGCCACCGCGGCACCCCTCTTCGGCGGGCTGGAAGAAGAGCTTGATGCGACCGCATAGCTGCTCTTTCATCGCCATCAGGCTGCTGGCCAGCCCCATGCCGATGGCGGTGTGGCCATCGTGGGCGCAGGCGTGCATCCACCCCTTGTTGTGGGAGGCAAAACCCTCCTGCTGCGGTTGGTGCTGTTCAGCGTCGGACTCTTCCACCTCCACCGCATCGATGTCGAAGCGAAAGGCCAGGGTCGGGCCGGGACGGCCGGTGTCCAGCTCTCCCATCAGGCCAGTGACATCGCCAATCCGCTCCAGCCAGTCGGGATGGGCTCCCTGACGGCGGGCGCGAGCCTTCTCAGCCGCCACATCCACATCACGCCCCATCATCAGATTGCTGGCCAGCAGCTTGTCACCGAGCACGATGCGATAACCTAGCTCGCTCAGGTGGTGGGCAATCAGGCTGGTGGTGCGAAACTCTTTCCAGGCCGCTTCCGGCAGGCGGTGCAGGTCGCGGCGCCACAGGATCAGGTGCTCAAGGGTCATCTTGGCTTCCTTGGTGATTCGATATGTCGGCTATTGTGCCTTTTTTCCCGGCTGACCACACGGGGCCAGCAGCTGGTCGGGGGAGCTGTGCGTGCCAGTGGTGGCAGTGGGGGTCGTAAAAAGTGGCGAGCGCCCATAAAAAACGCCTCCACAAGGGAGGCGTTGTCGATAGCTGGTTATCAGGCCGCGTGATGGTAAGCGGAGGCTTCAAACAGCTTCTTGTTGGCCACCAGATCGATGGGGTCAAAATCATCGACATTGATGGTGCGCAGGCGACTTACCTCGGCGCGGCGCAGCAGCTCCGCTTCGCTCTGGGTCAGTACGCCAGCGGCCAGGCCAATGTCGGCCACCTTGTCCAGCGCCATGAAGGGACGCTTGATGCCATCGCTCTTGCAGACTTTCTCGAACAGCGGCTCGGCGGCCAGTACGTCATCGAGGGCCTGCTCCAGCAGGCCGAAGGGGTTGCCCTCTTCGCGGGTCAGATACTGGCCCTTGGCCAGGCGGCTGCGGGTCTCGCTCGGGGTTTGCAGCAGACGGGCAACCTGCTGATCCAGCTTGTCGCACGGACGGTTCAGGTCACGGCCAAGCGGCAGCACCACGGCACGCAGGGCAAGGCCAATCCACCGGTTCGGGAAGTTGCGCAGCAGCTCGTCGATCGCCTCTTGTGCCTTGAACATGGCATCTTGCAGTGCCCAGTGCAGCAGCGGCAGGTCGGCCTGCTGGCGTCCCTCGTCCTGATAGCGCTTGAGGGCGCTGGAGGCGAGATAGAGCTGGCTCAGCACGTCGCCAAGGCGGGCGGAGACCCGCTCCTTGCGTTTGAGCTCGCCACCCAGGGTGCCCATCGCCATGTCTGACAGGAACGCCAGGTTGGCCGAGAGGCGAGAGAGCTGCTGGTAGTAGCCCTTGGTCTGATCCTTGTACGGTGCCGCGGCAAAGCGGGCGCCGGTCACACCCAGCCAGAAGCTGCGCACCAGGTTGCTGATGGCAAAGCCGACGTGGCTGAATACCGCCTTGTCGAAATCCTTCAGCGCCTGCTCCTTGTCGGGGTGGCTGGCGGCCAGCATCTCCGGCAGTACATACGGGTGGCAGCGGATAGCGCCCTGACCATAGATGATCATGCTGCGGGTCAGGATGTTGGCCCCTTCTACCGTAACGGCGATGGGCGCACCCTGATAGCCACGGGCCAGATAGTTGTTGGGGCCCATGCAGATGGCCTTGCCGCCGTGGATGTCCATGGCATCGATGATGCACTTCTGGGCTCGGTCGGTGAGGTGGTATTTGACGATGGCGGAGATGACTGACGGCTTCTCGCCAAGGTCGATACCGGTCACGGTCAGGTTGGCTGCGGCGCCCATGATGTAGGCGTTGCCGCCGATGCGGGCCAGCGGCTCTTCAATCCCTTCCATCTTGCCGATGGGCAGCTTGAACTGGCGACGGATGCGGCTATAGGCGCCGCTCGCCAGGGCCAGCATCTTGACGCCGCCAGTGCTGTTGGAGGGCAAGGTGATGCCGCGACCGACCGACAGACACTCGACCAGCATGCGCCAGCCCTGACCGGCCATGGCCGGGCCACCGATGATGAAATCGAGCGGGACGAACACATCCTTGCCCTGGGTCGGACCGTTCTGGAACGGCACGTTGAGCGGGAAGTGGCGACGGCCGATGCCGACCCCCTTGATGTGGGTGGGAATGAGGGCGCAGGTGATGCCGAGCTCTTCCTCTTCACCCAGCAGGTGCTCGGGGTCACGCAGTTTGAAGGCGAGACCCAGCACGGTCGCAATAGGGGCGAGCGTGATGTAGCGCTTGTTCCAGGTGAGGCGCATACCGAGCACCTCTTTTCCTTCCCACTCGCCCTTGCAGACGACACCGAAGTCGGGGATGGAGCCGGCGTCAGAACCCGCCTCCGGGCTGGTCAGGGCGAAGCAGGGGATCTCTTTGCCTACCGCCAAGCGGGGCAGGTAGTAATCCTTCTGCTCGTCAGTGCCATAGTGTTGCAGCAGTTCGCCCGGGCCCAGCGAGTTGGGTACGCCAACGGTGGAGGCGAGCACGGCGCTGGCACCGCACAGCTTTTGCAGGACACAGGACTGGGCGTAGGCCGAGAACTCCAGACCGCCATATTTCTTCTTGATGATCATGGCGAAGAACTTGTTGTCCTTCAGGTATTGCCACACCTCGGGGGAGAGATCCGCGCGCTCGTGGGTCACTTCCCAGTCGCTCACCATGCGGCACACTTCCTCGACCGGGCCATCCATAAAGGCCTGCTCTTCGGCAGAGAGGGTGCTGACCGGGATGGCGTGCAGCTTTTTCCAGTCTGGGTTGCCCGCGAACAGGTCGGCTTCCCACCAAGTTGTGCCCGCTTCAATCGCCTCTTTCTCGGTGCGGGACATTTCCGGCATGATCGATTTGTAGATCTTGAACAGCGGCTTGGTTATTTGATTGCGGCGAAATTCCACCAGATTGAGCGGGATGGCAATCACCGCGAACAGCGCCCATACCAGCAAGGGCACATGACCATAGATGGTGCCAAGCACCAGGGCGGCGCCGGTGACCAGGGTGGAGATGAACAGGGATGCCCGGCGATAGGCCAGGGCTCCGATAACCAGGATCACCCCGAGCAGAGTGAGGGTCGTCGTCATTGCTTGCTCCTTGCGTGGTTAGGTTGCCAACGTGGCGTAACTGATCCAGAGGTCTGACCTGTTGGATATGGCCCCTGTTGTAATTCATACGCACAAAGTTATCAAGCTGTTTACATCTTCATTACCTTCTCTCTGTGATCCCCATAACGCTCACGCGCCGCCAGCGCTGTGGCTCGCAGGGGGGCGACTGTGCGATTCGCTTGTGCGAGAATAGCCGCGATCTACACGCACACTAAAAACAGTGGAAGAGACATCATGTACCAAGAATTGATCCGCAATGAACTGACCGAAGCTGCCAGCGTGCTGCAGGCCTTCCTGGCTGATGAGCAGAACCTGAAAACCATCGAAGCGGCCGCCAAACTGCTGGCTGACTCTTTCAAAGAAGAGGGCAAGGTGCTCTCCTGTGGCAACGGTGGCTCCCACTGTGACGCCATGCACTTTGCCGAAGAGCTGACCGGTCGTTACCGCGAGAACCGCCCGGGTTATGCCGGTATCGCCATCTCCGATCCGAGCCACCTCTCCTGCGTCTCCAACGACTTTGGCTATGACTATGTCTTCTCCCGCTACGTAGAAGCGGTCGGCCGCCGTGGCGACGTGCTGCTTGGTATCTCCACCAGCGGTAACTCCGGCAACATCCTGAAAGCCATCGAGGCTGCCCGCGCCAAAGGGATGAAAGTGATCGCCCTGACCGGCAAGGATGGCGGCAAGATGGCGGGTCTGGCGGATGTCGAGATCCGGGTTCCGCACTTTGGCTATGCCGACCGTATTCAGGAAGTGCACATCAAGGTGATCCACATCCTGATCCAGCTGGTCGAAAAAGAGATGGCCAAGTAATCAAGCCATCGTCACCAGACAAGGGCAACGCCGGTAGCATGGTTCGCCATCGGCCGGTTGTTGCCAGTCACAGGGGAAGGGATTGCGCCTTCCCCTGCTGTCTGTCGAACCAGCGTGCTGGTCGAACATGACACAAGCCAAATCATGAAAGGAGTCTGCCGGATATGTGCGAACTGCTCGGCATGAGTGCCAATGTGCCGACCGATATCTGCTTCAGCTTTACCGGGTTGATGCTGCGCGGCGGCAAGACCGGGCCCCACAAGGATGGCTGGGGGATCACCTTCTACGAGGGGAAGGGCTTTCGCACCTTCAAGGATCCCGAGCCCAGCGCCCAATCTCCCATCGCCAGACTGGTACAGGCGCTGCCCATCAAGAGCTGCGCTGTGGTCAGCCACATTCGGCAGGCCAACCGTGGCTGCGTGTCACTAGAAAATACCCACCCCTTTACCCGTGAGCTGTGGGGCCGTTACTGGACCTTCGCCCACAACGGTCAGCTGACCGGCTACAAGAAGCTGCCAACCGGCCGCCACCGGCCGGTGGGGGATACCGACAGCGAACACGCCTTCTGCTGGCTGCTCGATCGGCTGGAGCAAAAATATCCCAAGCGTCCAGCCAACTTTCCCGCCATGTTTCGTTATCTCGCCACCTTGTGTGACGAGCTCAGAGCGTTCGGGGTATTCAACATGCTGCTCTCGGACGGGGAGTATGTGATGAGCTACTGCACCAACAACCTGCACTGGCTGACCCGCTGTGCGCCCTTTGGCGAGGCTAGTTTGCTGGATGAGGAGGTGGTGATCGACTTTCAAAGGGAGACCACCCCCAACGATGTGGTCACCCTGATCACTACCCGTCCGCTGACCGGCAATGAGAATTGGGTCAAAATGGCGCCCGGTGAATTCAATCTGTTTCGCATGGGGGAGCGGGTGGCGACCAACCAGGTCGCGCTTGAGCAAGATAAAAAAATACCAGGGTAGATACCTACCCTGGTTCTTCGCAGCAGCCATAAAAGGCAAAAGGGATGAGAGGTGTTGCTGAGCATCATCACTCTGACGGCATTGAGTGTTGATCAATTGTTAATTTGTGGCAATAAGGTTGTTGTCTTGACGTGCATTTCAGCATCGCTATTTCGATACTGATCACATTTTTTGCCACTTTATTCCCTGAGCCATCCAATCGGGTGCTTCATCACTGCCTGGCCGTGAGCCACGACATCGAAAACTATCTATAGTATGGTCTGTTTGAATACCGTTCTGGAGGAGCCTCGCATGGAGTGGGTGGATCGCAAGGTGTTGCAGCAGCTGGCAGAGGATATCGGTCCGGATATGCTGCCCGTGGTCATCGCAGTCTTTATTGAAGAGGTGGGCGAGCAGCTGAGTCAGCTCAGACCCCTCTACGAGCAGGGGGAGTGGGAGGCGTTGGCTCGGGTGGCGCACAGCATGAAATCATCCTGTGGCAGCTATGGCGCCATACCGAGTTATCAGCAGGTGATGGCGCTGGAGATGGCCAGCAAGCAGGCCGATGTGGCCGAGGCAGAGCGCCAGTTGCAACTGCTGGAGGCCTCCTTGCCCCAGGTGCTCGCGTTTCTTGCCGATTATCAGTAACGGCGCCATGCTGGGATGCCGGGGCGCCGTGACCGTTGCCTAACGCTGGTTGAGCAGTTGCTGGATGATCCGGTCCAGCGCCAGTTTCAGCTTCAACCGATCGTGCCGATGGGGCAGCTCAAGCTCGCCCAGCTCGGCTTCGATCACACGCCCTTGCCAGTCCCCCGCATCACCCGCGCCCTGTGGGGCCAGGATGGCATCCAGCCGACCCTGACCGACCCGGGATTCCAGCCAGCGACATTGACTCATCAGATCCAGCTGACTGGCAGGGCCGTTTTCCGCCACCAGATTGCAGACGAAAACCAGCATGGCGCTGCTCTCGTTGATGGCCTGGGCGATCTCGGCCAGCAGCAATGGCGGCATGATGGAGGTGAGGAAACTGCCCGGCCCCAGAATGATCATGTCCGCCTGCTGCAGTGCCAGCACCGCTTCCCGGGTCGCTTGCACTTCCGGCATCAGGCCGAGGGAGAGGGGAGGGGTTGCCAGTTGATCGATGGATACCTCTCCCAGGATCTGGGTACCACACTCCATATGGGCGCAGAGATCGGTGGGAAATTCAGACATGGGTAGCAATTGTGACTCGATTTTGAGCATGTCACTGATCAGCTTGATAGCATCAAGAGGACGGACACAGAGATTATCGAGCGCCAGCAGCATCAGGTTGCCAAGGTTGTGGCCCGCCAGCTCGCCTTTGCCGGCAAAGCGGTACTCGAACAACAGGCTGCCGATGCTGGGATCGGTCACCAGCTGGTTCAGGCAGTTGCGCAGATCGCCCCAGGCGATGCACTCCTGACTCTTGCGCAGGCGTCCGGTCGAGCCACCATCATCTGTGGTGGTGACGATGCCGGTGAGCCGTTGACCGAGAAACGAGAGGGACGAAAGCACTCGTCCCATGCCGTGGCCACCACCGATGGCAACGACCCGATCGAAGTCATTGATGTTTTTTTGCCACATATGGGCGTCCTGTCATTGGTCTCAGTTGACCGCTATGTTAGCAAGCGAAGCGAGATAATTGTTTGATAAAGGTATGATTTTTGCTTGAGGCTGCCATTCGATAAAACAAGGAGATGGTGTTGAAATTTCTGACCGTTCACTCCCTCGCCCAGAATTCATCGCTGGCGGCCCAAGATATCTGCGCGCAGCTGCGCCACCATGCCGATCAGGCCCCCTCCCTGCTGTTACTCTATTTTACCCAAGCCCATGAGGGGGCGATACTGCGCGACGTGCTCAAACGCCAGTTCCCGACGACCCGCCTGCTTGGGTGCAGCTCTTGCGGTGGTGTCATGACCGAGATGGGACACCACGCCCGAGACGGATATGGGCTGGCCGTTGCTGCTCTGTACGATGAGAAAGGGGCATTCGGGGTAGCCGGTGCCAGCGGTGACGGGGTGGATGTGCGGCAGTTGCTGCGCCGAGCCATGAGCGACTGTGGTCGGCCGGGCGAGCTGCCCCAGCTGATCCTGTTTCATGCCAGTCCCGGTAAGGAAGAGGGGCTGCTGGCCGGTATCGAGGCCGAACTCGGTGCCTCGGTGCCGGTGGTCGGTGGATCTGCGGCTGATAGCAGCGTCAGCGGTGACTGGCAACTCTGCTGGGATGAGGCGGTGGCCCAGGATGGCATCGGTCTGGCGGTGCTCTATCCTGATTGCCAGCTGGCCTTTCAGTTTCATTCGGGCTATGTGCCTGCCGAATTCAGCGGCGAGATCACCGCCTGCAACGGGCGGGAGGTACTCACCATCGATCATCAGCCTGCCGCCGAGGTCTATGCCCGCTGGTGCGGGCGCGAGCAGCCCTGGCCGGTGGGGGCGATTTTGCGGGAGACCACGCTCACCCCGCTGGCTCGTCAGGTGGGAGCACTGGATGGCATTCCTTACTACAAACTCTCCCATCCCGAAGCGGTAACCGAACAGGGCGGGCTGCGGCTCTTTACCGATGTGGTGCAAGGGGAGCGTCTGCTGTTGATGTACAGCAGTCAGGAAGGGTTGTTGCAGCGCAGCCTCAATGCCATGCGCGTCGAGCCAGGGTATGGGGTCGATGTGGAATTGCAGCCTATCGGCGCTCTCATCATCTTTTGTGCTGGTTGCCGTTTGGCGCTAGGTGATATGTTGTGCCAATTTGTCGAGCAGAGCCAGGCTCGCCTCGGCAAGATCCCCTTTATCACCCCCTTTACCTTCGGCGAGCAGGGGCGGCTGCCCAATGGCGAGCTGGCCCACGGCAACCTGATGGTATCGAGCGTGATTTTCCTGACCCGTTGAGTCGGCAGAACATAACAGAGCAGGCAACAAGATGATTGGCAACAGTGAACTGGAAGCCCTCGGCGACAAATTGCAGACCACGCTGGTCGACCTTATGCGTTGCCGCGAGCGCGAGGCCAAGTATCGTCACGAGTCCCAGACCCTGCTGAGTGGGGTTGCTACCCTCGCCGATGCCAAGACGCTGGAGCAGGTGCTGGAGAGCCTTATCCAGGTGCTCAAACCCTTTATCGGCTTTGAGCACGCTGATGTGGTGGCCTGGGAAGGGGAGCAGGGAAGTACCCACCTCAGTACCGAGCCAATGCTATCAGCCCGTAGTTGGCGCATGACCCCGGCATTTGCCCGCGCCATCTCGGGTGAAACTCTGGTGATTTACGATCCCGCACAGCTGCCCGAGCTGGCGCCGCTGGCGAGCGAGCCGGGCTGGGCCAGCGTGATGCTGACCGGGCTGCAGGCCCCCGGTTTTACCGCCACCCTCATCTGCCGCCACGCTCGGGCGGGCACCTTCGATCTCACCAGCAAGGCCGCCATGGAGCGTTGCCGTCCGCTTATCGCCCAGGCGCTGGTCAACATCACCTATCGGGCCCGCTTGCAGGAGCAGGTCGCGGTAAAAACCGAGGCGCTGCAGGCCAGCGAACGCCGTTTTCGCAGCTTCGCCGCCATGGCTTCTGACTGGTTCTGGGAGACAGATGCCGAGCATCGCCTCAGTTATGCCTCAGAGCCGGGTTATCTGGATGAGATGACCCCGCAGGCGACCCGGCCGACCCTCTATGACTACGTCTGCAACAAGCAGAGCTGCGATGCCCAGAAATACCTGCAGCTTTTGGAGCTGCGCCAGCCGGTGCGAGGGGTGCGGATGCAGGTTGCGCTGCAACACGGCCCCTGCTGGATGGAGGTGAGCGCCGAGCCCTGCTTTGACCATGATGGCCTGTTTATTGGTTATCGCGGCACTGCCCGGGATATCAGCAACCAGATCCGCCGTGAAGAGGAGCTGGCGCGGGCACGGGATGAGGCCGAAGCGGCCAACCGTGCCAAGTCCCAGTTTCTCGCCATGATGACCCACGAGATCCGCTCGCCCATGAATGCGGTGTTGGGGATGCTCGATCTGGTGCAGCATGCCGAGCTGGCGCCGGAGCAACAGAGCCTGCTGCGCCATGCCACCCACTCGGCCAGATTGCTGCAAACCATCATCGACGACGTGCTCGATTTTTCGAAAATCGAGTCGCAAACCCTGGTGTTTCACTGCGAGACCCTGCAACCCGTCCAGCTTTGCCAATCTCTGGTCGAGCCGCTGCAAGCTCGCGCGACCGCCAAGGGGATCGCGCTGGTTTATCGGGTCGATGAGTCGGTCCCCCGGGAGTTGCAGGGGGATCCGATGCGTCTGTCTCAGGTGATGGGCAATCTGCTGGACAACGCCCTCAAATTTACCGAACAGGGGCAGGTGACACTGCATCTGGGTTGGCAGGATGAGAAGCTGCTGATCTCGGTCTCCGACACCGGGATCGGGATCGCTGATGCGGATCAGGCGCTGTTGTTTGAACCCTTCTCCCAGGTCGACAACTCGGCCACCCGGCGTTTTTCCGGTACCGGCCTCGGTCTTGCCATCAGCAAGCGTCTGGTGACGCTTATGGGGGGAGAGATCCACCTGAAGAGCGAGCCGAGCAAGGGAAGCTGCTTCTGGTTCGAGCTGCCCGGTATGGCGCTGCCTTGTCATAGCCAGCCGCAGCGGGAGGAGGGGGCTTCGGCACTGCTGCCACTGGATGTGCTGGTGGTGGAGGACAGCCCGGTAAATCAGCTGGTGGTATCGCTGATGCTGCAAAAACTGGTGGGCAAGGTACGGCTGGCTGCCAATGGTCTGGAGGCGCTGGCGCAGGTGGATGAGCAGCTCCCGGATCTGATCCTGATGGATATGCGGATGCCCCTGATGGACGGACTGGAAGCGACCCGGCGCTTGCGTGAGTTGGGATGCACTATGCCAATCGTTGCCCTGACGGCCAATGCGATGGCGGAGGACAAGGCCTGCTGTCTGGCGCAGGGGATGGATGACTTTCTCGCCAAGCCTATCACCTTGTCACGGTTGAGAGAGTGTTTGCAGCGTCACTTTGGTCAGCGATTGCCGACGCGCGGATAAAAAAAATGGTCAACTTTGTGGGTTGACCAGTTCTTCAGCAAATACTGAAGAGAGCACGGGATAAATCGGGTTGTATCAATCTATATGAAAAATCTGTGCCAACTTTTTTAGGACTCTTTTGTGTTCAATTTTGGCCGTTTAGCGCAGCGGCTCTCTCTTGTTATGGCGTTTTGCGTTCCTACTCACTCGCAAAATGCGAATTTCACATTTTCATTGTTGGAATAATTGCATTTTGCAACGCTGTTTTTGTCATTGTGAAATCAGGCGATGCAGGAATTTACGGGCCGCTTCGCTGTTTTGTTTGGCAATCAGCATCTGCTTTTCATAAATCGGCATAGGCAATATCTCGAGCCAGCGTTGGCAGAGCCAGGCGGCATCTTCAAAGCGCTTGTCCGGATAGAGCTCATCAAGCTCCGGATACTGCTCGAACACTTCCCGCAGGCGATTGACCAGCAGCTTGTCGTTGAAATCTGAGTGGGTGCTCGGCCAGTTGGGCAGCATCTCCACCTTGGCCCGGCGCAGGCCCATCTCGTCTGTTTCCATCTCGTGGATGCAGAAGCGCTCCAGTCCCAGCACCGTCACACCCAGCAGGCCATCATTGAGGGTGTAGAAGTCGGTCACCTTGACCCGGGTGCCCACCGGCAGAATGCGGCCGGACTGTCCCGAGGTGGTCGACTCTTCCATCACGATGCCAAAGCCCTGATCGTTTATGAATGACTCCTTGAGCATCTGCAGGTGGCGTGGCTCGAACAGACGCAGAGGAAGCTTGCCGCCCGGCAGTATGTGGGAAGGCAAGGGGAACAGTGCCAAAGGTTGTAGTTTCATGTTCCATCCTCCATTGAGTAGTTGCTGAATATGACAATGCAGCGACTGTGCCAGAGAATGAAAAAAGCCACCGGAGGGTGGCTTTTCGGGCGGTTGAGGGCGCTTAGTTGCGCTGCTCCAGATACATGACAGCCGCTTCCACGCGGCTTTGCGCCTCGAGTTTCTTCAGCAGGCTCTTCACGTGAACCTTGACCGTTCCCTCGGAGATATGGAGTACCGAGGCGACCTGTTTGTTGGAGAGGCCTTTTGCAATTTCGCGCAGGATTTGCATTTCGCGACGCGTTAAGCTTTCCAGCTTCTGCTGCAGGTGATCCAGCTCGTAGATGTTTTCGAGATAGGGGCGCAGCGGTTCGCTCAGGATCTGCTTGCCGGTCATCACGTCGGCCAGCTGGGCCAGCAGCAGATCAGGCTCGGTATCCTTGAGCAGGTAGCCGTCAGCACCGGCCTTGAGCAAAGCAACCACATCCTGACGGGCATCGGAGACGGTGAGGATCACCACCCGGGAGGTGATCTCTTCGGCCCGCAGCGCCTTGAGGGTATCGAGGCCGGAGAGCCCCTTCATATTGAGGTCGAGCAGGATCAGGTCCGGCTCGGACTCTTTGGCCAGCGCCACGGCATCTGTGCCGTTGGAGGCTTCACCGGTCACCTCCATGTTCTCTTCCAGAGCCAGCAACTGCACAATCCCTTTGCGCATGAGGGGATGGTCATCTACGACCAGAACTGTGTATTTCATCTCGTCCATCAGGCGTCTCTCGCTAGACTGGTGGGAAAGGTCAGATGCACGCAGGTGCCTTGTGGTTGCTGCTCGTTGATGGTCAGCAGACCGTGCAGTTTGCTGGCGCGCTCGTTCATGATGCTCAACCCGTAATGGTTGATCGCCGAGCTGGCGAGTCCGATCCCGACACCGTCATCTGAAATCTGAACCTCAATGTTACCACTGGCGAGGGTCTCACAGCTAACATCAATCACTTGCGCGTTGGCATGTTTGATGGCATTGAGCACTGCCTCACGGATCAGCTGCAAAATGTGGATATGCTGGCCCGCCTCCAGGTCGTTGTCGGCCAGTCCGTAATGGAACCGGATTTCGGCCTGGGTCTGAGGCTGCAGTTGATCAAGCATGACGCGGATCGCTTCCCCCAGATTGGCATCGCCAATGGTGAGACGGAAGGTGCCGAGCAGTTCGCGCAACTGTGTATAGGCATTGCTAAGCCCCTCGTCGATCTGCTGCATCGCCTCCTGCGCCTTGTCATGCTGCCCCTTGGTGTAAGAGCGCTTGAGCAGGGTGGACTGGATCTTGAGATAGGAGAGGGCCTGCGCCAGCGAGTCGTGCAGCTCGCGGGCGATCACCGCCCGCTCCTCCATCAGCAGCAGTCGCTGCTGTTGCAGCAGGGTCTGGTCTTTGTGCAGCACCTGAGCCAGCAGCATGGTGAAGTTTTTAATCAACCGCTCATCGATGGGGTGTTGGCTGATGATGTCGAGGCGGCCGAACTCCTGCTCATCCATCTGCAGATAAAAGCTGGCGACCGCATCGAGATCGCCGGGCCAGCCGGTGCGCCCCGAGATGTAGACCGGCATGGCGTTGTGCTCGAAGCGGGTCAGCCGGATGTGGTCGATATGCTGGTGGGCGGCGGCGCGGTCCAGCAGTTTGATAAGGGTACGGGTGCTGAGCGGGGCAGCGTGCAGCTTCTGGGCGGTCGAGTAGAGAAACGAGAGAGTATCGTTGGCCTGCTGCAGCTTGGCGGTTTTCTCTTCCACCTTGTTTTCCAGCTCCCGATAGAGTTTGCCCAGCTCGTCGGCCATGGTGACGAAGGCGCGCGACAGTTCCCCCAGCTCGTTTTCGCCGTGGGCGGGCAGCTTAAGATCGAAATCCTGCCGCTGGATCTGGCGGGCGCAGTAGACCAGCTGGTTGAGGGGGGCGACCACCTGCTGGCGGGTGAAGCGCACCGTGAACCAAGCGATGGTGATGATGGCCAGCAGGCCGAGCCCCTCCGCCAGTGCCAGCATCCGCACCTTGAATTCCACGTGGTACTGCATCTGATTGACGAAATTGTCGATGGCCGCCACAAACTGCTCGGTGTTATCGGTGTACCGTCTGGGGGTGCGATCCTCGATGTGCTGGCGCATCACCTGCCACTGGCCGAGCACCTCGCCATAGGTGCGACGCAGGGAGGCAGGAGTGATCCAGCGCTGGGTCTCCTGCAGCTCTTCGGCGTGCAGGGTCTCTTCAAACTGGGAGAGGCGCCCCAGCACGCTGTCGCCCCGCTCGATTTCGTAGGCCATCCGGTAGGCCTGCATCCGCAGCGAACCGGAGAGGTTGATCGCCTTGGCATCGGGTACCGAGTAGAAGAGGGTGACCATGGCGACCAGCGCGATCAGGCTGGCCATGAAGAGGATCAACACCATGGCGCGGCCAATGGCACTGCTGACCGAATGGACCCTGAACCGTTTTCCCATACTGATGCGCACCTCTGAATAGTGATAAGGACCCCGCAAGATGCGTGGGAGTGTACTCCAACTTGTGTTAGCATCGAAAAACTAGATGAACTCCGAGCGGTTTTGCCTAAGTCCTAGCGATAGGGGGAAACCAGCCGTCAGCCGATGTTCGAGCTGTAAGGGTCAGGAAAGAAATGCCCTGGCCTCCCGTATTTGGAAAGGTGTTTATGTTGCCACTTGAAGATGGTTTTTCCCGTCGTTTTTACTATTTGCGTCTGTCAGTGACCGATGTGTGCAATTTCCGTTGCACCTATTGCCTGCCTGACGGCTATCGCCCCCCCGAAGGTCACAAAGCGGGGCGTCAACCCTTTCTCTCGATTGACGAGATCCGCCGCGTGGTCAGCGGTTTTGCCGCCATGGGCACCCGCAAGGTGCGCATCACGGGGGGCGAGCCCTCCCTGCGCCGCGATTTCACCGAGATCGTCAAGGTGATTGCCACCACCCCGGGCATCGAGAAGGTCGCCATGACCACCAACGGCTATCGCCTCAAGGAGCGGGCTCAGGAGTGGTTTGATGCAGGACTCAATGCGCTGAATGTCAGTGTCGACAGTCTCGACCCGCGCCAGTTTCACCAGATCACCGGCGAGAACAAGCTGGCCGAAGTGATGGAGGGGATCGAAGCAGCACTGGCCGCCGGTTTCAAATCGGTGAAGATCAATGCGGTGCTGCTCAAGGGGCTCAACGACTACCAGCTCGATGCCTTTCTGGGCTGGATCAGGCACAAGCCTATCGAGCTGCGCTTTATCGAGCTGATGCAGACCGGCGAGATGGATACCCTGTTTCGTGACCACCATGTCAGCGGCGAGCAGATCAAACAGCGCTTGCTGGAGAGCGGCTGGGTGCAGCAGTTGCGGGGCTCGGATGACGGTCCGGCGCAGGTCTTTATGCACCCCGATTCGCAAGGTGGGGTGGGGCTCATCATGCCCTACAGCAAGGATTTCTGTGCCGGTTGCAACCGGCTGCGGGTCTCCTCGCTGGGGAAGCTGCATCTGTGCCTGTTTGGTGACAACGGCATTGACCTGCGGGATCTGCTCGGCGCAGATGCACAATCCGATGAGCTGCAACAGCGCATTCGCGCGGCACTGGCGGGCAAGAGTGCCACCCATCGTCTCCATGAGGGCAATGCCGGCATCACCCCTCATCTCGCCTCGATCGGCGGATAACCGCAAAAAAATCGCCAACGATTAAATAGCAATCCTCACATGGAGGTATTTTAACCGATACCTCCATTTTTATTGCGCTGCAAGGCTTTGATCTGGCGCAAGAATCCCCCCTGTTTATCTCCCTGGTGGTATATCCCTTACCTTGTCAGGGCCGCAATATACACCCACTCTTATAATTGGTATCAAGAATGCCAATCATGGACTCGCACTGTCCCCTTTTTCACCAGAACAGGAGTCAACATGCCGGATGAGATCGATCTTGCCCGCCGCGGCCTGTTCCGGGGGCGGCTGAGAACTGCCGAACCGCCGGTGCAGTTGCCCTGGTCAGTCAACTGGTCGGCATTTGTCGCCGACTGCACCCGCTGCGGAGACTGTCTGGCGGCCTGTCCGGAGCAGATCCTGGTGAATGGCGAGGGCGGTTTTCCGGTGGTCGATTTCCAGCGTGGCGAATGCACCTTCTGCACCGAGTGCGTCACGGTCTGCAAGGCGCCTGTGTTTCGCCCGACCAGCGAGTCTCCCTGGCACTACAAGGCCCATATCGAGGCCAACTGTCTGGCCAATGGTCAGGTGTTCTGCCAGCGCTGTCAGGACAGCTGTGAGCCCAATGCCATTCGTTTTATTCCGGTGCTGGGGCGTGTGCCCACCCCGACGGTCGAGCCGGATCGCTGTAATGGCTGCGGCGCCTGTGTGCAGGATTGTCCGGTTGGCAGCATCAAGGTCGACGGGCGAGCCGCCCCATCCGGTGGTGCGAGCCAGCCCACCCTCAAGCAGGAGTCAGAATGAGTCAGAAGCCGTGTGACACAGAAGCCACAATGGATCAGGAGTTCCATGTATCGAGTCTGGTGGTGCTGACCCAGCCCCCCTTGCGCCATCAGCTCGCCGAGCAGATTGGCGCCCTTGAAGGGGCCGAGATCCACGCCGTCAGTGACGAGGGCAAGCTGGTCGTGACCCTGGAAGGTCCGAGCCAGCGGCCGATCATGGCGGCCATTGATGCGATACAGGCGATGCCGGGTGTGCTCTCAGCCGCCCTGATTTACCACCAGTTCGATGAACTGGGCGGTCACTGAAAAGAGTGATGGGATGCCGGGCGTGCCCTCTGCCGCTGATGGCTGGCTCCCGTTCGACAGATTCGACAACTATTACGCGATAAGCAATGTGAGGATATGCCATGAAGCTGAGTCGACGCGACTTTATGAAGGCCAACGCGGTGGCAGCTGCCGCTGCCGTGGCCGGTGTCAGTGCCCCCACGCTGGCAGCCAATCTCATCACCAGTACCGACAAGACGGCCATCCATTGGGATAAGGCTCCCTGCCGCTTCTGCGGTACCGGCTGCTCCGTGCTGGTGGGCTCTCAGGATGGTCGGGTCGTGGCGACTCAGGGTGACCCCGATGCACCGGTCAACCGTGGCCTCAACTGTATCAAGGGGTACTTCCTCTCCAAGATCATGTACGGCCAGGATCGCCTCACCCAGCCGATGCTGCGGATGAAGAACGGCCAGTTTGACAAGGATGGCGACTTCGCCCCCATCAGCTGGGATCAGGCGTTCGACATCATGGCCGAGAAGTTCAAGGCGACCCTGAAAGAGAAGGGGCCGACCGCCGTCGGCATGTTCGGCTCCGGCCAGTGGACCGTCTGGGAAGGCTACGCTGCCGCCAAGCTGATGAAGGCCGGTTTCCGCTCCAACAACATTGACCCCAATGCTCGTCACTGCATGGCCTCTGCGGTCGTCGGCTTCATGCGTACCTTCGGCATGGACGAACCGATGGGCTGCTACGACGATATCGAGCAGGCCGATGCGTTCGTGCTGTGGGGCTCCAACATGGCCGAGATGCACCCCATCCTCTGGTCGCGGATGTCCGATCGCCGTCTCTCCAACCCGGATGTGCAGGTGCACGTGCTCTCGACCTTCGAGCACCGCAGCTTCGAGCTGGCGGACAACGGCATGGTGTTTACCCCGCAGACCGACCTGGCGATCCTCAACTATGTCGCCAACTACATCATCCAGAACGACAAGGTGAACTGGGACTTCGTCAACAAGCACACCGTGTTCAAGAAGGGGGCCACCGACATCGGTTACGGCCTGCGCCCGACCGATCCGCTGCAGCAGAAAGCGAAGAACCCGGACAGCGGCGATGCCACTCCGATGACCTTCGAGGAGTTTGCCAAGTTCGTGGCGGATTACGATGTGGAGTCGGTCTCCAAGCTCTCCGGCGTCTCCAAAGAGAAGCTGGAAAAGCTGGCCAAGCTCTATGCCGATCCGGGCAAGAAGGTGGTCTCCTACTGGACCATGGGTTTCAACCAGCATACCCGTGGCGTCTGGGCCAACAACCTCTGCTACAACATCCACCTGCTGACCGGCAAGATCTCCGAGCCGGGTAATGGTCCTTTCTCACTGACCGGCCAGCCCTCTGCCTGTGGCACCGCGCGTGAAGTGGGTACCTTTGCCCACCGTCTGCCGGCCGACATGGTGGTGACCGATCCCAAGCATCGCGCTATCGCCGAGAAGATCTGGAAACTGCCGGAAGGCACTATCCCGGAACAGGTGGGTTACCACGCCGTGCTGCAGGATCGCATGCTCAAGGATGGCAAGCTCAACGCCTACTGGGTGATGTGCAACAACAACATGCAGGCCGGTCCCAACATGAATACCGATCGCCTGCCGGGTTATCGCGACCCGCGCAACTTCATCGTGGTCTCTGACCCGTACCCGACTGTTACCGCCCAGGCCGCTGACCTCATCCTGCCCACCGCCATGTGGGTGGAGAAAGAGGGGGCCTACGGTAACGCCGAGCGCCGCACCCAGTTCTGGCACCAGCAGGTGAAAGCGCCGGAAGGGGCCAAGTCCGACTTGTGGCAGCTGATGGAGTTCTCCAAGCGCTTCAAGGTTGAGGAAGTGTGGCCGGCTGAGCTGATTGCCAAGATGCCGGAAGTGAAGGGCAAAACCCTGTTCGACGTGCTCTATGCCAACGGTCAGGTCAACCAGTTCCCGAAAGAGCAGAGCAAAGGTCTGCTGAACGACGAGGCCGAGCACTTCGGGTTCTACGTCCAGAAAGGGTTGTTCGAAGAGTACGCCACCTTCGGTCGTGGCCACGGTCACGATCTGGCGCCGTTCGATCAGTACCACGAAGCCCGTGGTCTGCGTTGGCCTGTGGTAGATGGCAAAGAGACTCTGTGGCGCTATCGCGAAGGGTTCGACCCCTATGTGACAGCGGGCGAGGGGGTGCGCTTCTATGGCAAGCCCGATGGCAAGGCGGTCATCTTCGCCCTGCCGTTCGAGCCCGCCGCCGAGTCGCCGGATAAAGAGTACGATCTGTGGCTCTCTACCGGTCGCGTGCTGGAACACTGGCACACCGGCACCATGACCCGTCGGGTACCCGAGCTCTATCGCGCCTTCCCGGATGCGGTGCTCTTCATGCACCCGGACGATGCCAAGGCTCGCGGCGTGCGCCGTGGTGAAGAGGTGATCGTCTCCTCCCGCCGTGGCGAGGTGAAGACCCGTGTCGAGACCCGTGGTCGCAACCGTCCGCCGAAAGGACTGGTCTTCATGCCCTTCTTCGATGCGAGCCAGTTGGTCAACAAGCTGACCCTGGACGCCACCGATCCGCTCTCGAAAGAGACCGATTACAAGAAGTGCGCCGTCAAGGTGATGAAGGCTTAAGGCGGGGGAGTGCGAGATGAGTCGTAGTCGTCGCCAGTTTCTGGCCGACATGGCCAAGGGGGCCTGCGGTGTGGGCCTGCTTGGCGTGGGGCTCGGTGGCGTGGCCCGCCAGCAGGCACAAGCTGTGCCTGCCCAGGCGCTGCGTCCGCCCGCCGCTCTCGATGAAACAGAGTTCCTCAGCGCCTGCGTGCGTTGCGGGCTCTGCGTTGAGGCCTGCCCCTACGACACCCTCAAGCTCGCCCGGCTGTTTGACCCTGTGACCACTGGTACCCCTTATTTCAAGGCGCGTGCCGTGCCCTGCGAGATGTGTGATGACATCCCTTGTGTGGTGGCCTGTCCGAGCGGGGCGCTGGATCAGCAGATGACCGACATCGATCAGGCCCGGATGGGGGTAGCAGTGCTCATCGATCACGAGACCTGCCTCAACTATCTGGGTCTGCGCTGCGATGTCTGTTATCGGGTCTGCCCGCTGATTGACAAGGCGATCACTCTTGAGCTGCAGCATAACCAGCGTACCGGCAAACACGCCATGTTCCTGCCCACGGTTCACAGCGATGTCTGTACCGGCTGTGGCAAGTGCGAGCATGCCTGCGTGCTGGAGGAAGCGGCCATCAAGGTGGTGCCACGCCAGCTCGCCAAAGGTGAGCTGGGTCATCACTACCGGCTCGGCTGGGAAGAGAAGGCCAAGGCGGGGAACAAGTCGCTCATCGGCGACAGGCTCACCCTGCCCACCCGCAAACCGGAGGGGTTATGAGTCGTTATCTGGGGGAAGATGCTCGCATCAAGCTGGGGTGGTGGCGTTCCCACCGCTTCCTGTTGCTGCGTCGGCTGAGTCAGTTCAGCGTGCTCGGGCTGTTTTGGCTGGGGCCGTTGGCGGGTATCTGGATCCTCAAGGGCAACCTCTCCAGCTCGCTGTTGCTGGAGACGGTGCCGCTGACCGATCCCCTCACGCTGTTGCAGTCGCTGGCGGCGGGTCACTGGCCCATCACCACCCTCTGGCTGGGGGCTGCCATTGTGCTGGCCGGTTACTGGCTGGTCGGGGGGAGGGTGTTCTGCTCCTGGGTCTGTCCGGTCAACCTCATCACAGATGCCGCAGCCTGGCTCAGGGGGCGCCTTGGCCTCAAGGGCAACGGCCAGTTCAGCCGTGCGACCCGCTACTGGCTGCTGGCCATGGCGCTGGTGGTGCCAGCGGTGGTCGGGGTGATGGCGTGGGAGTTGGTCAATCCGGTGTCGCTCGCCATGCGCGGTCTGCTGTTTGGCATGGGGGCGGGCTGGGCCCTGCTGGTGGCGCTGTTCCTGTTCGATCTCTTCGTGGTTGAGCGGGGCTGGTGCGGTCATCTCTGTCCGGTGGGGGCCTTCTATGCCCTGGTTAACCGGGTCGGGTTTATCAAGATTTCTGCCAAGGGGCGCGAGCGGTGCAACAACTGCATGGATTGTTATGCGGTCTGCCCGGAGCGTCCCATCCTGCGCGGGCCTGTTCACGGTGCCAAGCGCGGTCACGGGCCCTTGATTGCGGCTCAGGAGTGTACCAACTGTGGCCGCTGCATCGATGTCTGCGCGGAACAAGTTTTTGAAATCACTGTAGGTTTTGCCGTCAAGGCAGAAAAAACGTCGGAGAACAAATAATGAAAAAGCTGATTGGAGCAATGCTGGCCTGCCTGATGGCGGGATCCTTGATGGCAGCGGTCCCCGAGATCACCAACAGTACCGGTGGCCTCAAGTCCGAGCGTGGCGCCACCGATCTGGTGACCGATGCCACCGCCGCACCCCTGAAAAACTTCCGCAAGGATGGCGCGCCCTACGATCGCCAGTACATGCATCAGCCGCCGCTGATCCCCCATGACATTCGCAACTATGAGGTGGACACCAAGGTCAACAAGTGCCTGGCTTGCCACAGCTTCAAGAATGCCAGCGCCATGAAGGCCCCCAAGATCAGTCCGACTCACTTCGAGACCCGCGACGGCCTGACCCTGGGTGAAGTGTCGCCGCGTCGCTACTTTTGCCTGCAGTGCCATGTACCGCAAGCGGATGCCAAGCCGCTGGTGGAAAATACCTTTAAACCGGTTGAAGCGCTGAACTGAGGAATCCATAGATGAAATTACCCGGCTTTATCCAGCGTCTGTGGACCACCTTCAAGTCACCATCGAAGGCGGCTCTCTGGGTCATCCTGCTGATGGGCTTCTTCGGTGGCGTGATTTTCTGGGGTGGTTTCAACACCGCCATGGAAGCATCCAACACCGAGGCCTTCTGCACCAGCTGTCACGAGATGAAGGACAACGTGTTTGAGGAGTACCGCGACACCATCCACTACGCCAACCGCTCCGGCGTGCGGGCCAGCTGCCCGGATTGCCACGTACCGCACGAGTGGACCTACAAGATCATCCGCAAGGTGCAGGCTTCCAAGGAGCTGTGGGGCATGATCACCGGCAAGGTGGATACCCGCGAGAAGTTCGAGTCGCACCGGCGCGAGATGGCGGAGCGGGAGTGGCAACGAATGAAAGAGACCGATTCGCGCGAGTGCCGCAACTGCCACAACTTCGAGTATATGGACTTCTCCCTGCAGGGGCAGCGTGCCGCCAAGATGCACTCTACCAATCTGGCCAGTGGTGAAAGTACCTGCATCGACTGTCACAAGGGGATTGCTCACCAGTTGCCCGACATGACCGGGGTGAAAGGGTTCTGATCCTGCGACGACAGGCCGGGTTTACCCGGCCTGCGTTTTGTTCATATATGGGACAAGCATCAGATTTGTGTGTCTTTTAAATCCCATATCTCGTGAAACCTTTGATAGAATCAGCCCGCCGTCACACGCTTGAGCAAGTTGGTCACCTCTGTCTGCGTCCGTTTTAGCGCCCTGACAGCTGGCCTCTCATACCCCTTCTCTTCCTGCCTCGTTGACGGCCCATAGCCACAAGGAGCTGCCCGATGGGACAGAAACACAACGCATTTATTCCCCTCAAGATCGCCGTGCTGACGGTCTCCGACAGCCGCACCGCCGCCGATGACAGCTCGGGCGACTATCTGGTCTCGGCCCTTACCGACGCGGGCCATCAGCTGGCCGATCGGGCGCTCTGCCCGGACAACCTGTTTCGCATCCGTGCGCGGGTGAGCGAGTGGATCGCCGATGAGGGGGTGCAGGTGGTACTGATTAACGGCGGTACCGGCTTCAATGAACAGAACCGGGTACCGGAAGCGGTCGGTGTGCTGTTCGAGCGCACCGTACAGGGTTTTGGCGAGATGTTCCGTCAGCTCTCTTTTGCCGAGATTAAAGGCTCCGCCATGCAGAGCCGTGCACTGGCGGGACTCGCCAATCGCACCCTGATCTGCTGCCTGCCCGGCTCCACCGGCGCCTGCCGGCTGGGTTGGGAGCAACTGATCCGCGATCAGCTCGATGCCCGCACCAAGCCGTGCAACTTTGTCTCCCACCTATGAGAGCAAACGATGAACCAGACCGATCCCAAGCAGACCCAGCCCAACCTGACGCATCTGAACCAGAGCGGCGAAGCCCATATGGTGGATGTGACCGACAAGCAGGTGACCGAACGTGAGGCTCGCGCCGAGGCGTTTGTTGCCATGGCCCCCGAGACGCTGGCGCTGATCCTGAGCGGCCAGCACCACAAGGGTGACGTGTTCGCCACCGCCCGCATCGCCGGCATCATGGCCGCCAAGAAGACCTCCGATCTTATCCCCCTCTGCCATCCGCTGGCCTTGACCAAAGTCGAGGTGGAGATAGTGCCGCTGGCCGAGCAGAATCGTGTGCATATTCGCACCCTCTGCAAGCTATCAGGCAAGACCGGGGTGGAGATGGAGGCGCTGACTGCGGTGTCGGTAGCGGCGCTGACCATCTATGACATGTGCAAGGCAGTGCAAAAAGACATGGTGATCGAGCAGGTGCGGCTGGTAGAGAAAAAGGGCGGCAAGTCCGGCCATTTCCAGCTGGGGTCAAATAGCGGGGAGCAAGCATGATCAAGGTACTGTTTTTTGCGCAAGTAAGAGAGCTGGTGGCCTGCGATGAGCTGAGCCTGCCGTGCGACTACGCCACTGCCGAACAACTGCGCGCGGCGCTCTGTGAACGCGGCGACAAGTGGGCGTTGGCTCTCGAGGCTGGCAAACTGCTGGTGGCGGTCAACCAGACCCTGGTGCCCCTCGACACGCCTATCAACGATGGCGATGAGGTGGCCTTCTTCCCACCGGTGACCGGAGGTTAAGGATGAGCGAGGCAATCATAACCGATCGCATTGTGGTGCAGCGGGAGGATTTCTCGCTGGCGGACGAATATGCCCGTCTCGCCACCCGCCCCGACAGTGGCGCCATCGTCACCTTCGTTGGCAAGGTTCGCGACTTCAATCAGGGGGAGGAGGTGAAGGGGTTGGCCCTCGAGCACTACCCCGGCATGACCGAGAAGGCGCTGGCCGATATCGTGCAGGAGGCCCGTCGCCGCTGGCCGCTGCAGGAGTGTACCCTCATTCATCGTATCGGCGAGTTGTGGCTTGGCGATCAGATCGTGCTGGTGGCGGTGAGTAGTGCCCACCGCGACGCCGCCTTTGACGCCTGTCACTTCATCATGGATTTCTTGAAAACCCGGGCGCCGTTCTGGAAAAAAGAGCTGACCGCCGAGGGTGTGCAACGCTGGGTCGAGGCCAAGGAGAGCGACAACGCCGCCGCTGCCCGCTGGCAAGCCTGACCTGTTCATCACGAGGGGCACAGGTTCAACGGGAACCACGGCCCCGCCAAGGGGCGCGGATGTGCGAGCCCCATCAGGAGAAAGGGAATGAAACCGCTGTTATCTGTTGTCATCGCAGGCGTCTGCGCCGCCACTTTGCATACCGGTGCCGTGCAGGCCGATGAAGTGAAGGTGGCCGTGGCGGCCAACTTCAAGGGCACCATAGAGCGTATTGGCAAGGAGTTTACCGCCAAGACCGGCCACACCCTGGCCATCTCATCTGCCGCCACCGGAGTGCTCTACACCCAGATCAGTCACGGCGCACCGTTCGACCTCTTCCTCTCCGCCGATGCGGCGACCCCCGAGAAGCTGGAAAAAGAGGGCAAGGGGAGCGATCGCTTCACCTACGCCATCGGCCAGCTGGGGCTGTGGAAGAAGGGGGGGCCGGCCCCTGACGAGGCGACCCTGCGCAGTTGGAAAGGCAACCTCGCCATCGCCAATGCCCGCACTGCTCCCTATGGTGCTGCCGCCATGGCGACCCTCACCCATCTCAAAATCGATCCCAAGCAGTACCGGTTGCTGACCGGCGCCAACATCGGCCAGACCTGGCAATTTGTCGACACCGGCAATGCCGAGCTGGGCTTTGTCGCTTGGGCCAATCTGGTGGAAGCGGGCAAGACTGGTGAAGCCTGGGCAGTGCCTGCGAGCTTCTATCCCCCCATCGAGCAGCAGGGGCTGGTATTGAAAAAAGGCGCCGCGGTCGAGGCGCTGGTGGCCTGGCTCAAGGGGCCGGGTCAGGCGCAGATCAAGGCTGCGGGTTACGCCTTGCCCCAATAAGGGGATGGGCCTGATGCGATACCCTGAGTGGTCTGCCTTCGGGTCGGCCACTCTTTGCAATGAGGATAGAGACCATGCCGTTGGGGGCATTTATCAACCGGGAGGTCGGCAATGAGTGAAGGGGATCTGCTGGCGGTCTGGCTCACCCTGAAGCTTGCGGCCTGCACCACAGCGATTTTGCTGTTGCTGGCACCGCCGCTGGCCTGGTGGCTGTCGCGCAGTCAGAACCGGCTGCGGCCGCTGGTTGAGGCGCTGGTGGCGCTGCCGCTGGTGCTGCCGCCAACGGTGCTCGGTTTCTATCTGCTGCTGGCCTTCTCCCCCGAATATGGTTTCGGCGCCTGGTGGCGCGACACCTTTGGCGCCCCGCTCGCCTTCAGCTTTCTCGGCCTGCTGTTTGCCTCCATCCTCTATTCGCTGCCGTTCGTGGTGCAGCCGCTCACCTCCGCCTTCGTCAACATGGGCAACAAGGAGCTGGAAGCTGCTGCGACCCTGGGGCTCGGCCCGCTGGAGCGCTTCTTCCACATCATCTTGCCGATGACCCTGCCCAGCTTCGTGATGGCGGCAGCGCTGGGCTTTGCCCACACCCTGGGGGAGTTTGGCGTGGTGCTGATGATTGGCGGCAATATCCCCGGCGAGACCCAAGTGCTCTCCATCGCCCTGTTTGATCATGTGGAGGCGATGGATTACCGACAAGCCCACTATCTGGCGGGTGGCCTGATGGCCTTCTCGCTGGTGATGCTGGTGCTGGTCTACGGGGTGCTGCAGCGCCGACAGCGGAGAGTGTTTGGATGAACCAGCCCGCCACTATGCCGCCTGTGAACGTGCCGCACCGCCATGCCCTGAACCTCCATGTCCGGCGCGAGTTTGGCTCCTTTACCCTCGATTGCGCTCTGACCCTCGAGCTGGGGGGGATCCTCGGCCTGTTCGGCCCCTCCGGCTGCGGCAAGAGCACACTGCTGCGCATCATCGCTGGGCTCGATCGCCAAAACGGGGATCGCTTGCGGTGGCGCGATCGGGAGTATGCTCAACTGCTGCCCGAAGCGCGCCGGATCGGGCTGGTGTTTCAGGACGCGCGGCTCTTCCTCCATCTGACGGTGCTCGGCAATCTGCAACTGGCGGCCCGCAAGGGGCGAGGGCGCTGGCAGCCCGAAGCGCTGGCGGCTCGGCTCGGTTTTGCCGATCTGCTGGGACAGCCTGCCCATGCCCTCTCTGGCGGTCAACGCCAGCGGGTAGCGCTGGGGCGGGCGCTGCTGGCCGAGCCTGATCTGCTGCTGCTCGATGAGCCTTTCTCGGCGCTCGATCGGCGCAGCCGCATCCATCAGGCCCATGTGCTCAAGGGGTTGCAGCAGGAGAGCGGCATCCCGATGATCTTCGTCAGCCACGCCATGGAGGAGGTGAGTTTGCTCTGCGATCAGCTGGTGCTGCTGGAAAGTGGCAGGGTGGAGGCGCAAGGCAGGCCGAGCGAGATTTTCGCCCGTACCGACCTGTCACTCGCCAGTCGCGACGATGCCGGGGTGATGCTGGATGCGACCTTGGCCCACTACGATGACGACGAACAGATGGCGACCCTACAGCTTGGTGAGCAGCAGTTGCGGGTCACCATGAACCATGTGCCGGACGAGAGTGGCCCCTTGCAGATCAAGGTGGCCGGGCGCGATGTGGTGATTGCCACAGCCCCCATCGAGCACTCCAGTCTCTCCAACTGTCTCGTCACCCGTCTGCTGGCGGTGCGCGAGGTGCGCCCCGGCCAGACCCTGTTGCAGTTGGCGCTGGGTCAGCAGATACTGCTGGCCCGGATCACCAGCCGCTCAGCCAGGCGGCTGGCGCTGGCGCCGGATCAGCAGATCTACGCTTATATCAAGGCGGTGAGTCTGGTCAGCGAAGGCTGATTGGGCGCCGTGCCGTGGCAGGATAACCACGGGTGACATAACAACAAGAGATGGTTCAGGTGATGAGTCGAGAGGCAATACACTGATGCGCCGCAATCAGGTGATGAAATTCAACGGTCTTGCCCTGCGCAGTGCGGGGGAGGGCCCCTTGCTGTTGCTGCTGCATGGGCTGGGCTCCTCCAGCCTCGACTGGCAGGCGCAGATCGAACGGTTTTCCGAGCACTACCGGGTGGTGGCGCTGGACTTGCGCGGCCACGGCCAGAGCATGCAGGAGGGGCCGTTCGATGTGGCGACCCTGGCAGACGATGTGGTGAACTGGCTCGATGCACAGCCAGAACCCGCCTGGGTGGTGGGATTGTCGCTGGGGGCCATGGTCGCGCTGGAGCTGGCGCTGCAACTGCCCCACAAGGTGCAGGGACTGGTGCTGGTCAACGGTTTTAGCGAGTTTCTGCTGGAGACCCCCAAAGAGCAGGAGCGTTACGCCCAGCGCCTCAAATGGCTGCGCTGGTTTGGCATGCGCCCGCTCGCCTGGTGGCTGGGACGCGAGCTCTTCCCGGGCCCGGATCTGGCGCAGGTGCGCCATACCTTCCGGCTGCGTTTCGTGCGCAATAAAAAGAAAACCTACAAGGCGCTGCTGGAGGCGCTACCGGGCTGGTCGGTACGTGCCCGGCTCGGCGCCATCTGGCAGCCGGTGGCCATCATCTCCACCAGTCACGACTACCTGCCGCTGGCCAAACGGGTAGAGCAGTTTGCCGCCCTGCCCAACGCCACCATCCACACCCCCAACGGTCACCACGCCTGGCCCGCGGAAGATCCCTCGGGCTTTAATCACCTGTTGCAACGGATCCTCACGACCCATTGAGGAAGGGGTTGTTAGGTGCAGGTACCAAAAAGCCGAACCACAGGGTTCGGCTTTTTTGATCCCGTTTGCGTCAAGGATGGGAGCAGACGGGGCAGTCGGGGCGCTTGGGCAGCTTCATCTCGCGGAAAGTGCCGCTTAGGCTGTCGATCATCAGCAGGCGGCCGCTGTAGCTTTTGCCCATGCCTGCCAAGAGTTTGATAGCTTCCAGTGCTTGCAGGCTGCCCACCAGCCCCACCACGGGAGCGAGCACTCCCGCCTCGACACAGGTGAGGGCCTGCTCGCCAAACAGGGCGCTGAGGCAGGCGTAGCAGGGCTCATCTTCCTGCCAGGTGAAGCTGCACAGCTGTCCCTCCAGCCGGATGGCGGCGCCGCTGACCAGTGGCACGCCATGCTGGCGTGCCTTTTGGTTGAGCAGGTTGCGAATGGCCAGGTTGTCAGTGCAATCCAATACCAGCTGGTGTTGGGGCAACAGGGTATCGAGCAGCGCCTCATCGGCCACGGCAGCGTGGGTCTCGACGTTGAGCCAGGGATTGAGGGCTCGCAGCGACTGGGCGGCAGAGTCCACCTTGTAGTGGCCAATGCGCTCATCGTTGTGCAACACCTGACGCTGCAGATTGGATAGCTCCACCTTGTCGAAATCGACCAGGGTGAGCTGGCCAACTCCGGCTACCGCCAGATACTGGCTGGCGGCGCAACCAAGGCCACCGGCACCGATCACCAGCACACGGGCCTGTTTGAGCGCCTCCTGCCCCTCGAAGTCGAAGGATTTGAGGATGATCTGGCGGTTGTAACGCAGCAGTTCGGCGTCGCTCAGGATCTCGCTCACAGCAGCAATCCCCCGAAGGGTTCGACGGTGACCGTCTCGCCCGCGGCGACGCGGCCCCGTTCCCGTTCAAGAACGATGTAGCAGTTGGCTCGCGACAGGGAGCTGAACACGGCGGAGTCCTGCGAGCCAGTGCTGCGCACCTCGAGGCCGTTTGGCCCTTGGCTCATGATGCCGCGCTGGAAGTCGAGTCGGCCCGGGCTCTTTTTGAGTGGCTCGGCCGCAATGGCTTGCAGCTGGAGCGGCCGCTCGAAGTGCTGGCCCGCCAGCTTGGCCAGCGCCGGTTGCACCAGCTGATCGAAGGTGACCATGGCGGAGACGGGGTTGCCCGGCAGGCCGAAGAACCAGGCGTGGGGCAGGCGGCCGAAGGCAAATGGCTTGCCCGGCTTGATGGCCAGCTTCCAGAAGCCAATCTCGCCGAGCTCGTCCAGCAGTTGTTTGGTGAAATCCGCTTCCCCTACCGAGACACCGCCGGTGGTGATGAGTACATCGGCCTCTTCATCGGCGCGGATAAAGGTGGCGCGCAGCTGGGCCGGATCGTCCGGGATGATGCCAAGGTCGAGGCAGTCGCAGCCCATGCGCGCCAGCATGGCCCGCACGCCATAGCGGTTGGAGTCATAGATATCGCCGTGGGCGAGCGGGGTACCGACCGGTTTGAGCTCATCGCCGGTGCTGAAGATGGCCACTTTCAGCGGTCGGCGTACCGGCACGGTCGCGATGCCGAGGGAGGCCAGCAGTGGCATTTCGCGCGGGGTGAGGCGAGTACCGGCTGGCAGCACGCAGGCGCCCTTGCCGATATCGCTGCCGGCGCGGCGGATATTCTGGCCCGGTTCGGGTTGTGCCAGAAAAGTGATCCGATCGCCGTCGGCCTGCGTTTCTTCCTGCATCACCACCGCATCGGTGTCTGCGGGAACCGGGGCGCCGGTCATGATCCGCACGCAGTGGCCGGCGGGCCACTCGCCCTGATAGGGCTGACCGGCAAACGCCTTGCCCGCCATGATGAGCGGGGTGCCGCTGGCGAGATCCGAAAGGCGCACGGCGTAACCGTCCATAGCGGAGTTGTCGAAGGGGGGCACGGCGAGGGGAGAGGCGATGTCGCTGGCAAGAACCCGGCCAAGGGCCTCTGGCAGGGGCAGTTGCTCGCTGTCGCAGCAGCAGGCGAGTTGTTCCAGCATCCCTTGCAGGGCATCGCTTAAGGGGAGTAGTCCGCTGGTATCAAATCCCATCGTCATGACCTCTTTCTATGATTGAAGGCGGGATTATCACAAAAATCCCCGGGGATGGGCAGGTTATCTCAAGGATTCTCGGGGTAATCGGCGCTGAAACGGGGTGAGATGGCTATAAAGTATGAGGTGACGCACAAGTTGACTTGAATCTTGGCGGCAATGGCCGTTTACTATGCCGCCATAACAGATGGCCGTCACATCCCGTGTGGCGACCATTACAGCGATACCGTCGGCCCTGTACGCCGCCATAACATAAGGGGTTGCTCCTTGAGCTGCCCTCACAGTCCCTGAGCGTGGGAGAGAAGATAATGACAACCTTAAGTCCGGAAGCCTTGCTGGTCAGGGCTGCCCTCGAAGCCCAGGGACTGGAAACCCCCCTGGTCACCAACGAGCTGAACAGCCAGCAGAAGCGGGAGAAGATCGAAGGCCATATGCGCTCCATCATGGAGACGCTGGGGCTGGATCTGACCGATGACAGTCTGGCCGAGACGCCGCACCGCATCGCCAAGATGTACGTCAACGAGATTTTCTCAGGCCTCGACTATTCCACCTTCCCCAAGGTGACGGTGATCGAGAACAAGATGCAGGTGGACGAGATGATCATGGTGCGGGATATCAGCCTCACCAGCACCTGCGAACACCACTTCGTCACCATCGACGGGCTGGCCCATGTGGCCTATATCCCTCGTGGCAAGGTAATTGGCCTGTCGAAGATCAACCGTATCGTGCAATTCTTCGCTCGCCGTCCCCAGGTGCAGGAGCGGCTGACCCAGCAGATCCTGCTGGCGCTGCAGACCCTGCTCGGTACCAAGGACGTGGCTATCAGCATCAAGGCGACCCACTACTGCGTCAAGGCGCGGGGGGTGATGGACTCCACCTCCTACACCACCACCACCTCCCTCGGCGGGGTGTTCAAGACCCAGCCCGATACCCGGGCCGAATTCCTCGGTGGCCTGCGCGGATAAGATGGCGGTTGTTTTGTAACCGCCATGCTGAATAAACGAGACGCCAGCTGCCATTGCTGGCGTTTTTCATTGGTTCAGGATGAGAGTGGCGGTCTGCCACTGCTTGGCCCGCATGGCTTGCCCTATGCAAACGTTATGCATTTTTTCGATTTATTCATCTGAGCGATATATTTAATCGAACACGAAAAAAACCTCGCTTTCACCTTACAAAAAGTAACCGGACAGACTCTTTCCGAACCGCCACGATCCGGTTACTCTAGCGCCCCCTCACGGCTCTCGCTGCCCCTCATGGAATTCAGAGATATTCATCAAGGTTGGATGGTGCGCCACTGAACAGGTGGCCAGATAGTTCATGCCAGGAGGGCGTGAACCGGACGAGTGCTACGAATTTAACGACCACCAGGATATCCCATGAATACCAGTTCCATGACCATAGGTAAAAAACTCACCGCCGGCTTTGCCGTGCTCGGTTTGATGGTCGCCTTTATCGGCGGTTTTGCCCTTGTCCAGTTTGGCAACATGAATGATGTTGCCATCCGGTTTACCGACAGCATCTTGCCAGCGGTCAATCGCACCAGCGCGATCGGGGATTCTCTCGGTGAGTTGCGTCGTTATGAGCTGGGTTATTTCGTGGTGGCCGCCGAGCCGCTGAAAAGGGCTGAATATCGGAATATTGCCAGTCAGCAGCTTAACGCGATCGCGCAGCAGCTGATTGCCCATGACAAGACGATCTGGCCTGAGGATGTGGCGGAGCGCCGTACCTTCGATGCGGTGAAATCTGACTGGGATCGTTACGTCGCCCTGCACCAGCGAGTCCAACAACTGCAAGACAGCGATCAACTTGCCGAAGCCCAACGGATCTTCCTTGAGGAGGGGATTCCCCTTTATACCGCGCTGAGCAAGTCAGTGGCCTCCCTTATCCAGATTAACCATGGTTATGCGTCTGAATCCCGCAGCGATATTGTCGACTCTTATCAATCCGCCAATCTGAGTGTCACCATCGCGCTGGTGCTCGGTCTGATCCTTGTGGTGGTGCTCTCCGTGGTACTGACCCGCCAGATCCGCGACCCGCTGATCATGCTGGCCCGTCAGGCCCAGCGTATTGCCAATGGCGATCTGGGTCAGGGCGAACTGCAGCAGTGGATCCGTGACAGCCGCTTCAACCGTGATGAACTGGGTCAGCTGGGCTCCGCCATCAACCGGATGCAGGGCTCCCTCTCCGATCTGGTGAGCGAGATCGCCGGTTCCGTGAGCCAACTCAGCAGCGCAGTGGAGGAGGTGAGCGCCATCTCCAGCCAGTCTGCCAGCGGCATGGCCATCCAGCAGAACGAAGTCTCCCAGGTGGCGACCGCCATGAACGAGATGCAGTCCACCGTCAACGAAGTGGCCCGCAACACCACGGATGCCATGAGCGCCGCCAAGGATGCCTCCCGCACCTCTGCTGCTGGCAGCGAAGTGGTTCGCAGCTCCATCGCCAGCATCGAAGAGGTGTCGGTCAAGATTGAACAGGCGGGCACAGTGGTGCAGCAGCTGGAGGCCGATAGCGCCAACATCAGCGTGGTGCTGGATGTGATCCGCGATATCGCCGGTCAGACCAACCTGCTGGCCCTTAACGCAGCCATCGAAGCTGCCCGTGCCGGTGAGCAGGGTCGTGGTTTTGCGGTCGTTGCGGATGAAGTGCGCTCCCTGGCCCAGCGTACCCAGGACTCCACCGCCGAGATCAGCAAGATGATCGAGCTCTTGCAGAGCCGCGCCGCCGAGGCGGGCAACGCCATGCAGCTGAGTCGTCACCAGATGCAGGAGAGTGTCGGTCTGGCACGGGATGCCGGTACCAGTATCGAGACCATCAATGGTGCCGTGGTGCGCATCACTGACATGAACACCCTGATCGCCACCGCCACCGAAGAGCAGAACGCGGTGACCGAAGAGCTCAACCGCAGCATCGTCAACATTCACAATGCCGCTGACGAGAATGCCCAGGGCGCTCATCAGATCGCCCAGGCTTGCGTCGAGCTGAGCAAGCTGGCCAACACCCTGCACCATATGACCCAGCGCTTTACCCTCTAAGAGCGTTTGGCAGATAGCAAAAGGCCCCGTCCAGTGACGGGGCCTTGTTGTTTCTGGCAGTTTTTTATTGCAGTGCTGATTAGCGCAGCCTAATCAGCCGGAACCAAACCCTTTATCTGACCATTCAGCTCAGGCCGACTATCTCGCCGTTCTCATCGATATCGATATGGCGATAGGCAGGCAGACTGCCCAGCCCCGGCATGGTCATGATGGGGCCCGCCAACGCATAGACGAAGCCGGCACCGGCGCAGAGCTTCACCTCGTCGATGGGCACCTCGAAATCGGTCGGCACGCCTTTGAGGGCCGGGTCGTGGCTGATGGAGAGCGGCGTCTTGGCCACGCAGATGGGCAAGTGATCCCACCCTTCGGCGGAGAGCTGGGCCAGCTGCTGGCGCGCTCTGTCGGAGAGCTGCACTCCGCGACCGCCGTAGCCGCACTCCACCAGGGTTGCCAGCTTGGCATCGAGGCTCGCCTCGTCGGGGTAGAGCAGTTTCACCTTGCCGGGTTGCTCGCAGGCGGCGACCACGGCGCGGGCCAGCTCTCTGGCACCGGCACCACCCTGAGTGAAGGCGTTGGAGATGGCCGCACCACAGGCACCGGCTTGCTGCGCTTCATGGGCCAGCAGCGCCAGTTCGGCCTCGCTGTCGGTGGGGAAGCGGTTGATGGCGACCACCACTGGCACCCCGTAGCGGCGGGCGTTCCGGATATGCCAGGCGAGGTTGGCGCAGCCCTGCTTGAGGGTCGGCAGATCTTCCCCCTGCAGGCTGGCTGGTAGCGGCTGGCCCGGGCGGATATCCAGCAGACCGCTGTTGGCCTTGAGACCGCGCACCGTGGCCACCAGCACCACGCAGGCGGGGGTAATACCGGATTGGCGGCTCTTGATGTTGAAGAATTTCTCCAGCCCCATGTCGGAGCCAAAACCCGCCTCGGTCACCACATAGTCGGTCAGGCCAAGGGCGATACGATCGGCGATCACCGAGGAGTTGCCGTGGGCAATATTGGCAAAGGGGCCGGCGTGCACCAGCACCGGCGTCTGCTCTGTGGTCTGCATCAGGGTTGGCTGTAGCGCGTCCTTGAGTAGCACCGTCATAGCGCCCGCTACTTCCAACTGTTCGGCGGTAATGGGTTTGCCGTGAATATCGCGGGCCAGCTGGATGCGGCCGATGCGCTGGCGCAGGTCTTTCAGATCGCTCGCCAGCGCCAGAATGGCCATCAGCTCGGAGGCGGCGGTGATGACGAAGCGATCGCTGCGCTCTACACCATCGGCTGCGCCGCCCTGACCTATGGTGAGGTGGCGCAGGGCGCGGTCATTCATGTCGAGGGTGCGCGGCCAGAGGATGTTATCGGCATCGATATCGAGCCGTGGCAGGCCGGTTTTGGCGGTGAACTGGTCGCCGAGTTTGCGCTCATGGAACAGGCGGGCATCGAGGGCTGCAGCCGCCAGATTGTGGGCCGCCGTCAGGGCGTGAAAATCGCCGGTGAGGTGGAGGTTCATCTCCTCCATCGGCACCACCTGGGCGTGGCCGCCACCAGCGGCCCCTCCCTTGACCCCGAATACCGGGCCGAGGCTCGGCTGGCGGATAGTGGCGATGCTGGGCTGGCCGATATGGTTGAGCCCCATGGAGAGGCCAAGGGTGGTCACCGTTTTCCCTTCACCGAGCGGGGTCGGGGTGATAGCGCTCACCAGTACCAGCTTGCCGCGCTGTTTGGGCTGAGACGTGAGCAGGTCGAGGCTGAGCTTGCCTTTGTAGTGGCCATGAGGGCTGAGCAGGTGCTGGGGGATGGCGAGGCGTTCGGCCAGCGCGTGGATTGAGAGACGGGGGGACTGGCGGGAGATCTCGATATCGCTTAGCATCAGCACCTCGTTGGCATATCGGGGTAAAATATGCGGCGCAGTCTAGTGGAATATAACGGGTAATCCAATGACGAAAACGATTTTATTTGGTGAGGGTGAGGTTCGTCAGAATCCTGTTCTGCTGGATCTCAACGCACTCTATCATCCCCCCAAGCAGCCGATGACGGCGCTGGGGATTGTCAGCTCGCTGGTGCCGTTGTTCGGTTTCGGCTGGCAGGCGATGACCCAGGACCCCGAAACCCAGCTGCGCCACGAGATCCGCAAACGGGTCAACAAACACAAGACAGACGAGGCAAACCTCATTTTGATCCTGCAGCTGGCCGCCATGTTTGACTGCCCCGAGATTGAAGTGGCGCTCCCCTATGCCCTCAGTGAGCAGCAGTTGTCGGCGATACGCACCCGTTTGCCACGCTGGCAGTTAAGCCTCGAGCAGGAGCGTCTGCTAGCCAAGCTCACCCCTGTTGCCGCATCCACCACCGCATCCGGCCAGCGTTAGGTTTCAAGCCGGACCAGCAGGCCGGACAGTCAGGCCGTATCTTCTGCTCTGGCAATCATCACGGCTTATCCCACTGTTGCGGGGCGAGATAGCGCTCCTGCACGAACTCGATAAAGCAGCGCACCTTGGCCGAGACGAAGCGGCGGTGCGGATAGACCGCATAAAGTCCCACATCTCCCTTGTCCCACTCTGGCAGCAGGCTGACCAGCTGCCCTGACCGCAGCGCCTCCCCCACGATAAAGGTGGGCTGCAATATGATGCCCTGATCATCACAAGCGGCGCGGGTCAGCGCCACCCCGTTGTTGGCCCGCAGCGGCCCCTGTGGCCGGATGCTCTGCTGCTCGCTTCCCCGTTTGAAGTGCCACTCCGGCTGGGTCAGGGTGTAGATCAGACAGTCGTGCAGCTTGAGATCCTCGGGTTTTTCCGGTCTGCCCTTGCGTGCCAGATAGGCGGGGCTGGCGCAAAGCTCGACCCGAATGGTGGCAAGCTGGCGCGCCACCAGCGAGGAGTCGCTGAGGTGGCCGATCCGCAGCGCCAGATCGAACCCCTCTTCCACTAGCGCGACCCGCCGGTCGCTGTACTCGATATCGAGCTTGAGATCGGGAAAGCGCTGGCGAAACAGCGGCAGGGCGGGGGAGAGGTGCAGATAGCCAAAGTCCATCGGCACCGAGAGCTTGAGGGTGCCGTTCGGCTGCTGGTTGTGGTGGGTCAGCTGGCTGTGGGTCTCTTCCAGCTCCGCCAGCAGGGCGAGGGAGCGCTGGTAGTAGAACTGGCCCGCTTCGGTGGGATTGACCTGACGGGTGGTGCGCGACAGCAGCCGGGTGGCGAGGGACTCCTCCAGCTGCTGCATCAGTTTGGAGGCCATGGCGACCGAGATGCCGAGCTGGTTGGCGGCCTTGGTAAAGCTCTGGCACTCCACCACCTTGATAAAGGTGCGCATGGCGGCGATCTGATCCATTTTCCATCCTCAGTAAATAATGAATTTAATAAATCACTGATTATTCATCTTCAGAACGAGGTTAGCATTTTAACCACTGATGTGAACCCCAAGATGAAGGAACGAACGGATGAAAATGACCAAGGCTCTGCTGGCCTCCTGCCTGTTTATGGCTACCCCCCTGATGGCTGCGGATTACGACGTGGATGCGGCGCACACCACAGTGCAGTTCAAGGTGGGTCACCTGGGCTTCTCCGAGCTGGTGGGTCGCTTCAACACCTTCAGCGGTACCTTCAGCATGGATGACGCCAACCCGGCGGCCGCCAAGGCGAGCTTTGAAGTGGATGCCGCCAGCGTCGACTCCAATCACGAGGCCCGCGACAAGCACCTGCGCAGCCCTGACTTCCTCGACGTGAAGCAGTATCCCAAGATGACCTTCGTCAGCTCCGCTTACGAGGGCACCAAGGATAAAGGCGTACTGAAAGGGACCCTGACCTTGCACGGTGTCTCCAAGGAAGTGGCCTTCGATCTGGTCAAAATTGGCGAAGGCAAGGATCCCTGGGGCGGCTACCGCAGCGGTTTCAACGCCTCCGCCACCATCAAGCGCAGTGACTTTGGCGTGAGCTACATGCTGCCCGGCATCCCGGACGAGATGAACATCAACCTGTTTGTCGAAGGCGTGCGCAAGTAATGGGCGCGGAACTTCTGCTGCAAACCCTGGCGGCTCCTCTGGGAGCCGCTTTGCTATCGTGGCGCTGGCCGCGACTGGGTTATCTGTGGGGCGCGCTGGCGCTCTGGCTGGTGGGCTCATTGCTCGGCGGTCTCTATGGTATTCCGGCCAAGGCGTGGCAGTGGCTGCCGCTGACCCTGCTGGTGCCCGCCATTGCGGCTCAGGTGAACGATCAGCGCGGTTCGCTGCTGCTCTTTGCGGTGTTCAGTGCGCTGGTGTGGTGGCAGGGATTGGCCTCGGTACTGGCGAGCGAACCCGGGATCTGGCTGGCGCTACTGCCCGCCATCCTCTGGTTTGGCTGGAGCACCTTGCGCGGTGACAGCCGCGAGGGGCTCGGGTTTGCCCTCGGCTTTATCTGGTTGGCGCTGGTGATCGGCATCGATGGCAGCCTGCTGATTGCCCAGCTGGCTGGTGCGCTGGCCGCTTTCGCCGGTTTTCGCGCCCTGCTTGCCACCTTTGTTGGCATCAAGGTAGCCCCAGCCGGTCTGGCGCTGGCCCTCGCCTTCGTCCAGATGCTGGCCTGGCAATATGTGGAGGTGCCGCTGGTGGTGTTGCTGCCGGTCTGGTTGCTGCCGCTGCTGGAGTGGGCGTTACGTGACACACCCTGGCCAGTGCGTTGGGGTGGGCTGATCCTGCTCGCTGCCGCGGGAACCGGGCTCAGCCTATGGTGGGTGTGGCCTGCTGCTTCTTTGTACTGATTTTTGCATGAAAAACAGGCAATTACAGTCATTTTTGCATACTCGCTCATACTCTTGGCAGATAATGATTGAGCCCCATATGTGTTTCAGATAAAAAGGATTTTCATTTTATTTGGACACACACAGAACCCGGCCGCGCCGGGTTCTGTTTGCCTGCTTTGCGGCACATAAGGAGGCCACAGTTGCGCAGTCAAGGATCTGAGCATCTGTTTTTTCGCCATTTCACCGGACAGGGACGTATCGATGGTCTCTGCATTCTGCTGGTCACTCACCTGCTTCCCGATCGCCCCCGTTTTATCGACGCTCTCGGTCAGATTGGACGGATTGGCGCCATTTTGCCCAAACCGAAATCGGTACACGGTCCGACCCTGGAGTGGGTATCCCAGCACTATCCGGTGCTGCCCCTCAACCGGCGCTGGACCAATGAACCCGACAGCATCATCCAGCAGATTGCGCCGCTGGTGGCCCCCCACGAGCGGTTGCTGATCCTCGATATAGGCGGTTACTTTGCCAAAACCCAGGTGATCTTGAGTGAATACTTCGGCCCCCGTTTCCTAGGGGTGGTGGAGATGACCGAGAACGGCCACCAGCGCTATGAGCAGGAGGTGCTGGCGACCCCTGTGGTGTCGGTGGCGCGCAGTCCCCTCAAGCAGGCCGAGGATATCCAGATTGGTTTGAGCGTGGTCTACTCCGCGGAGTCGTTGGCCCGCAACCTCAACCGTACCTTCAACGTCTGCGAAGCCGTGCTGTTTGGCTATGGCAAGGTGGGGCGCAGCATCGCCCGTGACCTGCGTTGTCGCAACCTCCATCTCGGGCTGGTGGAAACAGATGTGCTGCGACAGGTCGAAGCGCTCTCTCACGGTTTTCGCTTGATCACCAAGGCTGAAGCCTTGAGCCGCGCCGAGCTGGTGATCTGCTCTACCGGCAACGGCTCGCTGGATTTGGCGGATCTGCAGGCGCTGCGCCCCGGCACCATGGTGGCCTCGGTCACCTCGGCCGACGACGAGTTTGCCTTCTCGCTGGCCCAGTTGCCGTGGCCGAGCGAAGAGGTGTGCCCCCATGTGCTGGCCCTCAACCGGCCGGATGGTACCCAGATCTACCTGCTCAACCGGGGCGAGGCGGTCAACTTCGTCCATGGCGCCGTGATTGGTGAATATGTCTATCTGGTGCTGGCGGAGATCATGGAAGGGATCCGGATGCTGGCGGCAGGCCCTCTTGCACCCGGCCTGTTCGAGCTGCCAGAATCGGCGATGCGTACCATTGCCCGCCATTGGCTGGCCGATTTTCATGGGGTTGATCAGCACTGATTTGACCAAACCGGGATCGGCCATTGGGCAGCGGTACGCCACTTCCCGCCATTGTCGCTTTTTTATGGAGTCACTCATGACCGAGTCTGAAACCCTGATCAGCAAACCCCGCATCGAAATCCGCTACTGCACCCTCTGTCGCTGGATGCTGCGCGCCGCTTGGCTGGCGCAGGAGCTGCTATCCACCTTTGACAGCGATCTGGGGGAGGTGGCGCTGGTGCCGGCCAGCAAGGGGGAGTTTCGCATTCTGGTGGGCGGGGTGCAGGTGTGGGATCGGGTGGTCGATGACGGCTTCCCCGAGGCCAAGGAGATCAAGCAGCGGGTGCGCGATGTCATCGCCCCTGAGCGGGATCTCGGCCACTCGGATCGCAAGGCGGCCGAGTAACGCCAGATGGGCCGAGCGCCTCGAAAAGGTGCTGAGCATGAGAGCGAAAGGAGAGGGAGGCCATGGCCTCTCTCTCCTTTTTTGCATTTGGCTGTTTGCCTGGCTCCAGCAGGGTTATAAGCGCGGCTCGGCCTGATGGCTGCCGATATAGCGGGCCCGCTTGTGGGACTTGATGCGGCTCACATCGACCCACACCAGCCCGTCGATGCAGTGGTTGAAGTCGGGGTCGATGCCAAAATCCATAAACTGGACGCCGCCCGGCTCGCACAGCTCGGAATACTGCTTGTAGAGGGTAGGGATGGCGCAGCCCAGATTGTCGAGGCGGGCCTTGAGCGCTTTGAGGTCGGCGCCATAATCCACCCCTTCGAACAGAGGCTGCGTCTCGGGGTAGGGACGGCGGGAGGGGGCCAGAGCCAGTTCGGGGGCAAAGTGCTGGCGGTAGAAGCTCACCAGCAGATCCTTGGCCGTCGGCGGCAGGCTGCCGGAGAGCGACACCGGGCCAAACAGGTAGCGGTAGCGGGGATAGCGGGCCAGATAGGCACCGATGCCGAACCAGAGATAATCGAGCCCCCGCTTGCCCCAGTAGGCGGGCTGGATAAAGCTGCGGCCAAGCTCGATGGCCTGCTCCAGCCGGGGTAGCAGCTTATCCTCAAAGCCGAACAGGGTGTGGCTGTAGAGGCCATCCTTCCCCTTGCTGGCCAGCAGCTCGGCCACCGGGGCGAACCGGTAGGCACCGATAATATCGAGTCGGGCCGGATCCCAGAGGATCAGGTGGTGATAGTCGTTGTCAAAGCCATCGAGATCCCGCCGCTTGCCGGATCCTTCCCCCACTGCGCGAAAGGCGATCTCCCGCAGTCGCCCCAGCTCGCGCAGGATCACCGAGTGACTCAGTTCATGGCGGCGGTAGAGGTAGATCCCCTGACCATCCGGGGTGGTGCCGAGCTGCTCGCAGCTTTCGATGGCCTGTTTGAGCTGGCGGCGATCCTCCGGCAGGGCGATGGGGGCCTCGGTCTGCAGACGCCCTGTCTTGCCACGGCCAATCCGGTAGAGGTGGTTGCGCACCAGCCGCGCCGCCGTCTTGGCGGGCAGCTCCTGAAAACTGCTGAGCGGAATGCGCGCTCCTATGGTCACCGGCAGGGTCTGCCCCTGCTGGCGAAACAGCTGACGCACCAGCAACAGGGCGGAGGCGGGCTTGTTGAGCCAGGAGGCGAGATAGAACCAGAGGCTGTTGCGTCCTCCCAGATGGATGGGCACCAGCGGGGTGCGGGTGCGCTGGGCCAGCTTGATAAAGCCTGCCTGCCAGGGGCCATCTTTCACCCCCTTGAGGCCAAGCCGGGATACTTCGCCTGCGGGGAAGATCACCAGCGCCCCTTCATGGGCGAGGTGCTCGTTCATGGCGAGGATGGCCTGTCGATCGGTCTTGCCCTCCATATTGTCCACCGGCAATAGCAAAGGGCGCAGCGGAGCGAGTTGTGCCAGCAGCTGGTTGGCGACGATCTTCACATCGGGGCGGATGCGACCGAGCAGTTGCAGCAGCGCCAGTCCGTCCAGCGAGCCGATGGGGTGGTTGGCAACAAGAATGACCCGGCCGCTGGCGGGAATATGCTCCAGTTGCGCCTCGCTGACCCGATAGTCGAAATCGAGCTGGGTCAGCGCCTGCTCGACAAAGTCGAGGCCGCGCAGGTGCGGGTAGCGGGTGGCAAAGTCGGCAAAGGCACGTTCGTTGAGCAGCCAGCCCAACAGCCGCTTTAACAGTGGGGTGAGCAGGGGGTAGCCAAGCAGGCGGGGGAAGTGCTGGGTCAGCAGGGTATCGATAGTGAACATCTGGGGGGCTCCGGCGATCCGTTGCTCCCAGCATGATGTGACACTGTTCCCGCGACATGTCAGCGGGATGACAGTTTGATGGCAGTGGCAGCCAGTTGCCCCTGCGCGACTCTCCCCGGTTTCCCTTTCCTGATGGGTGATGGCCAGATAGCAAGGGGGGGAGCCGGTAAACCGGCACCCCCCTTTTGCCCTGGTAATGACAGCTACCGATTAACCGCGCCAGGCTGCGGTGAGGCGCACCAGCTCCACCAGGGTGGCGACCGATCTCTCCATCGATTGCAGCGGGATGAACTCGTGCTTGCCGTGGAAGTTGTGGCCACCGGTGAAGAGGTTGGGGCAGGGCAGACCCATAAAGGAGAGGCGGGCGCCATCGGTACCGCCGCGAATGGGCTTGATTTTCGGCACCACGTCGGCGGCCTCCATGGCGGCCTTGGCCAGCTCGACGATATGCATGTGCGGCTCGATCTGGCTGCGCATGTTGCGATAGCTGTCGGTCAGGGTCAGCTCGATGCGGGCCTTCGGATACTCGGCCAGCAGGGCTGCCACCCGGTTCTGCATCTCGGCTTTGCGTGCGGCAAAGTGCTCGTCGTCGAAGTCACGGATGATGTAGTGCAGGGTGCTCTCCTCCACGGTGCCGCTCATCTGGGCCAGATGGAAGAAGCCCTCATACCCGTCGGTGCACTCCGGGGTCTGCTCGGCAGGCATGGCGGCGTGGAAGCGGGCGGCCAGGGTTTGGCTGTTGATCATGCTCCCCTTGGCGGTGCCGGGGTGGACGTTATTGCCGATAAAACGCACCGTGGCGCTGGCGGCGTTGAAATTTTCATACTCCAGCTCGCCCAGTTCGCCGCCATCCACGGTATAGGCCCACTTGGCCGGGAATCTCTCCAGCGGGAACAGGTTGGCGCCACGGCCAATCTCTTCATCCGGGGTAAAGCCGACCCAGATATCGCCACGTGGGATCTCGGGGTGCGCTTGCAGGTGGTCGATGGCAGTAAGGATCTCGGCGATACCCGCCTTGTCGTCGGCGCCAAGCAAGGTAGTGCCGTCGGTGGTGATGAGATCCTGACCCAGGTAGTTTTTCAGGAAGCGGTAGTCACGGATGGCGAGCACCTCGTCACCCTTGCCAAGGCAGATGTCGCCGCCCTGATAGTTTTCGATGATTTGCGGAACTACGTGCTCCGCCTCGTAGTCGGCGGTGTCCATGTGGGCAATCAGGCCGATGGCGGGGGCGTCCGGCTGGTTGCCCGGCAGGCAGCCGGTGAGGTAGCCGTGCTCATCCAGGGTGACCTGGCTCAGCCCCAGCGCCTTCATCTCTTCTTGCAGGGCGCGGGCAAAGATCAGCTGGCCTTCGCTGCTGGGGCAGGCTGGATTGGTCTCATCGGAGCGGGTATGAAAAGTTACGTAACGCAGAAAACGCTCAAGCAGGGTATCCATTCGTCAGCCTCTAACCGATTGTGAGCGGTCATTGTGGCCAATCCGTGCGGGGCACTCATTGCGTCAGCGCAGGTTTTTCCCATTTTTTGACGCAAGGGAAGAGCGGCGAATGTGCGGCGCGCGGGGCAACGTCCGGGAGGGAGAGCGCATAAATGTGGCATTTATTGCAATATTTAGGCGCTGGCGGAGGCGGCCAAATTCCCCTCAGCGACCGCACAGCAAGGCGTCAGCCCAACCATGGCGTTTTCGCACACTTTTCAAGGGGAAACCGGGTTGTCGCATAACCTGCGCCATCCCAGAGCCCGCCTGCCCGCCAGCAAGATTTGATCGACTTATTAAAAGGGGATTTTGAACACTATTTTTTATTGTCACTGCCCGCGGTAAGTGTGTACACTCCGCGCCGATCCAAGGGCAACCCTGAAGCAGGCAGAGCCGCCAGAAACCCAACCGATCATACGCCTATAGGGCGAGGCACGCAGAAACGACAGACACTGCTGGGGAATGGTTTCTTTAATACCGGTTAGGCTCCGGTATCAGGGAGAACAACAGACTCTCATCCTTCATTTGACCGAGTGGGCCACCGGCTCATCATCTTCCCTTGTCATGGGCGGTCACTGACGGTGAGGTGGGCTGTGGTTGTTGTCGTCTATCAACACGCATGCGTGCTGGCGCCTTCGCTTCTCTTCCTTGGAACCCTCTCCTTCTGTCGGGATCGCTGCCGAATGATGAACTGACGGCGTGGCTGATGTCGTCTGTCATCAAAGTACCGCGGCGCCACGGCATAGTGGCACCGCATACCGTTGAGCTTGATGTAAAGCCACCAGCCCCACATCAAGACTCGTTACTTCCCCAAGATCCACCAGGCAGCCTCTGGCTTGCCGCGATGTGCAAAGGGTTGGTTTGGGTGGCTGCGTCTCGTGATGGCAGCGCTCGCCGTACTCTGCACTAGATGGTCTGGATGTGATTGAGGGTAACGAAGGCGACTTTGGGTCGCTCATTTGCGAGGCATAGCCCATGACTAACTGGTCCAGCAAGGACTCCTTGAAGGTCTACAACGTTCCCTACTGGGGTGCGGGTTTTTTCAATATCAATGACGCCGGTCATGTGACCGTCGCCCCCGACAAATCACGCCCTGACGCGCATATCGTGCTCTCTGACGCCATCGAACAGTTGCGTCAGTCCGGGCTGACCACCCCCGTGTTGCTGCGCTTCCCCGACATTCTCAAGAGTCGGGTCGATGCGCTGTTCAACGCCTTTGGTCAGGCCATCGAGAAGTCTGGCTATGAAGGGGACTACCTCTGCGTTTACCCGATCAAGGTAAACCAGCAGCGTCGTGTCATCGAGACCATCAGCCAGTCCTACAGCGACAAGCCCCGGCTTGGCCTGGAAGCTGGTTCCAAACCGGAACTGCTGGCCGTGCTGTCCCATCACCATGAGCAAGGCTCGGTGATCGTCTGCAACGGTTACAAAGACCGCGAATATATCCGCCACGCCCTCTTGGGCAACCTGATGGGCCACAAGGTCTACATCGTGGTGGAGAAGCCCTCCGAACTGGAGATGGTGCTGGACGAGTCAGCGCGTCTCAACATCAAGCCCAACATCGGGGTGCGTGCCAAGCTCGCTTCCACCGGCTCCGGCATGTGGGAATCGAGCGGCGGCTCCATGTCCAAATTTGGTCTCTCCGCCTCCCAGATCCTGGCGCTGATCGAGCGTCTGCGCGGGTTGGGCAAGCTGGATTGCCTGCAACTGCTGCACTTCCATCTGGGCTCCCAGATCGCCAACATCCGCGACATTCAGGGCGGCATTCGCGAGTGCGGCCGTTTCTACGCTGAACTGCGTCGCCTCGGTGCCAACATCGAAGTCGTGGACGTCGGTGGCGGCCTGGGGGTGGACTACGAGGGAACCCGTTCCCAGAGCCACTGCTCCGCCAACTACAGCCTCTCCGAGTACGCCAACAACGTGGTATGGGGCATCGGCGATGTCTGCCGCGAGTTCGATCTGCCGCACCCGACCATCATCAGCGAGTCTGGCCGTGCCCTGACCGCCCACCACGCCGTGCTGGTTACCAATATCATTGGTGCCGAAGGGGTGGAGATGAACGATATCAGCGCGCCGGACGAAGATGCACCGACCATTCTGCAGAACATGTGGAAAGGCTGGCTGGATCTGCGCAGCGAAGATCCCTCCCTGCTGGAGATCTTCCATGACTCGGTAGCCGATCTGGGTGACGTGAATACCCAGTACACCATGGGCCTCTTGAACCTTGAACAGCGTGCCTGGGCCGAGATGCTGCACCAGAACACCTGTCTGGCACTCAAAGAGATGCTCAACCCGGTCAACCGCAACCACCGTGCGCTGGCTGACGAGCTGAGTGAAAAGCTGGCGGACAAGTGCTTTGCCAACTTCTCCCTGTTCCAGTCTCTGCCGGATGCCTGGGGTATCGGTCAGGTATTCCCGGTGATGCCGCTGGCTGGTCTCGATCGTCCGCTTAGCCGTCGCGGTATCCTGATGGATATCACCTGTGACTCCGACGGTCAGGTCGAGCACTATGTCGACGGTCTGGGGGTCGAGAGCACCCTGCCAATGCCGGTCTACGGCGAGAACGAAGAGTGCCACGTCGGCTTCTTCCTGGTCGGTGCCTATCAGGAGATCCTCGGCGATCTGCACAACCTGTTCGGTGACACCCACTGCGCGGAAGTGTGGCTGGACGAAGAGGGCAAGATGGACATTCGCAACGTGGTGCGCGGCGACACCGTCGACCAGCTGCTGCGTTACGTCAACATCGATCCGTCCGTGATCCGCGAAAACTACCAGCGGATTGCCGCTCACCCGGCGCTGGACGATGCCACTCGCAAAGCCCTGCTCGACGAGCTGGAGCTGGGCCTGCAAGGCTACGCCTATCTGGAAGATGAATAAGCGCCCGCGCTTGACGTTCGCCGTGAAGGCATAAAAAAGGGAGGCATTTGCCTCCCTTTGTCCTATCTGTTTCTCCTGTGGTGGTCAGGTCTGCGAGCTCAGCGCCTTGTGCAGATCCCGCTGCAACTGCTGATTGTCGTCTCTTTGCAGCTCCACAATACCCAATTGCAGTCCCTGCTCGATGGTGAGCGACCCATTCAACATGGCGTTGATGGCGGCTTCACTCAGCAGCATCACCCGGTCTTTGGGGTTTGGGCCGCTGGTGTGTAACTGGAGCAGTAGGGACTCCTTGCCTCGTACTCTGGACCAGAGTCCTGAGTCGATAAGCAGGATGGAGATCCCGCCGCCTACCCCTGCCTGCTGGAGTCGACTTTTGAGGGTTTGGAGCCATGCCTGGCTACGGGAGAAGCCGGCTTCGCCTGTCAGGGCTGCCAAGGGGGGTAACTGCTCACGGCTCACCGCAGTCGCCGTCGCCATGGCAATATTGACCGTCCCCGGCCAGCTCTGTTCGAACGGATTGGGATAAAGGGCATCATAACCACAGCTCTGCCCCATTCTGGGGATGAGGCAGAGCAGGACCATGCATGCGCGCAAGGTGCGTTGCATCATGGCGTCACTATGTTGAACCAGAAGTTGAACTTGTCGAGCAGCGTGACGAAGTCGCTGAACGTCTGCTGATCACCCTCGATCTTGATCTCGCCGTTGGCGATCTTCTGCTCCATGGTGCCCTGACCGAGCTGGATATCATCCAGCGTCTTCTTGCTCAGGGTAATGGTCACATCAGGCTTGGCGGCATAGCGGGTTGTGTGGTTGAGCACCGAGTTCTCCAGACTCAGGGTATGTTTCTCCTCTATGTCGGTGAATGCCATGTTGATGACCATCTTCTTGCCCGCCGCTTTCTCGGGATTAATGCGCACCGAGAGATAGTCAAACAGCATGCTGGGGCTCATGGCCCGGATGGTGTCCGGTGAGGCGGTGACTGTTCCGCCAACATTAGGAACGCCATTGCGCAGCTCATAGGCGCCTTGCAGATAGACGGAGCGCCACGGGCCGGATTCAGCCTGATAGCCCAGCTGCTCCAGTGTATCTGCCAGCAGCAGCTTGCCCTCTGTGTTGTTCGGGTTGGCAAACACCAGATGTTTGAGCACTTCTGCTACCCAGCGATATTCCCCCTTGTCGAACGAGGCCTTGGCTTTTTTCAGTACCTCCTGCTCGCCCCCCATGAACTCGATATATTTGGGGCCGACCATTTCTGGGGGCAGGTTGTCGAGATCGGAGGGGTTGCCGGAGTACCAGCCCATATAGCGCTGATAGATGGCGCGGCTGTTGTGGCGCAGGGTGCCGTAGTAACCGCGGTTCGGCCAGAAGTCGTTGAGCTCGGGGGGGAGGGTGATCTGCTCGGAGATCTCCTCGCCGGTGTAGCCCATGTTCATCAGGCGCACCGACTGGTCGTGGATGTATTTGTAGAGGTCACGCTGCTTCTTGAAGTAGTCGACGATATTGGCATTGCCCCAGCGTGGCCAGTGGTGACTCTGGAACTTGACCTCGGCCTGATCACCCTAGGTTTCGATGGTCTCGTTGAGAAAGCTGGCCCACTTCAGCGCATCGCGCACCTGGGCGCCGCGCAGGGTGAGGATGTTGTGCATGGTGTTGGTGGTGTTTTCGGCCATCCACAATGCTTTGCTGTCCGGGAACCAGGTGTTCATCTCGGCCGGGGCTTCGGTGCCCGGGGTCATCTGGAAGACCATCTTGACGCCATCGACCGTCAGCGTCTCACCGGTTTTGGTGATAAATCGGGTTGGCAGCAGCAGCGAGGGCACGCCGGTGGAAGTGGTTTGCCCCAGACCGCCATTGACGCCCCCCTGCGGGTTACGCGGCAGCAGGGCGCCGTACATGTAGACGGCGCGGCGAGCCATGGCATTGCCGGCGATGACGTTCTCCGACACCGCGTGTTCGGTAAATCCTTCAGGCGCGATGATCTCGACGTCGTTCTTTTTCACCTCGTCCAGCGAGTTGAACAGACCGGCGGCACCGCCGTAGTGATCCACGTGGGAGTGGCTGTAGACCACCGCGGTGACCGGGCGCTCCCCTTGGGTCTTGTTGATGAAGGCCAGCGCCGCCTTGGCGGTTTGCGGGGAGATCAGCGGATCGAACACCACCCAGCCCTTGTTGCCTTCGATAAAGGTGATGTTGGAGAGATCAAAGCCGCGAATTTGGTAAATCTTGTCGGTGACCTTGAACAAGCCGTACTGCATGTTGAGCTGGGCATTGCGCCACAGGCTGGGGTTGACGCTGTCCGGCGCGGTCTTGTCGAGGCTGATGTAGGTCTTGTACTGCTCCAGATCCCACACCACGTTGCCCTTGTCATCCTTGATGATCAGGGTCTCTGGTTTGGCGATAAAGCCACGCTGGGCATCCTCGAAATCCTGCTTGTCATTGAAGGGCAGGGTATTGAGCACCTGCTGGTTTGCCTTGATGGTAAATTCACTGGCAGGCTTGGGGTCGATGGCGGCCTTGGCCGACTGCACAAGTGCAGGCTGCACAAGCAGTGCGCCACAGAGCAAGAGCGAGAAAATCGTGGGGGTGGAAAGCCTCGGTTTCATCGGTATGACTCCAGATGGTGGTGTGGGTCGACAGGGCTAAGTGTAGTCAGGCTCAAGTCAGGGAAGAGAAGAAAGGGGGGACTTGCGCTACACAACGCCATCCGGGAGGAAAACAGCAGGCATTGCGCCCTCAGGAGCACAGCCGTTGCACATCTTGATCTGTATCAAGATAGGTCGCAGCGGGTTGTCTTACGGTCAGGAGTGATGTTGATGGGATGTAACAAAAGGATATACATATGGAACTGAAAAGGGACCCGAGATGCTATACCGACGTCTGTATCGACGGTAAGTGGTATCACTACGACCACTGCAGCACCAACGTCTACATGCTGATGGGAGGCGCTGCGCCGAGCCTTCAGCTGGCCTATGAGCCGAGCAGCGAAGAGGAGCTGATCGAGATGCTCCAGCAGCTGGGACGCTTCTAAATCACCGAATTGATGTCTTGCCATATGGCCATCGGGCGCGTTGCCACGATGGCCACCACTCTTCACCGTTGTACCTTATCTCAGCGGGTTTTATTGCCCAATAACCCCTTGCCAATCTCCAGCATGGCGACGGCCGCGGCATAGCTGCTATCAGACTTGCCAATCTCGTCCGCCACATAGAGAAAATTGGACTGGTACTTCTCGACGGCCTCCCGTGGACTGGTCGCGTCAATAAAGTCCTCCTCCACCTCGAATCCTTGGGTCAGCAGTGCCGCCTTTTCACTCAGAAAAGTCGGAGATGCCATGTCGATAAAGGTGTATTGCTGCCGATTGGACGCCGGAATGGTAAAAAACTGGTATCTGGCCATGGGTAAATCCTCGCTTGAAGCGGGTGATAAATGACGTGACGCTGGGTTTAATCTGTGGCTCGCAGGCGGCTTGCTTGCCTCGACGTCGCAGACAGTGCGTGTCGGGAATGCCGCATTTTGTTTTCGTTCGAGACTACTTTGTTGGCGTTTACCCGGCAAGTGGGCCGCAGAGATTTTCTGGATGATCCGAGCAACCGAGATGTTGTGGGCAAGGGCGAGACCGGGATAATGCCGGGCTCACGTTGAGCCCGGCTTGTCAGCGATCTGTTACAGCACGAAGCTCTGTATCATGGCGCGCAGCTGTTCGGTGAGCTGGTGGATCTGGCGGGCGGCATCGCGGGCGGCGTTGGCCACTTGCAGCGCCTCGTCACTGCCATCGGAGATGCGCACCACGTTGCGTTCGATCTCGTTGACCACGGCGCCCTGCTGCTCGATGGCGCTGGCGATGATGGCGTTGGTATCGACCATTCGATCCACCTTCTCGGTGATGGCGCCGAAAGCCTGTTTTGCCTCCTGCGCCAGCCCGACCCCCTCCTGCGCTTCATGGCTGGCCGCCGACATGGCGGTGACCGAGGCGCGGGCGCCGGATTGCAGCTGTTCAATCATCTGCTGGATCTCGACGGTGGCCCCCTGGGTGCGGTTGGCAAGAGACCGCACCTCGTCGGCCACCACCGCAAAGCCGCGACCCTGCTCACCGGCCCGGGCCGCTTCGATGGCAGCGTTGAGGGCCAGCAGGTTGGTCTGTTCGGCGATGCTACGGATCACGCTGATGACGCCGCCAATCTGGCTGCACTGCTGCTCCAGTAGGCCTATGGTGTCGGCGGTGCGCAGCACTTCGCGGTTGATATGGTCGATGGCCTTGATGGTGCGCTCCACCACATCCTCGCCCTGACCGACCACGTTCTGCGCCTCCTGGGTCATGCGGGCGGCTTGCAGAGCGTTGCCTGCCATGTCTTGTGAGGTGGCGGCCAGCTCCTTGATGGCGGTGGCGACCTGATGGGTCTCCCCTTGCTGATCGGCAATGACCTCCTGCGAGCGGCAGGTGCGCGCTTCGATCTCGGTGGCGCTCTCCACTACTGTGACGCCATTTTCCCGCACTCGCAGCATCAGGGTGCGCAGGGTCTCCAGGGTCACGTTGTAATCCCGGCTGATGGCGGCCAGCTCGTCCTGACCGACGATCTCGATATGCTGGCTGAGGTCCTGGGCGTTGACTCGGGCGGCAATATCACGCACCCGCCCCACGGTGTCGCGCAGGGAGAGATAGGCACCGATCATCAGGTAGAGGTAGAGCAGCAAGCTGGCGGTCAGCGGCGCTGTGACCCACCAGAAGTGGCGCTGGTTGGCGGCCAGCCGTTGATGCAGGTCGGCCTCCAGCCGCTGGCGCACCTCGCCTGCCAGCGCGGTGATGGCCTCGTCCATCTTATCCCCCAGTGCCTGCACCTCCTTGGTGGAGAGCTGCACCAGCTGATCCTTCATCATCTTGTTTTCCATGGTCTCGACCCCCTGACGCACCAGCTGTATCAGAGCATCGGTCTGCTGACCCAGCTCGGCGCGGTAGGCGGGTTGAATCTGGTAGAGCAGGGTCAGATCGGCCTCCAGCTCTTGCAGAGTGGCGCTGATAAGGTCTAGACGAAAACGCAGGCCGCTGTAGCCCTCGGCCTGAAACAGGCCGAAATCGGCGATGGTGGCGGCGCGATCCCGCACCTGAGCCAGCAGGTCGCGCAGCTGCGGCAACCGCTCGCTGGCGAGGATCACCATGTAGTAGGTACCGAGCGCCGGATCCTGGATCAGGCTGCTACTGGCAGTAATGTGCTTGTAGAGGTGGCGCACCTCGGTCAGCAGCTTGTCGTGGCGCAGGTTGCTCTGCTCCACTTCCAGCTTGCCCGCTTCACTCTGCAGGGCGGCCCAGCCCTGCTGGATCACCTCAAAGGAGGGGGTGTTCTGGCGGGTGTCAGCAAAGGCTTGCAGGCTCTGAGCAACTGTTTGTGCGGCTGCCTTGACCTGATCATCACCGACCGGATCCACTTCATAGGCGTGACGGGTTACCAGATTGCGATGGGTGAGCAGGGCTTGCTCGATAGCAGGCACGGGGGTGAGATTGACCAATCCCGCCAGCTCGCGGTTGGCCTGGACGTTGTCATCCTGCAGTCGCCCCAGCAGATTGGCCATGCTGTAGGCTAGTGGCAGCAGCATCAGGCAGGACCAGAGCAGGAATTTGTATTTGAAGGAGAGCTGGTTGCCCAGCCGGATGGCGGGGTTGAAAATCCATTTCATGTTAAGCCTCGATACCTGAGTGCGGGCGTGATTCGTGTTGCCTGAATAGTACTCCGAGCGGCCTCCCTTGGGTGATGGCCGGTTGCAAGTTGTGATCCCCTTGGCTTTTTACTTCCGGGCGGGGGCGCCGTCAGCCGCACCAATAGAAAACGGGCCACCCGAAGGTGACCCGCGGTCGATAAGGGGACACCGATCAGTTGAACGCCAGGAAGGGCGAGACACAGAGCAGCAGGCCAGTGACGATGATGATGTAGAGGGAGGTGCCCTTGTACTTGTGCAGCGCCGGTACCTGATAGACCAGATAAGCCGGGATGAGGCAACCCACCATGCCGAAGATGGGGCTGCAGATGGAGGTGAAGCTCAGTACCGGTGCGTTGAGCACGATGGCCCCCCAGGAGAGCATGACGGTAAACACCATGATGCCCTTACCCACCAATCCTTTGTTGATGCGGTTTTCCGGCAGCACCCGGCGCAGCAGGTTCATTGCCAGCCCCTGACAGGCTTCACGGAAACCGAGGTAAACGCCGAAGTAGGCGGTCATTACCGCAAAGATGTTGAGGGTGAGGCTCAGGAGCTTGAGGGTCTGGCCGGGCATCCCCTGGGCTACCATGGCCAGTGCGGAGATGTTCTCTTCGGAGGCTTTGACCGCCTGATCGTGACCCATGGCCAGAGTGAAGGAGACCGCGTAGAAGAACACCACCACGAACAGGATGCCGAAGGCGATATTCATGGCGCGCATCGCCTTGAAGCGGGCCACTTCCAGCGACTTTTCCCGCGAGCGGTAGGAGATCACCATGGGGCTCAGGCTCTGGATAAAGAGGATGGAGGTGAGGGTAAAGGGCAGCATGATGATGGCATCCTTCATCCAGTCACCGGCGGCGGGCATGGCGGTGATGTTGGCCGCATCCCACTTGTCCACCATCATCAGGCCGAGCACCGCCACCACGCTGATCTTGGTCAGCACCATAAAGGTGGAGATCTTGAACAGCAGGTTCTCGCCGCGCGAGGCCAGTGCCACCAGACCGCAGATCAGCACCAGACCGTAGAGCGGGTTTTCGGAGAGCAGGCCGTCGGTGACGCCGAAGCTCTGCAGGAAGGAGGCGCTGTCATTGGTGATGGCGGTGGAGTAGACGAAGACCCAGATCACCAGCATCACGAAGTAGAGCGCGCCGAGCAGCACACCCCAGTTCTTGCCGAGGTAGCCGGTGATGACGCTGGGGTAATCCTTGCACTCCGGCGAAGTGGCCAGGGTGTTGATAAAGAGGCGCTGGAACATGTACATGGCGGGGTAGCCGATCACCGCCGAGAGCAGAAAGACCCACAAGCCCATCAGACCCACCTGTACCGGCAGGAAGACGATCCCTGCGCCGATGGCCATGCCGATGCTCATGATGATCCAGCCCCAGTCGGTGCTGTCGAAGCGAACCGCTTCTTTCCATTCCAGCGTGCCCATCACGGGGCTGGCGAGTGTAGTGCTATGCGCGTCCATTAAAACCTTCTTTTTTGTAGGGATGTGGGAAAGCGGCGCAAATATAGTTGAGTGAAACTGTCATAAACAATGCCCATAAGAGTACTTTTGTTCAAATCAGGATGGTGATCACGGTTTATATTGAGGCCGAAAGGTGCCTTTAAACGCCATTTTTGTATCTTTTTGTTGAATGGATAAAATAAAAAGCAAATAATGTTGAGCGGAATGAGATTCATGATTGCAAAAAAAATTGCACAAACAGGAGTGGCTATATGAAACGCATCATCACAGCAGCAGCGGCACCTGACGCTATCGGTCCCTATAGCCACGGCACTGCCTATGGCGACCTCATCTTTACTTCCGGTCAGTTGCCGGTTTGCAAGCAGCAGGGTGGTGTGGTGGAAGGGGGGATTGCCGCCCAGACCCGCCAGTCACTGGAAAACCTGAAATCCGTGCTGGAAGCCGCTGGCGGCTCGCTGGATACCGTGCTCAAAACCACCTGCTACCTCGCCGAGATCAGCGATTTTGCCGCGTTCAACGAGGTCTATAAAGCCTATTTCCAGAAAGATTGTCCGGCGCGCAGCTGCTTCGCAGTGAAGGATCTGCCGATGGGCGTCAAGGTTGAAGTGGAAGCGATCGCCCATATCGCTCGTTAATGCTGATAAAAAGGTTCAAGTGATGAAACAAGCGTGGCAGCAGTATCTGCAGATTATTCAACAGGTTGTCAAACCAGCGCTGGGTTGTACCGAGCCAATCGCCGCCGCCTATGCCGCGGCTGTCGCCGCCCGGCAACTGGGCTGTGAGCCCGGTCGTCTCGAGGTTGCAGTGTCGGACAATCTCTATAAAAACTCGATGGGTGTCTATGTGCCGGGCACCGGCAAGATCGGTCTGGCCATTGCGGCTGCGGCCGGAGCCATCGGCGGTAACGCCGACGCCGGGCTGGAGGTGCTGGCCGCGATCCAGCCAGCACAGGTGGAGCGTGCCCAGCAGCTGATCGATGCTGGCAAGGTGCAGGTGAGCCGCACCGCCGCCCCCGAGTTTATCTTCTGCCGCGTGACCGTTTATGGCACTGATGACAAGGGTGAAGAGCACAGCGCCGAAGTGACCCTGTGTGGCGGTCATACCCGCATCGTCGAGCAGCGCCGCGATGGCGAGGTGACCTTCACCGCCGATCAGAGCCAGGGCGGCGCCACCGGTTCCATCTGCGATGGCGTCGATATCAGCATCGCCGCCATCTACGAGTTCGCCACCCAGGTGGAGTTCGAGCAGATCAGGTTCATCCTCAAAGCCTCCGAGCTTAACGGCAAGCTCTCCGCCGAGGGGATGAACAACCCCTATGGTCTCGAGATCGGGCGCACCATGCAGCAGAACATCAATGCCGGTCTTATCGGCGAGGATGTGATGAACCGCATCGTGATGATGACGGCGGCTGCCTCCGATGCCCGCATGGGGGGCGCGACCCTGCCAGCCATGAGCAACTTTGGCAGCGGCAACCAGGGCATTGCCGCCACCATTCCTGTGATGGTAATTGCCGAGCGCTTTGCGGCCAGCGAAGAGCAGCTGGCTCGCGCCCTCATCATGAGCCATCTGGGCGCCATCTATATCAAGTCCCACTATCCGCCGCTGTCGGCCTTCTGTGGCAATACCGTGACCAGCGCGGCTGCCTCCATGGCCATGGTCTATCTGGCGGGCGGCAGCTTCGAGCAATCCTGCTTCGCCATCCAGAATGTGCTGAGCGACAGTGCCGGTATGGTGTGCGACGGGGCGAAAGCCTCCTGCGCCATGAAGGTGAGTACCTCCTCCGGTGCGGCGGTGCGCGGCTTCCTGATGGCTCTCAACAGCCACTCGGTGTCGGGGCAGGGGATCGTCGCCGGCGACGTGGATCAGACCATCCGCAACGTCGGCCAGATGGTGAAGGAGGGCATGTCTGCCACAGACAGCACCATTATTGATATCATGTCCGCCTGATGTCCCTGTCGGTTGCTGCCCGGCGCCCATTGTCCGGCAGCAACCCTTGCAAGAAGGTCCCATTGTGAAGCTGCAAGAGTTGAGTCCGAGCGATTTTGAGATCCTCAAGTCGATGGAGAACATAGTGGATGGCATCGCCGCCATGTATGGCCAGCACACCGAAGTGCTGCTCCACAGTCTGGATGCGCGCAATCCCTCGATCGTCAAGATTGCCAACGGCCATATCACCGGCCGCAGTGTCGGCGCTCCCATCACCAACCTGGCGATGATGAAGCTCAAGAGCGGGCAGGATATCTCCAGCCCCTACATGACCAAGTGTGCCACCGGCAAGACCCTGCGCTCCATCACTACCGTGATCCGCAACGGGGAGCACAGGGCCATCGGCTTGCTTTGCATCAACAGCGACATGGATGCCCCGTTGCAATCTGTGCTGCGCACCATGATGCCGGAGTGCATGCATCCCCACGAGAGCCATGCCACCCCGGAGGTGTTTGCCCGCAACATCGACGAAGCGCTCAACAGCACCATAGATACCGTCAGTGCCGAGGTGCGCGGCAACGAGGCGGTGCCTCCGTCCCAGAAGACTCGGGTCATCGTCAACCAGTTGCACGACATGGGGATCTTCGAACTGAAAGACAGCGCCCAGATTGCCGCGCGCCAGCTCGGGATCTCGGTCCACTCCATCTACCGCTATCTGCGGGAGATCAAGAAGGGCTGAGCCGATACACTCTGGCCAAATTGGCAGCAAACGGGTCAGCCTTGACCCGTTTTTTACGCCCGCTTTAGCCTCTCTGTTTGGGCCATCCTTCGGGCTCATCTGCTATCATCTCCCCCCTTTGTTTTTCTATCTCTCTGAACGTGCTGGAGAAATCATGTCTCGACTCATCTATCTGCTGCGCCATGGCCAGACCCGCTTCAATGCTGAGCAGCGTCTGCAGGGGCGTTGCAACTCCGATCTGACCGACAAGGGGGAGGCGCAAGCCATCGCCATGGGGCGGCGCCTTGCTGGCGAACTGGCGGATCCTGCCCGCTGGACCGTCTATGCCAGCCCGCTCGGGCGTGCCCGTCAGACTGCGCTGCTGGTGTGCGAGCAGTTGGGGCTGGCGGCGGATCGCATCGTCTGGGACGATCGCTTGATGGAGCTGGGGATGGGGGAGTGGGAGAGCTGCCAGATCCCGGCGCTGCGTCTTGCCCACCCCGAGCTCGATACCGGCAAGGGGGACTGGTATCTGCAGGCTCCGGGGGCCGAGAGCTTCGAGAGCATTCAGCGCCGGGCACACCAATGGTTGCAGGATCCTGCCATCGCCGAGCGGGCCATCGTCATCTCCCACGGTCTGCTCGGTGCCATGCTACGTGGCGTCTATGCCGATCTCGACTATGAGGCGACCTGGTCACAGGAGTTGCCGCAAGATGCCTTCTATAAGCTGCAGGATGGCCACATCACCCGCATTGCCTGCTAATTGCCGTGAGGTGGCACCATGGCATGGACCATGATTGCCACCTTCGGATGCCCATTTTTGCCGCAGTTCAACACATCAGAGCACCTTATCGCGGCAAGATGAGGTATCTTATGCCCCGATTTCATCCATTAAACGGATCCGAGACCCCATATGATCATCAAACCCAAGGTTCGCGGCTTTATCTGCACCACCACTCATCCGGTCGGTTGTGAAGCCAATGTTCGTCGCCAGATCGCTTATACCAAGGCCAAGGGCACCATCGAGAATGGTCCCAAGAAGGTGCTGGTGATCGGCGCTTCCACCGGTTATGGCCTGGCCTCCCGGATTGCGGCTGCCTTCGGTAGCGGTGCCGCCACCCTCGGCGTCTTCTTTGAAAAGGCGGGCACCGAGTCCAAGACCGGTACCGCTGGCTGGTACAACTCTGCAGCCTTCGACAAGGCAGCCAAAGAGGCGGGCCTCTACGCCAAGAGCGTCAACGGCGATGCCTTCTCCAACGAGTGCCGCGCCAAGGTGATCGAGCTCATCAAGCAGGATCTGGGTCAGATTGATCTGGTGGTCTACTCCCTGGCCTCTCCGGTGCGCAAGATGCCGGAAACCGGCGAAGTGGTGCGCTCTGCCCTCAAACCGATCGGTGAGGTCTACACCACAACCGCCATCGATACCAACAAGGACCAGATCATCACCGCCACCGTCGAGCCGGCGAACGAGGAAGAGATCCAGAACACCATCACAGTGATGGGCGGTCAGGATTGGGAGCTGTGGATGGCTGCCCTGCGTGATGCCGGCGTGCTGGCTGACGGCGCCAAGTCCGTGGCTTACTCCTACATCGGTACCGATCTGACCTGGCCAATCTACTGGCATGGCACTCTGGGTCGCGCCAAGGAAGATCTGGACCGCGCCGCTGCCGCCATCCGTGGCGATCTGGCCGCCAAGGGCGGCACCGCTCACGTGGCCGTGCTCAAATCCGTGGTAACCCAGGCCTCTTCCGCCATTCCGGTGATGCCGCTCTATATCTCCATGGCTTTCAAGATCATGAAGGAGAAGGGCATTCACGAGGGTTGCATGGAGCAGGTGGACCGCATGATGCGCACCCGTCTCTACGCGTCCGACATGGCGCTGGACGAGCAGGCTCGCATCCGCATGGATGACTGGGAACTGCGCGAAGATGTGCAGCAGACCTGCCGCGACCTGTGGCCATCCATCACCAGCGAAAACCTCTCCGACCTGACCGATTACACCGGCTACAAGCAGGAGTTCCTGCGCCTGTTCGGTTTTGGTCTGGACGAGGTCGATTACGATGCGGATGTAAATCCGGACGTGAAATTCGACGTGGTCGAGCTCTGAGTCTGACTCAAGTGAAAGCAGGGCCCCGCGGGGCCCTGTTTTTTTGGCAAACATTCCGCTAATTTGCGGAATTTTATTATCAGCGATCACCTTTTTCCCATATCAAACCCGCTAGTCTTGCGCTGATCGGATCACAGACGGCATTGCCGAGGTACGGAAGCTATGACCACTCCAAACGAGGCGCCCAAGAAGCGCCAACTTCCCACTGTCTATACCCTGCTTTTTATTATCATCGCCCTGATGGCCGCCCTCACCTGGGTGCTGCCAGCGGGCAAATATGACTATGTCACCGCCAAGACCCAGCAGCCGGTGGCGGCAGCGGCCGTGGCCGATTACAGCGGCGACGAGCGGCTGTTGCCGGTGCCCGGCAGCTACACCGAACTCCCCGCTCACCCGCAAGGGGTATTCGAGGTGCTCAAGGCCCCCATTCAGGGCTTTCACAAGGCGGCCGACGTGGCGCTGTTCGTGCTCATCATCGGTGGTTTTCTCGCGGTGACCATGCAAAGCGGTGCGCTCGATGCCGGGGTGGGGGCCATTGTGCGCGGCTTTGCCGGCCGTGAGCGGCTGCTTATTCCCGTACTGATCGCCCTGTTTGCCCTCGGCGGCTCCACCTTCGGCATGGCGGAGGAGACGGTAGCCTTCTGGGCACTGATCGTGCCGGTGATGATGGCGGCGGGCTTCGATCGCATGGTGGCGGCGGGGATCATCCTGCTCGGCTCCGGGGTCGGGGTGCTCGCCTCTACCGTCAACCCGTTTGCCACCGGCATCGCCTCCGGTTTTGCCGGTATCCCCATCGGTGAGGGGATTGGCCTTAGGGTCATCCAGTGGCTGCTGCTGGTGATCTTCGCCTCCTGGTTCGTGATGCGCTACGCCAAGCAGGTTCAACAGGACAAATCCCGCTCAGTGCTGGCCGACATCACCTATGACGACGAGTTCTCCCAGATGAAGAGCGGCAACCTTGCCTTCACCGGCAAGCAGAAGCTCACCATGCTGGTCTTCTTCGGCACCTTCCTGCTGATGATCTATGCGGTGGTGCCCTGGTCGGACTTGGGGATCGACGTGCTGCCCACCTTTGGCTGGTGGTTTGACGAGCTCTCGACTCTGTTTTTCAGCGCTTCCATTCTGATCGCGCTGATCAACCGGATGCCGGAATCCAACTATGTGGCGACCTTCCTGAGCGGCGCTCGGGATCTTATCGGGGTGGCGCTGGTGGTAGCAGTGGCGCGCGGCATCTATGTGGTGATGGAGCAGGGCGTCATCATCGACACCATTTTACGCTGGGCCGAAGGGCTGGTGACCGGACTCTCCTCGTCGGTCTTCATCCTGATGGCCTATCTGGTGCATATTATCCTGAGCTTCTTCATCCCCTCCACCTCGGGGCTGGCGACCGTCTCCATGCCGCTGATGGGGCCGCTGGCTGATTTCTCCGGCATCTCGCGGGATCTGGTGATCACCGCCTATCAGTCCGCCTCCGGCTGGATCAATCTGTTTGCCCCCACCGCCGCACATCTGGTGGCTGGTCTGGCGCTGGCCAAGATCCCCTACGATCGCTTCGTGCGCTGGGTGCTGCCCTTTATCATCGGGGTGGCTCTCATCACCATGGCGGTACTGGTGGCCGGTGCCCTGCTGCACGGCTGATGGCACGAATAAAACCACAGATAACAAAAAGGCTCCCGCGGGTAATGCCGATCAGTTAAGGATCCATTGACCGATCCTTCTGTTGTGTGAAAATCCGAAACCTGTTGATTGATTTCGGATTTTTTATGCGTATCGACCAGGCTCTCGACCTCCTCCACGCCAGTAATACTGCTCAGTTTGAGTCACTCTCCGACCTCATTCCCCCCGAACTCATCACTTCCCTGCTCGGCGAAGAGGGCGTCGCAACCCTGCGTCGTCGCCGCATGCCCATGGAGCGTCTGGTCTGGGCCATCATCTGCATGGCTATCTTCCGCCACGTTCCCATGACTCAGCTGGTCAATCAGCTCGATATCCTGTTGCCCGGCGACCGTCCCTTTGTTGCTCCCAGCGCCTTTCTGCAAGCTCGCCAAAAACTGGGGGACAAGAGCATCGAGCGGCTGTTTCACGAGACCGCCTCGCGCTGGCACCAGCAGGCCAACCACCCCGGCTGGGCCGGGCTGCAACTGCTCGCCGTCGATGGCGTGATGTGGCGCACGCCTGATACCCCGGACAATGCCGCTGCCTTTGCCAAGCCCGGTACCCAGCATGGGGAGACCGCCTATCTGCAGGTGCGCATGCTCTGCCAGATGGAGCTGACCAGTCACCTGCTTGTTCAGGCGGTCATGGAGAGCTGCGCCGTCAACGAGATGGTACTGGCCGAGCAACTCATCGCGCGCACACCGGACCACTCACTCACCCTGTTCGACAAGGGGTTTTACTCCCTCGGCTGCTCCACGCATGGCAGAGGGCGGGCGTTGAGCGGCACTGGTTGCTGCCGCTCAAAAAGGGCACCCGATACGAGGTGGTGCACAAGCTGGGGCGTCAGGATGTGCTGGTGCATCTCAAGACCAGCCCACAGGCGAGGAAGAAGTGGCCGCAACTGCCAGAAACGCTAGAAGCCCGCTTGCTGACTCGCACTATCAACGGCAAAGAGCAGCAGGTGCTGACCTCGATGGTCGACCCGATGCGCTTTGTGGGCGCCGATATCGTCGACTTGTATGGTCATCGTTGGGAAATCGGGCTGGGCTATAGGGAGATGAAGCACAGCCTGCAACAGCACCGGCTGACCCTGCGCAGCAAGAAGGCGGCGGGAATACGGCAAGAGCTATGGGGTGTGTTGCTGGCGTACAACCTGCTGCGCAGCCAGATGGTAAAGATGGCGGCGAGCTTGAAGGGATATACAGCGAGTCAGCTGAGTTTTCACATGGCGTCGGTCTATCTCATCCATGAACTGAGCTGCATGCCGTAGCTGTCACCGGGGAGTATCCCGAAGCGGGTGGCGGAGCTGGATAAACAGGCGGGGCAGTTTGTATTACCGGAGCGAAGGGAGCGGAGCTACCCCCGCAGTGTGAAGGCAAGACCACAAAAGTATGCAGTGCAAAAAGCCAATAAAAACAATGCCAGTCAGGCTTAACTGACAGGCATTACCCGCGGGAGCCTTTTTACTTCCATCAGGTATAAGCCATATACCGTATCAGCTAACCAACAAGAAAGGCCCTTGCGGGCCTTTTTGTCTGGTTCACTTTGTGCGCTTACAGCTGGAATTGGGCCAGCTGCTTGCGTTGCTGCTCGGCGAGCTGGGAGAGTTCGTTGCTGGCACTGGCGCTCTGGCTGATGCCGGCGGAGCTCTGGCTCACGATCTCGTGAATATTGGTGATGTTGCGGTTGATGTCGGCGGTGACGCAGGACTGCTCCTCGGCGGCGGTGGCGACCTGGGCGTTGGCGTCGTTAATCTGGCGCACGGCACCGGTAATGCCGCTCAGCAGGTCCTGCACCTGAGCGGACAAGCGCTGGTTATGGCTGAGGATCTCCAGAGTCTCCTGCACGCCGTTGTTGGCGGATTGGGACTGGCTCTGCAGCCGCTCGATGATGGCCTGGATCTCCTTGGTGGAGTCCTGGGTACGGGCCGCCAGCATTCTTACCTCGTCGGCCACCACCGCAAAGCCACGACCCGTTTCACCGGCACGGGCCGCTTCGATGGCGGCATTGAGCGCCAGCAGGTTGGTCTGCTCGGAGATCCCTTGGATCACTTCAATTACCTTGCCGATCTGCTCGGACTGGGATTTGAGCTGAGCCACGATGGCGGCGGCATCTTCCAGACTGCCCGCCATCCGGCTGTTGGCGGCGATGCTTTCGGTAAAGAGGGCGAGCCCCTGTTCGACCCGGCCATTGGCATCCCGCGCCAGCTCATCGGCGATGGCGGCGTTGTGGTTGACGTTGTCAGCGGTGCTGGAGAGTTCGGTCACGGCGGAGGCGACCTGTTCGATCTCGCTGTGCTGCTGCTTTGCATTGGCCTCGGACTGGGTCATCACGGCGGCCAGCTCGGTGGCTGCGGAGGCGACGCTGTTGCTGATCCCGGTCAGGTTCTCGATGGTGTTGCCGAGCTGGGTAAGGGTGAGGTTGATATCTTTGGCCAGACGGGTCAGTTCGTTGTTGCCCTCCGCTTTGGCGCGCACGTTGAAGCGCCCTTGCGCCACGGCGTGCATCACCTCTTGCAACTGACCGATGGGGCTGACGATGCGCCCGGAGAGGACCCAGCCACAGATCAGCGCCGCCAGCAGGGTACCGGCGGTGAGCAGCAGGGTACGCAGCAGGGTGGCGTCGTAGTGGGCCTGCTCTTCGGCCAGCTCTTGCTGGATCAGCTGGTTGATGTGGGCGGACATGCTGTCGATCTGCTTGATCAGCTGTTCACCCAGCTCACGGAAATGGAGGCGAGCCGCCTCGTAGGCGACCGGATCGCCGCCACCCTGATGTTTTTGCGCCAGCAGCGGCAGCATGTTGTTGCGGGTATGGCTGAGGTAGGCCTGCAGGGCGGCAGCGACCTGACGGTTATCCTGCTCGGCACCGGGGAGCACCAGACGGCCGAGGATGGCGTTGATCTCCTGCTCGGCGCTGTTGAGGTTTGCGGGCAGAGCGGCAAACAGCTTGGCATCGTAGAGGCCATAGATGGCGCTGGTACGCAGCCGGTAGGTGGCGTGGATCAGTTTGGCAATATCGTCCTTGTGCTGGACCACGGTCTGGGTCGTCTCATCTATGTCATTGATGGCTTCATCCAGACCCTGTTTGCTGATGGCGATCATCACCATCATCAGCAGGCTGGCCAGCAGCAAAGGTATCAAGACCTGGACACGTATTGATAGATTATTCAATGACATAAATGGCTCTAATCCGGAATTGGAGGAGCCGACATCTTACACATGCACGTCAGGAGCTGTCACAGGCTTTTATTGCTGAAATGTGCTGAAGAAAAGGTTTTTTCTTGTTAGAAAGGAGCCATTTAGGCATGATTGAGCGCTTTATCCCCTGAATATGTGGTACAACTGGCTGAGTTGTGTCAATCCTGTCCCGTTTTCGTGATTTCCCGCTCTCGTCATATGGAGGTGTGTTGTGTCCAGCTGGATCGATCCGGCCATTCTGGCTCTGTTTATCCCGACCTTTTTCTTTGTCTCGGTGACCCCCGGCATGTGCATGACCCTGTCGATGACCCTGGGGATGAGCCTGGGGGTGCGCCGTACCCTGCACATGATGTGGGGGGAGCTGATCGGGGTCGGGCTGGTCTCGGTGCTGTCGGTGATCGGGGTGGCAGCCATCATGCTCAACTATCCGGGGATCTTCGCCGCCTTCAAATATGTGGGGGGCGCCTATCTGGTGTGGCTTGGCATCCAGATGTGGCAGGCTAAAGGGAAGATGGCCATTCCGGCGGATCTCTCGGCCGGTCAACAGACCAGCGCCATGGGGTTGGCGCTGCAGGGCTTTGTCACCGCCATCGCCAACCCCAAAGGGTGGGCCTTCATGATCTCCCTGCTGCCCCCCTTTATCTCTGCCGACAAGCCGATGGCGCCGCAGATCAGCGCGCTGGTGGCGCTGATCCTGATCATCGAGTTCTCCTGCCTGCTGCTCTACGCCAGCGGTGGCCGCACTCTGCGCCACTTCCTCGCCAAGAGCGGCAACGTCACTCTGATGAACCGCATCGCCGGTACTCTGATGCTGGGGGTGGGAGTTTGGCTGGCGCTCGGGTAAGAGCTGTCAGTGACCCGCACCATACAAGAAAAATGCCACCGGTCGGTGGCATTTTTAATGGGCGCCGGGTGGCTCAGCGAGGCTTGAAACGCTCGACCCAGGGGTTGGCGGTGAGGCCGTGCAGGATGACGCTCAATATGATGGTGCAGAGCACGGTGGCGATGATGGGGCGCTGGCCAATCAGGGCAGGCTCGTTTTGCAGCACCATCACCGCAAAGACGATACTGGCAAGGCCCCGCGGGCCGAACCAGCCGATAAAGAGCTTGAGCTCCGGCTTGAGGCCGGTACCGATGAGGCTGAGCCAAACCGGCACCATCCGCAGCAGGGTGAGGCTGGCAATGGCATAGAGCCAGTATTGCCAGTGCAGCAGCTCCGGCAGAATGGGCATCAGGGTCGCGCCAAACACCATCCAGATCACCACGGAGAGCAGGTCGCCGTAGCCTTCGCAGCTGTCCATATAGGCGTGCTTGTGCTCGCCGAGGCGGTGGCCGATAAAGAGGCCACCGACAAAGGCGGCGATAAAGCCGCTGCCACCCAGCGTCTGGGCCAGCGCAAAGCAGAGCAGGGCCAGCCCCGGCATGGTGAGCTGACGCCAGAGTGGCAGTTGCCAACCATTGAGATAGGAGATCTTCAGCAGCCGGATGGTGAGGCTGGTCAGTACAAAGGCGACCAGCAGGCCAATACCGATCTCCTCCAGCATCAGGGTGATGGCCAAGGTGGCGGTGCCTGCGTGCTGCTCGGTGGGGGCGATAAGGGCCAGCAGCAGAAGCAGCACAGGTACGCAGATGCCGTCGTTGAGGCCGCTCTCCTGATTGAGCCCTTCACGCACCGGTGCCGGCACTGCGGGGTTGCTTACCACCGCTTTGCCGAGCGCTGCATCGGTGGGGGCAAGAATGGTGGAGAGAATGGCCATCTCCAGCAGTGGCAGGTCGGGGAAGATCCAGTGGCCAAACAGGGCGCCACAGAGCAGGGTGAGGGGCAGGCCAATCAGCAAAAGCCGGATGGGGAGTTGGCGGTTGGCCAGCAATACCTGCCAGTTGGTGTTGGCGGCATCGTTGAACAGCACGATGACCAGCGTCAGCTCGGCCAGCAGCTTGATGCCGGCGCTGTCGATAGAGAGGGAGAGCAGCTCCAGCCCTCCCGGCCCCAGCAACCAGCCGGTCAGCAGAAAGAGCAGAGGGCCGTTGACCAGCTTTGACTCGAAGCGCCCCGCGATCAGGCTGTAGACCAGCAAGAAGGCGGCGATCACCGCCAGATTCTGGTAAAGCAGGTGTGCATCCATACAACCTCCTTTCTGCCCCCCGCAGGGGTGGTTTAATCGGTCAGGCAGTCGGGGTCGAACACATACTCCCCGTCCAGCCAGCGCACGATTTCGTCGACGCAGGATTGGTCACGAAACGGCAGATAGCGCGCCTTGAGGGCGGCAATCTGCTCTGGGGTGAGCTGTGCCAGCCCCAGATCCTGAAACAGCGGCAGGTCTGCCTCGATCATCGCCGAGATCTGCGGGCCGCAGGTGGCGTTGAGGGCGGCATGCAGCGCCTTGTCGGGGTCGTACTGCTTGCCGAGTCGGTAGCTCATCGGCAGGGTGGCGAGGGGCAGGGCGGAGAGCGCTGCCTGTTTCATCGGGTTGACCGCGTGGCCAGAGACCAGATCCGCCAGTTCGGCAGGGCGATTCTCGAAGGCGCGCAGATGCAGGTAGCTGCTCGCCTTGCTGCCATCGTTAACCGGGTAGTTGTCCCACAGGAAGGGCTTGCGGCCGAGCAGTTCGGCCACCTGCTTGAGGTGACTGGCCGGATATTCGCTGGAGCAGACCTTGGGACCGGTCCAGAAGATCTCGAAACGGCGGTCGAGCTGTTCGCCAAGCTCCTCCAGATAGCGGGGAGGCATGGTGCCAAACACCTTCTCCAGCACCGGATCGGTCGAGTAGTAGCTGGGGCAGAAGATGAGGCGGGTCGCCTTGCTGTGGGCCGCGATATCGTGGGCGATGGTGAGCTGGTGACGGGCCAGGTCCGGGGTATCCCCCTTCATGTCGTCAAACAGCACCGCCAGAATATCGGGTTGGAGCATCTCGTCGATGAGGCGCACTTTTTCAAGCAGTGCCGGGCGCTGCCGCTCGTAGTCGTGATGCGCCCCCATGGGGCTCAAGCCCACCCCGAAGGCGAGCCCGTTGGCGCGGCACTGGCGCGCCAGCTCGGCGAGATCGGCCAGCTGCTGCTCGGGCCAGGGGAGGGCCCAGTGCTTGCGCAGATAGCCATCCTCTTTCGGAGCGTAGATATAGAAGCCGTAGCCGTGGCGTGGCAGCCACTGGGCGTAGCGGGCGCGGGCCTGCCAGCTCCATCCCTTGCCAAAAAAGCCTTCAATGACCCCCAGATTGGCAGCGGGGGGCAGGGGGCCGGACAGCAAACTTTGATATGGCATAACACTCTCCCTTCTTGCTGGGGACTTGATACGGGTCGGTCGGTCAGACCGGGTCCTCTTCCTGAAAGCGCACCCCGATCTTGCCCGGCACGCTCTCGTCCATTTCGGCCACGGTCCAGATCAGGCCCTGCCATTCGATGTTGTCACCGACCACCAGATTATCGCCCAACTGACTGGCAATAAAATCACCCAGTGTCTGATCCGCCACCTCGCTCACATCCAGCCCGTAAAGAGGGGCGAGATCCACCAGCCGTGCCGCCGCCTCCAGCAGGAAGTCACCGAAGAAGCGGGGGCCGAGATCCTGCTCCGGCGCCTGACTGAACAGCTGGCCGAGGGCGGGGAGGTCACGTTCGTGACCGATCACGCAGAGGATGTCATCAGCCTGCAGACAGGTACTGCCCGAGGGGTGGAGCAGCTCGCGGCCACGAAACAGGGCGCAGATCCGGGTGCCGGTGGGCATCTGCAGATCCCGCAGTGGCGAGCCGATGCACCACTTCTCTTCCCCAAGCTGGTAGACGAAGGTCTCCCACTGGCTGTCGAGATCGATCTCGAGCCCGGAGCGGTTGATGGGCGACGGTGGTGCCGGCACCTCCACCCGCGCCAGTTTTGAAGCCAGCGGCAGCGAGCTGCCCTGCAAAATCAGCGAAACCAGCACCACGAAGAAGGCGACGTTGAAGTAGAGCTGGGCGTTGGGCAGCCCCGCCATCATGGGGAACACCGCCAGAATGATGGGCACGGCGCCGCGCAGACCGACCCAGGAGATAAACCAGCGCTCGCGCGGGGCGAAGTTCTTGAACGGCAACAGCCCGATCCAGACCGACACCGGGCGGGCAAACAGGATCATCCACATCGCCAGCGCCAGCGCGGGCAGGGCGATGGGCAGCAACTTGTGGGGGGAGGCGAGCAGCCCCAGCACCAGAAACATGCCGATTTGGCTGAGCCAGGTCAGACCGTCCAGCACCGACAATGTGGTGCTGCGGCTGCGCAGGGTGAGGTTACCGAGCAACAGACCGGTGAGATAGATGGCGAGAATACCGCTGCCACCGACCGCCGTGGTGAGGGCGAAGATCAGCAGGCCGCCGCTGACGGTGAGCAGCGGATAGAGTCCCGGCGCCAGACGGGCGGTGTTGATAAGGCGCCACAGCAGCCAGCCGCCGCCAAGGCCAATCCCGGCGCCAAGACCAAACTGCTTGACCAGTTGCAGCAGCAGGAAGCCCCCATCCAGCCCTTGCTGGGCGGTGGCGAGCACCTCGATCAGGGTGACGGTGAGAAACACCGCCATGGGGTCGTTGCTGCCTGACTCTATCTCCAGGGTGGCGCTCACCCGCTCGTTGAGACTGCGCCCGCCAAGCAGGGAGAAGACCGCCGCCGCATCGGTGGAGCCGACAATAGCGCCGATCAGCATCCCCTGCATCAGGTTGAGGTCAAACAGCCAGGCGGCGGCAAGCCCCGTCAGGCCAGTGGTGATGGCCACCCCGACCGTCGCCAGCGACAGGGCAGGCCAGAGTGCCACCCGGAACGAGGAGACCCGGGTGCGCATGCCGCCGTCGAGCAGGATGATGGCAAGCGCCAGGTTGCCTACCAGATAGGCGATGGAGTAGTCAGCGAAGTGGATACCACCTGGGCCATCCTCACCGGCCAGCATGCCGACGGCGAGGAAGATAACCAAAATGGGAATACCGAGGCGGGAAGAGAGGGCGCTCAACAGTACGCTGGCTCCCACCAACAGGGCAGCGACAAAAAAGAAACTGTTGATGGTAGCGGCATCCAAGGGCGAACTCCTTCCTGGTAATGTGCAAAGTAGGCACATTATATGCAGTTAGGCCCCCCTTGTGTGGCTTATTTGTGCATCAATTTGCACTTTCTTACATTTTTCATCCCTTTTTTCAGCATGGCCGCGCCATATTCTGACAGTGACGGGGTTATCGAAAGCGGAGTCAAAGGAGCGTCGATTTCAGGATGCGCAGGGAGGATAAGGCGGGGAAAAGCGAAACGGCACAGCAGAAGGAGAGGGGAGCATAAGGGCGCTCCCCACGGGATGGGGCGGGATTCAGTCGTCCTCGTCATCCTTCACTTCGCGGATCTTGTCCTTGTAGTTGGGCAACTGCTTCTCCAGCCGTTTCATGTCTTTGATGGCATTGAGAAACAGCCCGAGCAGGAACAGCAGCGGCAACCCTATCCACAGCCAGAGATTCATGGGATTTTCCTTTCGTCAGGACAGGTGGTGACATAACGGGCCAAAATTTCATCAAGATTGGCCAATATGGTCGACTTACCTTCAATATCCGCCTGTTGCAGGCAAAGCGCCAGTGCCGCGGGATCGAGCCGCTGCTCATCGGACTCCAGCGAGAAGCTGATATGCCAGGGCTCGTAGGCGACCCCGCTCTCTGCCCCGACCGGCTTGGCATAAGGGAGGAAGAAGCCGAAGTCGCTCATATGATCGCTGAGCCACACGCTGAGATCCGCAAACCAGCCCCCGGCTTCATACTCCCACGGCTCCAGCGCCAGTTTGGTATCGGCGGGTAGGCAGTCTGGGTCGTAGATATCGAGATCGGTCCCCCAGTGGTGGCGGCTGGTGCCGGGCAGGGCGCTCCAGCGCAGGATGGCGTGCAGCCGCTCCACCTCGCTTAGTTGCAGGGCATCGATGGGCTGGCTGTTGGCATCGAGCAGCGGCCGCTCGCCGCGCCACTTGCCATTCCAGATGGCGAGCTGGCGCTCGAAGCTGCGCCAGCTGGAGGCCGCCTGCAGGTTGAACCCCTCATAGGCGGCCGCAACCTGCATGTCGTTGAAGGCCGCCGCGGTGGCTGCGGTCAGACGATGGGGGCCGCGCCCCACCAGAATAAGGTGGCTCTCGTCGAGCCCCAGCAGTTGTTCCTGCGTCATGCCAGCAATCTCTCGAGCACCCCTTGGTACATGTCCGCCAGCAGATCCAGATCGTCCGCCTTCACGCACTCGTTCACCTTGTGAATGGTGGCGTTGACGGGACCGAGCTCAATCACCTCGGCGCCGGTGGGGGCGATAAAGCGCCCGTCGGAGGTGCCGCCGGTGGTGAGCAGGGCCGGTCGCTGGCCGTTCACTGCCTCGATGGCCGCCACGGCCGCATCGAGCAGCGCGCCGGTGTCGGTGAGGAACGGCTGGCCGGAGAGGGTCCAGCTCAGCTGATAATCGAGGCCATGTTTATCCAGCAGCGCTTCGACCCGCTCACGGATATCCATGTCGGTCAGTTCGGTACTGAAGCGGAAGTTGAACTGCACCTGCAGCTCGCCCGGAATGACGTTGGAGGCGCCGGTGCCGGCTGAGATGTTAGCGATCTGGAAGCTGGTGGGGGGGAAGTAGGCGTTGCCCTCATCCCACACGGTGGCGGCGAGTTCCGCCAGCGCTGGCGCGGCTTTGTGAATGGGGTTGTCCGCCAGATGGGGATAGGCGACATGGCCCTGCACTCCACGCACCAGCAGATCGCCGGTGATGGAGCCGCGGCGGCCGTTCTTCACCACATCCCCTACCACGGCGGTAGAGGAGGGCTCGCCAACGATGCACCAGCGGATCTTCTCGTTACGGGCCTCCAGGGTGTCGATCACCCGGGTGGTGCCATTGATAAAGGGCCCCTCCTCATCGGAGGTGATGAGAAAGGCGATGGACCCGGCGTGATCCGGATGCTCGGCCACGAAGCGCTCGACCGCCACCACCATGGAAGCCAGCGAGCCCTTCATGTCGGCGGCGCCGCGCCCGTAGAGCACACCATCCTTGATGGTCGGCTCGAACGGCGGTGTGTGCCATTTGTCCAGCGGCCCGGCGGGCACCACGTCGGTGTGGCCGGCGAAGCAGAACAGTGGCCCCTCGCTGCCACGGCGGGCCCAGAGGTTGGTGGTGTCCTCAAACACCATGGGCTCGATAACGAACCCGATCCTGGCGAGGCGCTCCGCCATCAGGGTCTGGCACCCTTCATCGAGGGGGGTAACGGAGGGGCGGCGGATCAGATCCTTGGCCAGTGCGATGACATCCGACATCAGTTGTCCTTAGTTGTCCTTAACGGGAAAAGAGGGATTGGTAGTGATCAGCCTTGAAACCCAGAGTCAGTTCGCCGTCACGGTCGAGCAGCGGGCGCTTGATCATGGCCGGATGTTCCAGCAGCAGGGCGCGTGCCTTGGCGGTGTCGAGCCCCTGTTTGGCCTCATCCGGCAGGGCACGGAAAGTGGTGCCGCGGCTGTTGAGCAGGGCTTCCCAGCCGAGTTTTGCCAGCCAGCTGTCCAGATCGTCCGGGTTCAGGCCGTCGGCGCGGTGGTCGTGAAAGCGGTAGTCGATACCGGCCTCATCCAGCCACTTGCGGGCTTTCTTGATGGTGTCGCAGTTCTTGATGCCATAGAGGGTGATGGCCATGGGGAGTCCTTCTCTTGTGGGCGCTGGCCGTGGCCGTGCCCGAAAATCCGAATCAACGCAGTGCAAGGGCCCGATTCTGGCATTGTGGCAATCCCATGGCAACGCCGATGGTCCGGCTCGCGGGTTTTACCGGAACTGGTCACACCTGAGCGGCGATTTTGAACACAAGGTCAGAAGCAGTACGGTGGGCGTGCCCGATGGGGTTGGGTATTGCGGGAGAAGATCGACTATTGCAGGAGAAAAAGAGAAAGGGCAAACACCAGATAGCCAAAACGCGCCAGCGGGCGCGTTTTGGTCGGCATCATCAAGCACCTCAATCAGTGCAGGGTGGTCCACTCATGGTCAAAGACCCGGGCCCGTTCCCAGGGGGCATCAGGCAGGCTGGAAGAGAGGCCAGTGTATTTGCCCACGTCGTCCACCACGATGGCGGAGAGGATCGGCAGGTTGTTTTCGGTGCAGTACATGCGGATGCGTTGCAGCAGGGTGCGCAGTTCATCCTGGCACTGCTCCAGCCCGGCCTGCTTGGCCAGTTTGGAGTAACGAATGGTAGTGCGTTCCTTTGCAGACTCGACGAGGATGTCCCACAGCTTGTAGTCGCAGGTCGAAGCACCTGCGGTGGCTTGGCTTGTCATAACTCTCTCCGGCGCGAAATGGTCGCTATGTGTCGAAGCGCATCTTCGCCAGTTCGGCGCCGTCAGATGTTGATCCAACGCAAAAAAGAGGGGAGTCGCGTCACACAATTCCCGGATATGGGGTGATAAAGGTTTTCTGGCAGTTGAAATAACGAAAAATTGTTACATGGCCGACATATTATGCTAATGAATCACGGTGACGGCACCTTTATTGATAGGGATCAAAGGCAAATAGTGGTCAGATCACTAGATTTCGCTCTTCGATAAATTTATCAGGAGTGAATATTGGAACTTTTATTCGTCTTGCTCGTTCTGGTCGCCGTAGTCTACGGCATCATCAAGGATTACAACCCGCAGGCGGTGCTGGCGCTGGCGGGCATGGCCATTTTTGCGGTGGCCTACTGGTTGGGGCTGCACCCCATTCTCCCCGCTGACAAGAGCACCGGCTTCGCCCTGTTCGACCTGTTCGAAGTGTTCAAGGGGATCTTCTCCTACCGCGCGGCTGGGCTCGGCCTCACCATCATGGCGGTGGCGGGTTTTGCCACCTACATGTCCCATATCGGGGCCTCTCAGGCGCTGGTGCGGGTGGCGGTCAAACCGGTGGCAGGCATCCAGTCCAGCTACCTGATGCTCTCCATCTGCTATCTGGTGGCGGTATTCGTCTCCCTGTTCGTCACCTCCGCTACCGGCCTTGGCCTGCTGTTGATGGTCACCATGTATCCGGTGATGCGCAACCTCGGCATCAGCCCGGCCTCCGCCTGTGGTGTCATCGCCACCTCCCAGGCGTTCGAGATTGGCCCGACCCAGACCAACGCCATCTTCTCCGCTGGCCAATCCGGCATGGATCCGACCAGCTATTTCGTTGACTACCAGATCTGGCTGGTGGCCCCCATGCTGCTGGTGACCATGGTTCTGCACTTCTTCTGGCAGCGTCACTGCGATCGCAAGGATGGCTGGGATCCTGCGCTCCATCGTGGCGATCACGCCGAGCTGGACGAACAGGGCACCGAGAGCGTGCAGGCGCCCACCTGGTATGCCCTGCTGCCGATCATCCCCTTCGTGCTGATGATGACCTTCTCCAAGCTGCTGGTGAGCGACATCAAGATGAGCGTGGAGGTGGCCATGCTGCTGTCGGTCTTTATCGGCATGCTGTGCGAGCTGCTGCGTAGCCGCTCGGTGCGTACCGCTTTTGCCGGGCTGTCGAGCTTCCTCGACGGCATGGGCAAGGTGTTTGGCCCCGTGGTGGCGCTCATCGTCTGTGCCGAGCTGTTTGCCGAATCCCTCAAGGCCATCGGCGCCATCGATACCCTGCTGCACTCTGCCAGCAATGCCGGTATCGGCAGCGGTCTGATGACGCTGGTGATGGTGGCGCTGATCATGGTGGCGGCGGTCATCATGGGCTCCGGCAATGCGGCGTTCCTCAGCTTCTCGACCCTGGCACCGGCGGTGGCAGCCAAGTTTGGCGTACCTGCGGTGACCATGCTGCTGCCGATGCAGCTCGCTTCCAGTATCGGCCGCACCGTCTCCCCCATCGCAGCGGTACTGATCGCCTGTGCGGGGATTGCCAAGGTATCGCCCTTTACCGTGGTCAAGCGCACCAGCGTGCCGATGGCGGGGGCGCTGGTGACGGCGTTGACCCTCAACTATCTGCTGTTCATGTAGTGATGTGGGTTATGTAGTGGTGTTTGGAATTTACCGGTCGGGCGGGTGGCATGGCTGCCCGCCTTTTTCTCACTGTGTCGCATTGTTGCAATAGACGATCGGCCATCAATGCTGATTGTTGCATGGAGAAGATAATGACAGTTGTAAAGAGCCCGTTTTCCCTCGATAGCTATCTGGCCGATCTGGCCCCGCTCATCAACCTCGATTGCGGTACTCGCACCCCGGCCGGGGTGGCCAAAGTGGCCGACATCATGACCGAGAAATATGAGGCCATCGGCTGGCAGGTGACTCGTCACCAGTTCGCCGCCGAGTGCGGCCCCTGCCTCGAGGCAACCAATGCCCCAGGGGCCGATCACTACGATGTGATGCTGGTGGGCCACATGGATACCGTCTTCCCCGAGGGGACGGCGGCCAAGCGCCCGCTGAAAATCGAAGGCAATCAGGCCTTTGGCCCCGGCGTCTCGGACATGAAGAGCGGCCTGCTCTCCACCTGGTATGCCCTCAAAGAGATGGATCCGGCACAGCTGGCCAGGCTCAAGGTGCTGGTCTGCTGCAACTGCGACGAGGAGATTGGCTCCCCCTGGTCCAAGAATTGGCTGGTGGAGAAGGCCAAACAGAGCGGCTGCGTGCTGGTGGCCGAGGCGGCGCGTCCCAACGGGGATCTCATCAGCGCCCGCAAGGGCAATGCCAAGTACCGCATCACCTTCCACGGCAAGGCGTCCCACGCCGGTTCGGCCCTCACCGAAGGGATCTCTGCCATCACCGAGCTGGCGCACTGGGTACTGGCCATCAACGAGCAGGTCAACATGACCACGGGCACCACCATGAACGTCGGCGTGGTACAGGGTGGCACTGGCGTTAACGTGGTGCCGGACTTTGCCGAGGCGATCGTCGATCTGCGCTTCTGGAGCAACGAAGAGGCCGCTGCGGTACACGACCGGCTCACCTTTATGGCCAACAATCCCTTCCTCGCCGGTTGTCGGGTCGAGGTGGATCGCCAGACCTTCAAGCCGGCGATGCGACCGAGCGGTGACACCGAGGTGCTGATGGCGCTGGTGGAGGAGGCAGCCAAAGAGGAAGGTATCCCCTTCAACTGGCTGGAAGCCGGTGGCGGCTCGGATGCCAACTTCACCGCCGCCGCGGGGGTGCCGTCGCTGGATGGCTTCGGCCCCATGGGGGGCGGTTTCCACTCGGAGGCGGAGTTCCTGCTGCTGGAGAGCATCGAGCCGCGCATCCGCCTGCTGCAGCGGGTGCTGGGCAAGCTGGCGAAATAAGCCGGTTTATCCCTTGTTCGGGTCGTTATTGGCCCGCTCAAATCCAAACGGGAGGCTGTTGCCTCCCGTTTTTTTATCTCAATTTTTCGCGCGCTGAGTGAGCGGGCCAGATGGCCTGAGGCCGTTACCCCAGTGGCTCGGCCAGATAGGCTAGGTGATCCTGCCGCGCCACCAGCCAGCCATCGAGGCGCAGCGGGGCCGCAAAGCCCGGGCCGTCAGTCACCATGGTGTGGTACTCCCCCTGCTCGCCGCAGGCATCGAAGCCTTCGCGCTCGGCCAGTTGTTGCAACTCGGCGAGGGTGGCGGCATCAAGGGTGCGCCCAGTCCACTCGGGAGCCAGCACCCGGGTATCGACGCAGGAGAGGTGGGCGACGATGCTGCGCGCCAGCATATCCGCCAGCAAGGCTTGACGAGATTGCTGCCAGAGCGGGGTGTGGACGGTGAGACCAAGCGGGCGGCAGCGCTCGCGGATCCAGTTAGGCGCACCGCCCACGCTGTCGATATCGCCGGTCACCACCCCGTCGAGGGCCCACTCCTCCTTGAGCCGCGCCAGTGCCCGCTCATAACCGAGATCGAACGGCGCTTCTATGGTGACCAGCAGATGGGGCAGCCCGAGGGCTTCCGCCTGACGGCGCACCAGCGGCAAGGGGTGAGCGAGAAATCGGGGCTCTGGCGGCGCAAAGGTGGCCAGTGCCATCACCTGATGGCCCGCTTGGCGAGCATGACAGAGGGCCAGCATGGCATCTTTGCCACCGCTCCAGAGCAGGATGACGCGAGACATGGATGAGATTCCGGTGGTGAACGAGGGGGCATGCTACCCAGCGGCGTGGGCAGAGGTAAAGGTATTGTGTCCGGAAATGGCGGCGGGGAAATGGTTGGGGTCACAGAGCGGGAAAAAAGCAGGCCCCCGAAGCGGGGGCCTGTATTGCAATAGCGTGGTAAACGCCGCTGCGATTAGAGCAGGATGCTGGTGAGGATAAAGCCCAGCGAGCAGGAGGTCACCACCCCGATCAGCCCCGGAATGATGAAGCTGTGGTTGATGATGAACTTGCCGATGCGGGTGGTGCCGGAGCGGTCGAAACCGATACAGGCCAGATCGCTCGGGTAGGTCGGCAGCACGAAGTAGCCGTAGCTCGCCGGCAGGAAGGCGATCAGCAGCTTCGGCTCCACACCCAGCGCCAGACCCATGGGGGCGATGGCGGTCAGGGCGGCGGCCTGGCTGTTTACCAGCTTGGAGATGAGGAACAGCACCAGGGCGTAGGTCCAGGGTTGGGCCTGTACCACATGGGCCAGGGTCTCTTTGAGCAGCGGCATGTGGGCCTGGAAGAAGGTCTCACTCATCCAGGCAACCCCGAATACGGAGAAGATGGCGACCATGCCTGCCTTGAAGACGGCACCGTTGGCGATCTCGCCCGGCTTGACCTTGCAGCGCATCAGGATGATGGCACCGGCGATCAGCATCATCATCTGGATCACCAGGTTCATGGAGAGCGGGCCAGTTTTGTCCTTGATGGTGAACACCGGACGCAGACCTTCGTTGGCACCGAGCAATACCACGGCAGCGATGGCGGCGAAGAAGATCCAGGTAGACCAGTAGGCCTCTTTCGGGAACTTGGTGTTGAGCAGGGTCTCGCCACCACCGTAGATGAAGGCACGCTGCTCCGGGTCTTTGATCTTGGCCTGGAACTCTTCGTCCTTGTCCAGATCCTTGCCGCGACGCAGGCTCCACAGGGCTGCCACGATAACGCCGGTCAGGGAGGAGGGGATGGCGATCATCAGGATGTCGAGCAGGCCGTAAGCCTGACCGATACCGTGACCGGCCGCCAGAATGGAAACCATGGAGACCACGGCAACGGAGACCGGGGAGGCGCAGATGGCCATCTGGGAGGCAACGGAGGCCACGGCCATCGGGCGCTCGGGACGGATGTTCTTCTGCAGCGCGATGTCAGCGATGATGGGGAACATGGTGTAGACCACGTGGCCGGTACCGCACAGGAAGGTGAGGGTCCAGGTGGTGAGCGGCGCCAGGATAGTGATGTATTGCGGGTGACGGCGCAGCAGACGTTCGGCCACTTGCATCATCAGGTTGAGGCCACCGGCAGTCTGCAGGGTGGCGGCACAGCCGATCACCGCCAGAATGGTCAGCATTACCTGAACAGGCGGTTCGCCCGGCACCAGGCCGAAGACGAAGGTCAGCAGGAAGAGACCGATACCACTGATGAGACCGAGTCCCATGCCCCCAAAGCGGGTACCCAGCAGCAAGCAGCCGAGTACCACTAAAAATTCCATCAAGATCATTCCGTTACCTCGTGTGATTCAACCCATATTGCCGCGGGTAGCCTGAACCATGAATTGTCATTGTCTGTTTTATTTAGCCCAAAAGGGTTAGTTGCTATTCTGCTCCCCTGAAAAAGTGAAAAAATTGAGTTACTTCAATAACTCGATGAATTTTTGATTAAACCACTTAAAAACCACGTACTAACAAAAACATCATTTTTGTCACCAAGTGGTATCACTCGGGGCCAAGCCATCGGGTGGTCATGGCGGTAGAGCAGAGCGGCAACAGGGCTGCAGGGGAGGGGCATAAAAAGGGCTCGATTGCGGCAGAAGAGGGTGAAAAAGCCAGCGCTCAGGCTATTTTTGCCAGCAAGGGCTGACTTCAGCGGGTTGACTCACTTGGCCGCAGGGGCTTGCTGCAGATAGCGGCGCTGATAATCCTCGCTCAGCTTGGCAATATCCAATCTGGCAATGGCCTGCGCCACCCGTTGCTGCAACGCCTGCTGATCGGGGCGAAACATGATGTGCAGGCTCTTGTGTTCGAGGATCTTCGGGTGAAATTGCAATCCGGCGCTGCTCAGCTTGCGATCATGGTTGATGAGCCAGTGAAAGACATCCCGATCGACCACCGCCAGATCGAGCCGGTCGCGCTGCAATTTGCGCAGGTTGAGCAGGTCGGAATCGACGGCGGCAGTGTTGAGGCGCTTGCTGGCCATCAGGGCATCGAATTCACGGGTGTTGACGTATCCCTCCACCACGCCGATCCGGTAGGGGGCGAGATCCGTGAGCTGCTGCCAGGGGATGGGGGGGCCTGAGCGCTGCGCCATACCCAGCACGCTGTCGCCCACGCTGGCGGAGCTGCGCCACAGGGTGGGCAGGGTGTCGGAGAGGTACTCGGGAAAATAGCCGCTGTAAGGCTGGGTCGGGTCGGCCGCCAGCCGTACCGCCCGCTGCCAGGGGTAGAAGTCGAACGTCACCTCCAGTCCCGCCTCGGCAAAGGCGCGCTTGACGATATGACCGGTGAGGCCGCCATCGGGCAGGCTCTGGCTGGTGTAGGGGGGCCACTCCAGGGTGGTCAGACGAACGGGCTCGGCCCACAGTTGAACAGGCATGCAGGACAGCAGTAGCGAGAGCAGCAGGCGATATCCCATAGGCGACGAGTTCCTTGTGCCGATTGATCCTGAGTATCACCCATAACGGTGACAATAAAAAAGCCGACCCACAGGTCGGCTTTTGCAATGCAGTGGCAAGATGCCGCTGATCAGAACTCGGCGGTACGCGGAGTACGCGGGAACGGGATCACGTCGCGGACGTTGCCCATGCCGGTCACGTAGACCACCAGACGCTCGAAGCCCAGACCGAAGCCGGAGTGCGGCACGGTACCGAAGCGACGCAGGTCGCGGTACCACCAGTAATCTTCCTTGTTCAGGCCCATCTCGGCCAGGCGGGCATCCAGCACGTCCAGACGCTCTTCACGCTGGGAACCACCGATGATCTCGCCGATGCCCGGTGCCAGTACGTCCATCGCGGCAACGGTCTTGCCGTCGTCGTTGAGGCGCATGTAGAAGGCTTTGATATCTTTCGGGTAGTTCTTCACCACCACCGGAGACTTGAAGTGTTCCTCGGCCAGATAGCGCTCGTGCTCGGAGGAGAGATCGATACCCCAGGAGACCGGGAACTCGAACTTCTTGCCGCAGTTTTGCAGCACTTCGATGGCGTCGGTGTAGTCGATCTGGGCGAAGTCGGAGGAGACGAAACGCTCCAGACGGCCGATGGCATCCTTGTCCACGTGCTGGGCGAAGAACTCCAGATCGTCGCGACGCTCGGTCAGTACGGCGTTGAAGACATACTTCAGCATGGCTTCGGCCAGTGCGGCGTTATCTTCCAGATCGTTGAAGGCCACTTCCGGCTCAACCATCCAGAACTCGGCCAGGTGGCGGCTGGTGTTGGAGTTTTCAGCGCGGAAGGTCGGGCCGAAGGTGTAGACCTTGGAGAGGGCGCAGGCATAGGTTTCGGCGTTCAGCTGGCCGGATACGGTCAGGAAAGCCTCTTTGCCGAAGAAATCTTCGTTGTAGTCCACCTTGCCGGCGTCGGTGCGCGGCAGGTTTTCCATGTCCAGAGTGGAGACGCGGAACATCTCGCCGGCACCTTCGGTGTCAGAGGCGGTGATGAGCGGGGTCGCAACCCAGAGGAAACCCTCTTCGTGGAAGAAGCGGTGGATGGCTTGCGCCAGGCAGTGACGAACGCGGGTCACGGCGCCAACGATGTTGGTGCGCGGGCGCAGGTGGGCCTGTTCACGCAGGTATTCGATGCTGTGGCGCTTGGCGGCCATCGGGTAGGTGTCCGGATCTTCGACCCAGCCGACTACCTTCACCTCGGTCGCCTGTAGTTCGAAAGCCTGGCCGCTGCCCTGAGAGGCGGCAACCACGCCGGTCACTTCCACGGAGCAGGCAGTGGTCAGACGCAGCACTTCATTCTCGTAATTGGCCAGGGTATTGGGGACAACTGCCTGTACCGGATGGAAACAGGAGCCATCGGAAATGGCCAAAAATGAGATCCCCGCCTTGGAATCACGGCGAGTCCGGATCCACCCTTTGACAGTTTGGGTGGTGCCGACCGGATACTTACCGGCCAGCACATCTACTACGGATGCGTGCGTCATCGAAATATTGTCTCCAGCTTGTTCTTGCAGCGCTATTTGCAACACTAGGGAGTCTGGCCCGGGCACAGATGGCCCACCATGGCAGACTAAGCCGTCAATCTTACCCGCGCGGGTTTGATAAACAAGCAAAAATGTCGGACTCTGGTGGGGTTTTCGGCATGGTTCACTCAACAAGAGTGTCACGGGCGCAGGAGAGGTGGGTGAAAGATCGGCGGCATGGGCCAGATTGGCTGACACGGGTGTTGCAGGGGCTGGTGATGCTCTGCTGGGGCGGCTTTATCGTGCTGCTCTCCCTTTACCACTATGCCCGTCCCGAAATCGCCTACGGTTTTCTGGTCTATGGCGGGATCGAGGTGCGCGATTATTGGGACCCGGCCCTTACCCCCTGGCTGGTCTACGGGCTCTGGAGCTGTTGCGCCCTGACGCTGGCGGTGTTGCTGCTGGAGCGCAAGCGCAGCCGCCGTCAGGATGACTCCCGGCATGTCAATCTGGCCATCCTGCTATTGGTGCTGATCGCCAGTCTGCTTTTCTACTACGTCGGTTAAGCGCCCGCCTCAGTGGGGCTGATCCGGCTCCTGCCTGCTGGCCTTGGTGCGCTTGCCGAGCTGGCGCTCCACACTGTCGAGCATCTGGTTGTAGGCCACCGCCACCCGGCCAATCTCGTCGCCGTCATCCCCCTCCAGCCGGTGTCCGAAGTCGTGCAGGTCGGTGGCCTCTTCCATGGAGCGGGTCAACTGGTTGAGGGGGCGCACGATCCAGGTGCGGATGACCCAGAGGGTCAGCAGCAGTCCCATCCCGAAGATGCCGGTGAGAATGAGCGCCGAGGTGAGAATATTCTGCTCGACCCGGGTAAACAGCGAATCGAGGGAGTAGTCAAAGCGCACCGCTCCTAACACAGTGTTCTCCGGCACCAGATGACAGCTGGTGCAGTCGGTGCCGCGAAAATCCTTCTTGGCCAGCAGCGGTCGGGTCACTACCAGACGGCTGTGCATGCCGTTGTGCACCACCTCCAGACTCCCTTTGCCCGCCAGTGCCAGCTCATCAAACTCATCCTTTACCTGTTCGGTCTCCCGTCCCGGCCCGAACTGTTTGCTCACCGCGTCGCCACGAACGATGCGTGCATCCTCCACATGGGCGTGGTCGAGAAACTTGCCGCGCATAGTATCGCGGGCATCCATCTTGCCGGTCAGCATCAGCATGTTGAGACCGTCGAAATAGGCTTCGGTCTGCTCGCGGCTCTGCTCCTTGATGAGGGTCAGGATGAGATCGCGCTCGCGCACTGCCTGATAGGCTGCGGAGAAGACCAGTACCATGGAGAAGATGAAGAGCAGGAAAAAGTTGATTTTGGCAGCAATGGAGAGGCGCATGAGCAGTCTTTCTTGATAGTAAAACCGCAGCAGTTTACCCCTCTTGGGGCCTCAGGTCTGGTGTTTTGCTCACATTACGGCAAGTGAAACTGCACTGAAGTGGATAAAGTTGTCCTTATTATATATCAAATGCCGGTAGTCAAACGGGCGGCAGCGATGGCCGCCCGCTGCATGCATTAAAACTCGCCTTCGGCGATGGCCTGACGGATGGCGCCGGTCAATACCCGCAGCTCTTCAGGGGTGATGACGAAGGGGGGCATCAAGTAGACCAGCTTGCCAAAGGGGCGGATCCAGGCGCCCAGTTCGACAAATTTGCGCTGGATGCGCGCCACATCCACCCGCTCTTTCATCTCCACCACCCCGATGGCGCCGAGCACTCGCACATCCGCGACCGCCGGGTGCAGGGTCAGCTCTACCAGTTCTGTTCGCAGCTGATGCTCGATGGTGCGCACCCGCTCCTGCCAAGGTGAGGTCAGCAGCAGATCGATGGAGGCGTTGGCCACCGCGCAGGCAAGCGGGTTGCCCATAAAGGTGGGGCCGTGCATAAAGACGCCGGCCTTGCCGTTACAGATGGTATGGGCGACATGCTCGGTTGTCAGGGTCGCCGAGAGGGTGAGGTAGCCGCCAGTGAGCGCCTTGCCCAGACACATGATGTCGGGGGTGATCCCCGCCCAGTCGCAAGCAAACAGCTGGCCGGTGCGGCCAAAGCCGGTGGCAATCTCGTCAGCTATGAGCAGTACGCCGAATTCGTCGCACAGGGCGCGTACCCACTGCAGGTAGCGGGGATGGTAGAAGCGCATGCCGCCAGCGCCCTGCACTATGGGCTCAAGCACGATGGCTGCGATCTCCTCGTGATGATCGGCCATGAGTGTCGCCAGCTCCACCACGCACTGCTCGTCCCACTCGGCGTGGAAGCGACAGCTCGGCGCATCGACAAAATAGTGTTCCGGCAGGAATCCTTTGTAGAGCTCATGCATGCCGCCATCGGGATCGCAGACGCTCATGGCGCCAAAGGTATCGCCGTGATAGCCGCTGCGCAGGGCGACAAATTTGGCTCTGGGCGTCCCCCTGGCGTGCCAGTACTGCTGGGCCATCTTGAGCGCCACTTCCACTGCCACCGAGCCGGAATCGGCCAGAAATACCCGATCAAGCCCCTTCGGAGTGATCTCCACCAGCTTGCGGCAGAGCTCGACCGCCGGGGCGTGGGTGAGGCCGCCAAACATCACGTGGGACATCTTGCCGAGCTGGGCGGTGGCGGCGGCGTCCAGCTCCGGCACCTGATAGCCGTGCACGCAAGCCCACCAGGAGCTCATGCCATCCACCAGTTCACGGCCGTCGCTGAGAGTGATCTTCACCCCTTTGGCGCTGGCCACTTCATAGCAGGGCAGGGGGTGAGTGAGTGAGGTATAGGGGTGCCAGATGTGGTGCAGGTCGAATTCTTGATTGGTCATTTGTTGTTCTGTTGTCAATTTACTTGATCTGGTCGGTGTTGACAGTCTACGCGTGCTCTCTACACTAGCCAACAATTTCAGCCACTTGGCACTGCGCATCACCCTGAGCGCGCAGGCCCGGCGGCGGGTTTTGTGGCCGTCCATCCCAAGATGGCGGGCGCAGGATCCCACTAATAACAACCGGAAGCCATGTATGAATGCTCTCACCGCGGGCGGTCACGCCCTTCGTCATGACTGGACCCTAGCCGAGGTTCAGGCCCTGTTTGCCCTGCCATTCAACGATCTGCTGTTTCAGGCCCAGACCGTCCACCGCGCCCACTTTGACCCGAATGAAGTGCAGGTGAGCACCTTGCTCTCCATCAAGACCGGCGCCTGCCCGGAAGATTGCAAATACTGCCCCCAGAGCGCCCGTTACCACACCGGTCTTGAGGCCGAGCGGCTGATGGAGGTGGAGAAGGTGCTGGAGCGGGCCCGCGAAGCCAAGGCCAATGGCTCGTCCCGTTTCTGCATGGGGGCCGCCTGGCGCAACCCCAAAGAGAAGGACATGCCCTACATCATCCGGATGATCGAGGAGGTGCGCGGGCTGGGGATGGAGACCTGCATGACGCTAGGGATGCTCACCGCCGATCAGGCGGCGCGTCTTGGCGCTGCGGGGCTTGATTACTACAACCACAACCTCGACACCTCGCCGGAGTTTTACGGCGAGATCATCTCCACCCGCACCTATCAGGATCGGCTCGATACCCTGGAGCATGTGCGCAGCGCCGGCATGAAGGTCTGCTCCGGTGGTATCGTCGGCATGGGCGAGCAGGCGAAAGATCGGGCGGGCCTCTTGATGGCGCTCGCCAATTTGCCCCGACATCCCGAAAGCGTGCCCATCAATATGCTGGTCAAGGTGAAGGGAACGCCGCTGGAGAACGAGGAGAACCTCGATCCGTTCGAATTTATCCGCACCATCGCTGTGGCACGGATCATGATGCCCGCCTCCCATGTGCGCCTCTCTGCCGGGCGGGAGAAGATGAACGAGCAGATGCAGGCCATGTGCTTTATGGCTGGGGCCAACTCCATCTTCTACGGCTGCAAGCTGCTGACCACCCCCAACCCGGACGAAAACAGCGACATGCAGCTGTTCAAGCGGCTCGGCATTCGCCCCGCCCAGCGGGCCCAGAAGCCGGATCAGGTTCAAGAAGAGGAGCTGCTGGCCGAGGTGAGCCGCCAGAGCGAACCTGCCGAAATGTTTTATGACGCCACCCGTCCCCGTTCAGGGGCTGTGCGGTCATGAACGGCCCTGCAGTAACGGGCCCCTTTGCGCTGGGCGCGGCTCTGGCCGGGCGCGAGCAGGTGGGTCTGCTGCGCAACCGCATTGCGACCGACGGGGCGAGTGGCGGGCGGCTCAGGGTTGCAGGGCGCGACTACCTCAACTTTTCCGCCAACGACTATCTGGGACTGGCAGATCACGGCGCCATCAAGGCCGCCTTCAACGCGGGGATTGAGCGCTATGGTGCGGGCTCCGGCGCCTCGCCACTGGTGACCGGGTACAGCCGTGCCCACCAACAGCTTGAGGAGACCCTGGCCGAGTGGCTCGGGATGGAGGCGGTGCTGCTGTTCAACTGCGGCTTTTCTGCCAATCAGGCGGTGCTCAAAGCGCTGCTCGGCAAGGAGCATCTGCTGTGGCAGGACAAACTCAACCACGCCTCTTTGCAGGAGATGGGCTGCCAGCTCCCCTGCAAGATGAAGCGCTTTGCCCACAACGACATGGCGGCCCTTGAACGGCAGCTTGAGCCAAATCGCGGATTGATTGTGTCGGAAGGGGTGTTCAGTATGGACGGGGATCAAGGCCCCTGGGCTGAGCTCACAACCCTGGCCGCCCAAAGCGGCAACTGGCTGATGATCGACGATGCCCACGGCCTCGGCGTGCTGGGGCCCGAGGGGCGCGGCACGCTGGCGGCACAAGGGGTTCCACCTGCCAGCGTACACATCCAGATGGGCACTTTTGGCAAGGCGCTTGGGGTTGCCGGTGCCTTTGTCGGCGGCAGCCGCGAGCTGGTGGAGTATCTGGTCAACTTCGCCCGCCACTATGTCTACAGCACCCATATGTCCGCCGCGCAGGCTTGCGCGGTCAGCAAGAGCATCGAACTGGTGCGCGAGGCTGATGAGTCCCGCGCCCATCTTGGCCAGCTGATCGCTCGCTTCCGGCAAGGGGCAAAGGATCAGGGTTGGCAGCTTGGCGCGAGCGATACCCCGATCCAGCCGCTGCTGGTGGGGGAGAGCAGTGCTGCGCTGCAACTGGCTGAACGGCTGCGGGAGCGCGGCGTCTGGGTGAGCGCCATCCGCCCGCCCACGGTGCCGGTCGGTACGGCCCGGCTGCGCATTACCTTAAGCGCGGCTCACCGCGAGCAGGATGTGGATCGCCTGTTCGATGCCTTGGGTGTCTGCCCTGCAGTTACAACGCTTGGGGAGGCTCACCATGACTGAGCGTTTTCAAACGGTTGACAAGGCGCAGCTTGCTCGCCGTTTCGGCGCCGCCGCTCGTCATTACGATGCCCACGCCCGCTTTCAACAGGAGGTGGGTCAGGCGTTGCTGGAATGGATGCCGAGCAGGCCGGTTGGCACTGATCTGACGGTGAGCGGGCTGGATCTGGGCTGCGGCACCGGCTTTTTCTTGCCCCAACTGGCGAACCGTTGTCACCAGCTGGTGGGGCTGGATCTTGCCCCCGGTATGCTGGCGCAGGCCGCCTTGCGTGGCAGCGGTGCTCGCCTGTTCTGCGGCGATGCGGAGCAGCTTCCTTTCGCCGATAACGCGTTCGACTGGGTTTTCTCCAGTCTGGCGCTGCAGTGGTGCGAGCGTCCGGCCCAGGCTTTTGGCGAGCTGCTGCGGGTGGTCAAACCGGGCGGCCAGATCTTTTTCTCAACCCTGCTCGATGAGTCGCTCTGGCAGTTGCGAGCCGCCTGGCAGCAGCTTGATAGTCACGCCCATGTCAATCGCTTCCTCAGCCTGCCACAATTGGAGCAGGCGCTGGCTAGCGCCGGGGTATCTGCTCCCGAGCTGCGTTGTATCACCTGGGATCTCGCCTATCTTGAATTGCCGCAGTTGTTGCGCGATCTCAAGGGGATTGGGGCCAATCAGGTCAATGACAATCAGGGGAGTGCCGCCCCGGCCGGTCTGAGCGGTCGCGCCAGATTGCAGCAGCTGACGCAGGCGTATGAGGCGTTTCGCCAGCCCGATGGCAGGCTGGTCGCCAGTTATCGGGTATGCCTCGGCCGTCTCAGCAAGCCTCGCTGAGCGCCGGGAAACGCAGTGTGTGCAGGGTAGTCAATGGGCCCTGCCAAGGAGAGAACCGTATGAAATCATTCTTTATCACCGGCACCGATACCGATGTGGGCAAGACGCTGGTGGCGCGCACCCTGCTGCGTGAATTCAGCGCACAGGGAATCAAGTGCGCGGGTTACAAGCCGGTCTCGGCCGGATGTGCCCGCACTCCGGACGGGCTGCGCAACCTGGATGCCGTTCTGTTGCAGGAGGCGGCGAGTCTGCCGCTGCCCTATGAGGTGGTCAATCCGTTCGCCTATGAGCCGCCGATTGCGCCCCACATTGCCGCCAGCGAGGCGCGCCAGCCTATCACCATGCAGGGGGTGAGCGAAGGGCTACGCAAGATTGAACAGGCCGGGGCCGAACTGGCGGTAGTGGAAGGGGCGGGGGGCTGGTATCTGCCGCTCGATCGCAAGCATCTGCTGTCGGACTGGGTCAAGCAGGAGAACATGGCGGTGATCATGGTGGTGGGGGCCAAGCTGGGTTGCCTCAACCATGCGCTGCTCACCTTTGCCGCCATCCGCAACGATCAGCTGCCGGTGGCGGGGTGGGTAATTAATCGGCTCCATGGTTCCATGAGCCATTATCAGGAAAATCTGGACACCCTGAGGGGCTTGCTGCCTGCCCCCTTCCTCGGCGAAATTCCGTTTATAAACAATCCGCTTGAAGCCGATTTGCAGGGGCGTCTCGATATCTCGCCGCTACTTTGACGGCATATTCAGCGAACATTCATCGAATCTCCCTAGAATGTCGACATTAACATGATCAGGTGGGGATCCCGAGTGATCCCCGGTCATGTCCCTTATCTTCACAAGGAGTCTATATGAAGCGAATTATGCTATTCCTGGTGACCAACCTGGCCGTCATGCTGGTGCTGGGGGTGGTACTCAATATCCTGTTCTCGGTTCTGGGGATCAACAAGTCCAGCATTTCCGGGCTGTTGGTGTTCTGTGCCGTGTTCGGTTTTGGGGGTTCCTTTATCTCCTTGCTGATGTCCAAGTGGATGGCCAAGCGCAGCTATGGCGTCCAGGTCATCGAGCAACCCCGTAACGAGACCGAGCACTGGCTGGTGAGTACTGTGGCCCGTCAGGCCCGCGAAGCGGGTATCAAGATGCCGGAAGTGGGGATCTACGACTCTCCCGAGATGAACGCCTTTGCCACCGGTGCCCGCCGCGATGATTCGCTGGTGGCGGTCTCCTCCGGCCTGCTCTACAGCATGAGCCGTGACGAGGCGGAAGCGGTACTGGCCCACGAGGTGAGCCACGTGGCCAATGGCGACATGGTGACCCTGACCCTGATCCAGGGGGTGGTGAACACCTTCGTGATGTTCTTCGCCCGGATCGTGGCTGGCGTGATCAGCAACTTCTTCAGCTCCAACAACGAGGAAGAGAGCAGCAGTACCGGCGGTTTTGCCTACATGATCACCGTGTTCGTGCTGGAGATGCTGTTCGGTATTCTGGCCTCCATCATCGTCATGTGGTTCAGCCGTCAGCGTGAGTTCCGTGCCGATGCCGGTGCCGCCAAGCTGGCCGGTCGCGACAAGATGATTGCCGCCCTTGAGCGCCTCTCCCGCGGTGCCGAGCCTCAGTTGGAAGGCTCAATGATGGCCTTTGGCATCAACGGCAAGCGCTCCATGAGCGAGCTGTTCATGAGCCACCCGCCCATCGAGCAGCGTATCGCCGCCCTGCGTGGTTGATAGATGCTGAATGACGGGGAATACCCTGAATAAAAAACGGCTGCCTTCGGGCAGCCGTTTTGCTTTTCAGCGTTCTTTAAAGCTTAAAGTGCCCCATCTCCTGGCGCAGTACCCGTGACAGCTGCTTGAGCTTGGCCGCCTCTTGCGACACGTGACGGGCGGCATCCCCCGATTGCTCGGAGAGGGAGGTGATGTTGCCGACGGTGGAGACTACCTCGTTGGCGGCGGTCGACTGCTCGCGCAGGGTGTGGCTGATCTCTCCCATCAAGCCGGTGAGGTTGGAGGCGTGGCTCTGGATGCTGGCGATCGCCTCGCCGGTCTGGTTGGCCAGCGTGACCCCGCGAGAGACGTTGTTGACCGTGTTCTCCATGCTGCGGATGGAGGCATCCGCCCCACTCTGGATTTTGCTAATCATCCCGGTGATCTGCTGGGTTGAGGCCGCCGAGCGACTGGCCAGATTGCGCACCTCGTCGGCCACCACCGCAAAGCCGCGACCCTGTTCACCGGCCCGCGCTGCCTCGATGGCCGCGTTGAGAGCCAGCAGGTTGGTCTGATCGGCGATACCGCGGATCACCCCGATGATCTCCGAAATCTGCTGGGTATGGCCGTTGAGCTCGGAGATGGTGCTGGCTGCATCCCCCACAGTGGTGGAGATATTCTCGATGCTGCCAAGCGTCTCTTTAATGACCCCCGAACCCTCCTCCAGGGTATTGGCTGAGACCTTGCTCAGCTCGTCAGCATGGGTGGCGTTGTCGGAGAGGTGGCTGATGCTCACCACCAGCTCCTCGATGGCGGCGGCCATGGTCTGGGTGCTGGTTTGCTGATCGGTAGCAAACTGGGCGGTCTGCTCGGCAATTTGGGCGATGCTGTCGGCAGAGTGGGACAACTCCTCGGTGGAGTGGGAGACCTTGGCGATGATCCCCTTGAGGGTGGTCTGCATACCGCCGAGCAGACCGATCAGGCTCTCTTTCGATCCTGGCGGCACCTTGATGGGGCGCGAGAAGTCCCCTTCCGCCATCATATGGAGATCGGTCTTGAGCTGTTCGACCGAGGTGCCCACCAGATCGAGCAGGGAGCGATAGGTGCGCCAGAGGAAGAACATCAACACCAGACCGAGGGCGATAAAGAGATAGCGCAGCATGTCGGTATTGGCGATGGCGCTCTCGACTGCCTCGTGGTTGCGCTGCTCCATCATCACGTAGAAGTCATCGATGGGGGACATGATGCGCCCCTTGTTCTGGTGATAGGCCTTGTCATGCATCATGGCGATGGCTTTTTGCTGGTTGGCAACCGGATCGCCATCGGTCTGCTGCACCAGCTTGAAGGCGGCGACCTCGGTGTTGACCAGGGCATCCGAGTTGTTTTTGGCCTCGTTCAGTTTGGCGAGCTCACCGTCGGTGAAACCGGCATCCTTCATCAGGTCGATCAGGCCACGGCGAACATTGCTGTCGGGGCGGGGATTCTGGCCGTTGGCGGCGACAAAGTCCCAGTAGATACGGTTGTAGCCATCCGGCCTCGGCTGTTCGCCGTTGCGAATGGCCAGGATCCGCATGTACTGCTGCTCGTAGGCTGGATCCTTGGTGATGACATAGGTGCGACCGAGTCGGGTCAGATCATCGGAGGATTGGCGCAGTTCGTCGGCCAGCAGGTAGGAGACATATTGTTGTCGATAACTCTCTTCCAGTTGTTTACCCGCCCAGCTGTAGGCGAAAAACACCAGTGACAGCAGGATCAGGGTGATGACGGATAGCAGCAGGTTGAGCTGAAAGGCGGGCTTGTTCTGTTCCATGGTATGGGCGTCCTTTCCCTATGGCTGAGTGTCGTATGGAGCATCGCCAAGTCAATGGCTGGCAAGGCTTTTTGCTCTGAGAGTATAGGAAGGGAAACTCACTGATGAAGGCCGTGGGGACAAATTAAGGGCGGATCAGGTGAACAAGTGTGGATAAAGATGACCGGGGTCAATTCCCTTACCAAGTTACAGTGAGTGGGTTGCTGATTTTCTCTTGCTTGGAGGCGGGGGCTTTATCGCCTCCATGAAAAGTGGGGAAAACCAATGCAAGTTTTAGTGGAGAAATATATAAAAATGAATTTTCTCTAATTCATTGAGGCGATAGAACATGTACCTTGTTTGCAATCGACTCAGAAACTGGCGCCAAGGCTGAGCAGGTGTCTTAGTTCGCTCTCCCGGGGTTCCGGGCTGCCTGTGTCGACAAGGATGTCAGCATCTTCCCAATCCAGCTCACTCGACCAGGAGAGGCGCAGATGGTCGTTGAAGTAGTAGCGCAATCCTATGCTGCCTTTCAGATCCTGATTACGGGTGAAATAGGGGGAGGCTTGTGCCAGATATTTCAGATAGCGCCCCTGGCTGAACAGCTCCATTTTCTCCTGCCAGAGGGAGAAAGGTTGGCGATAATCCCAGTTAAAACCGGCGAAGGGGTAGTCAATGACCCGTTCACCCAGAAAAATCTTGGGAACCTCGCTATCTTCACGGAAGTAGAGTCGGCTTAATCCCCCTTGGGCCATCAGCTCCAGTCGGCGGCGTTTGTCGTTCCAGAAGCGGTAGCCAGGCCCCGAGCCATAGTCCATGTAGAGATAGCGATCTTTATCCAGCATGTCATATTCGGCATCGAGTGAGGTGCGCAAGAACCACTGCTGGTTGAAGAAGTAGTCCAGCGTAGGGTTGAGCTGATAATCATGGCTGTCGGTGACGTTGTCAGCGGTCTCATAGGTATATTCACCGGAGAAGCTGTAACGCCAGTCCAGATTGGCCAGCTCGCTTTTCCACTTGAGGTTGACGTTGTTGGTCTGCTTGTCATTCTGTTTGAGTTTGACATTGAGATCGCCGCTGCCGGTCCAGAGCCAGGCGTTGCGTTCATCCTGGTCGTCCTCGAACAGCTTGAGCCCACCCTTTGCCGTTGCCTTGGGGTTGTCCTCTTTATCGATGCGCCAGCGTTTGATGGCCTCCCGCTGGACGGTGACTGCGCCGCTGTAGGGCAGGGCGATGCGCACCGACTGTTCGGTCACCTCCTCGATGTTGCCGGTCAGACGATCGCCATTGTTCATCCAGAGAATGTCCTTGGCCCACAAGGAGTGACAGGCCAACAGGAGTAGGAGGGGCAGGAATTTCATGAGGTAAGGTGACTCCGGTGTGACTCGGGCGCTGGTGACTTAGCCACTGACAAGTTGGCTGCTGATGGGGCGGGGCAGGCCATTTTTGCTCTCCAGCGCCGCCGTCACCTCATCCTGCATCACATCAGGTGCGCTGATAAAGCTTTCTACGGCCGGTGATAGCATCAGCGGGGCGCCATTTTCAAGCTCCTCTTCGGTGCGGGAGAGCGGGGAGTGTACCTCCAGCCAGCGGCGACCATCCGGTTCGATGGCTACCTTGACCGGTTGATTAATGACCCGCACCGGCGTGCCGATCGGCACAATCTTGAACAGGGCCTCGATATCGTCAGGTCGCAGCCGGATGCAGCCTGCACTTACCCGCAGGCCAACGCCAAAATCCTTGTTGGTGCCGTGGATCAGGTAGTCGCGCTTGCCATAGCCAAGGCGCATGGCGAACTTGCCAAGGGGATTCTCTGGGCCGGGGGGCACCACGGCGGGCAGGGTGATCCCTTTTTGCTCCAGCCAGGATTTGCGCACCATGGGACCGGGTACCCAGGTCGGGTTGGGATTTTTCTCGATGACGGTGGTGGTCATCTCCGGAGTCTCGCGGCCGATATCACCAATCCCGATGGGCAGCACGATGACCTCCTTCTTCCCTTTGGGGAAGTAGTAGAGGCGCAGTTCGGGCAGATTGATGACGATCCCCTCGCGCGGCACATCAGGCAACAGCATCTGGGTGGGCAGCGTCAAGCGGGTTCCCGGCTTGGGTAAATAGGGGTCTACACCCGGATTTGCTTCAAGCAGCGCCAAAAATCCAATTTGCGTATTTTTTCCAACCAGTTCCAGATGTTCATTCTGCTGGATGATGTAATCCTCCAGCTCACCGATGAGGCGACTCCCGGCAGGTGGCAGCGGGTAGCGTTTGGCCTCTGCCGGCGCGGCGCAGAGCAGGATCGCTGCCAGCAGCATGGAAAGGGCGGGCGTTAAGGGTAGGGGCTTGAGTTTCGGCAATCGCATAAGGAGATCCATCAGTTCAATCGGGGCGGAACATCATCAACACAGCCGCCAGAATGGCGCGATTGTTCCTCAATCAGCCCATGATTACCAGCTTGCTGCGCACAAGCAATGATGTGGGGATACATAGGAAACCGGCCAAAATCGGCATCACCCATAAATTTGAGCGCCAAGCAGGGAAAAGAGACGACTCATGGCAATGGGGCAATATCACGATATGGATAATGGCCGGGTGTGCGAGAGGGTTAATGTCGGGTGGATGCAGGGTGGCCTAGCAACGCGAACAGCACGCGCCGCATTGTGAGCCTGCTCCCAGATATCTGATTCAGCCATTTGATATCTAAGAAATTTTTATTGCATCCTCGGCCCTGCTTGGGTAAAAATCTCTCCCCACGGAGAGATGCCGGAGTGGCCGAACGGGATTGACTCGAAATCAATTGTGGCAGCAATGCCACCCAGGGTTCGAATCCCTGTCTCTCCGCCACATACCAAGCCCAACCTGTTTAGCAGGTTGGGCTTTTTCTTTTGGTGATGTGCTGAGGGACTATCCGGCCGCCCGTGTATCTGTGGTCATCGAGCCGGGTTAATGCTGTTGGATGCTCGCCGTGCCTGCCAAGAGTACAGACGCTGCTGCGCCCCGATGATGAAGACAAAAAAGACCGGTACGAAGAAGATGGCCAGCAGGGTGCCGCTGATCATGCCGCCAAACACGCCGGTGCCGATGGCGTGCTGGGTCTCCGCGCTGGCGCCACTGGCGAGCATCAAGGGCACCACCCCGAGGGTGAAGGCCAGTGACGTCATCAGAATGGGGCGCAGGCGCAGGCGCAGGCGCAGGCGGGCAGCAGTAACAGCCGCATCAAGCAGCGAGCGCCCTTCACTGTGCAACTGGCGCGCAAACTCCACGATGAGGATGGCGTTCTTGGCCGATAGACCGATGATGGTGATCATGCCTACTTTAAAGAAGACGTCGTTGGGCATGCCGCGCAGCATCACGGCCGCGACGGCGCCGAGCAGGCCCAGCGGCACTACCAGCATCACCGAGAGCGGGATCGACCAGCTTTCATAGAGTGCTGCCAGAACCAGGAAGACCACCAGCGCCGACAACAGCATCAGCAGGGGGGCCTGCTCGGCCGACTGGCGCTCTTGCAACGACTGTCCCGTCCAGGCCAATGCGAAGCCTGGCGGCAATTGCGCCACCAGACGCTCCATCTCCGCCATCGCCGCTCCGCTGGAGATGCCGGGCGCTGCCCCCCCGGCAATACGCACGGCAGGGAAGCCATCGAAGCGCATCATCTGTTGCGGCGATTCGCGCCATTCCGGTGTCACCACCTCCCGCAAGGGGACCATGCCGCCGCTGGCATTGCGCACCCGCAGGCCGAGCACATCATCGAGCTGCATGCGTGCCGACGCGTCGGCCTGCAGAATGACCTGCTGCATGTGCCCGCCGTTGGGGAAGTCGTTGACGTAGAGCGACCCCATCGCGGCCGACAGGGTACTGCTCACGCTGGCGAACGAGAGTCCCATGGCTTCGGCCTTTTGTCGGTTGATCTCGAGGTGAATGCTCTCGCCGGGAGGCAGATTGTCGGGATACACATCACTGACTACCTGGCTTTTAGCGGCCAGTTCCAGCAGTTGTGCTTGGGCGGCCAGCAGCGCGGCTTCCCCCCGGTTGGCTCTGTCTTGCAGGAACAGGGTGAAGCCGGAGGCGGTGCCCAGCTCGTCGATGGCGGGCGGCAGCAGGCTCATTACCGTGCCTTCAGGAATGTTTGCCATAGCCGCTTGTGCCAGATCTGCCTCTTCGGCTGCCGTGGCGCCATGACGCTGATCCCAATCTTTGAGCATGGTGAAGGCCATGGCCGCATTGGGGCCTGCGCCGGAGAAGCTGAAGCCCTGCACCACCAGGTTGGTGTCCAGCGCCTCGCGAGAGACGACGTGAGCCTCGAAGGCCTTGACCACCTCAAGAGTACGCTCGCTGGTGGCGCCGGTCGGCAGCTGGATGGAGGTCATGAAGTAGCCCTGATCCTCGTCTGGCAGGAAAGAGGAGGGCAGCTGGGTGGCGGCGATGGCTAGCACGGCGCAGAGGGCGGCAAAGGTTGCCATCATCCGTCCGCTGCGCCCGACCAGCTGGGTTACCCGCGCACCGTAGCCTGCCGTGAATCGCTCGAAACCCCGGTTGAAGGCACCGAAGAAGCCGCGCTTCTCATGATGATCCGGACTGACCGGACGCAGCAAGGTGGCGCAGAGCGCGGGCGTCAGGGTCAGGGCGAGGAAGGCCGAAATGAGGATCGACACCGCCATCGACAGGGTGAACTGCTGGTAGATGACCCCCACCGAGCCGCTGCCAAACGCCATGGGGAGGAACACCGCCGTGAGCACCAGGGTGATGCCGATCACCGCCCCGGTGATCTCCTTCATGGCCTGCGCGGTCGCCTCACGGGGCGACAGCCCCCGGGTGGCCATCAGGCGCTCGACGTTCTCCACCACCACGATGGCGTCGTCGACTATGATGCCGATGGCCAGCACCATGCCGAACATGGTGAGGGAGTTGATCGAAAAACCGGCCAGCAGCATCACCGCGAAGGTGCCAAGCAGAGCGATGGGGGCGACGATGGCCGGGATCAGGGTGTAGCGCAGGTTCTGCAGGAAGAGAAACATCACCAGAAACACCAGCACCATGGCTTCCAGTAGGGTGTGGATCACCTTTTCGATGGAGACCTTGACGAAGGGGGCCGAGTCAAAAGGGATCGAATAGGCCATGCCCGCCGGCAGGGTGGGGGCGAGCTGGGCGAGACGGGTGCGTACCGCATCTGCGGTACGCACGGCGTTGGCGCCGGGGGAGAGCTGGATGGCGGCGCTGGTGGCGGCCACGCCATTCTCCCGGTTGGAAAAGGCGTAGGATTGCGCCCCCAGCTCGACCCGGGCGACATCACCCAGCACCAGCTTGGCGCCATCACCACCAGCTCGCAGCACGATGGCGGCGAACGCCTCGGGGGTTGTCAGCTGCCCTTGAACCGTGAGGGGTACCGTCAGGCGCTGGCCAGGCAGGGCGGGCTCGTCACCGAGACGTCCCGGTGCAATCTGGATGTTCTGCTGCTCGATGGCCTGTGCCACCTCGCTGATGGTCAGCCCGTAGGCGGCGAGTTTGGCCGGATCTACCCAGATGCGCATGGCCTGCTCGGCGCCGAACAGCTGCACTCGTCCTACCCCGTCGATGCGGCGCAGCTCCTGCACAATATTGCGTGCCATGTAGTCGTTGAGGGCAACTTCATCGAAGCGGCCATCCGGTGAGGTCATGCCGACCATCATCAGAAAGCCGGATGAGGCGGACTCCACCTGTAGGCCGGTCTGCCGCACCGCTTGTGGCAAGCGAGGTTCGACTGCCTTGATGCGGTTTTGCACGTCCATCTGGGCCAGCTCCGGATCGGTGCCCGGCTTGAAGGTGGCGGTGATCTGCGCGCTGCCCGAGGCGTCCACCGACGACTCGAAGTAGAGCAGGTTCTTCACTCCCGACAGCTCGCGCTCGATAAGGCTCACCACCGCATCGTTCAGGGTCTGCGGCGTGGCACCCGGATAGGCGGCATAGAGGGTCACCGACACCGGCGCCACCGAGGGATAGCGGGAGATGGGGAGCTTGGGGATGGCGATGACCCCTGCCAGCACGATGAACAGGGCGATCACCCAGGCAAACACCGGGCGATGGATAAAAAACTGCGGCATGGATAACTCTCCGATTCAGCGAATGCCACCGTCAGCCGATTGGCTGACGGCGGGTGGTTGCCAGGGGGAGGCAATGACCTGAACCCCCGGGGTCAGACGGTCGATCCCTTCGATCACCACCTGTTGCCCGGCACTGAGCCCGGACGCGATGCGGTACTGGCTATTCACCAGTTCAGCGGTGTTGACCGGAACCAGCTGTGCCTGCCCCTGGCCATCCAACACCCACACGCTGGTCTGACCCGAGGTGCGAACTACCGCCTGCTGGGGCACGGTCAGGGCGTTGGCATAGCGGGCACGGGGGATGCGCGCCTGCACATAGAGGCCGGGCAACAGCCGCCTCTCGGGATTGTCCACCAGCACCCGCAGCAGCACGTCGCCGGTCCCGGCATCGACCTCGATGCCGGAGAAGAGGATGCGCCCCTGCATTCCCAGCGGTGTGCCATTGCTGCCGAGGATCTCTACCGCCAGTTCCGGTGCCGTTGAGCCAGCCTGTTGGTGCAGGGATTCCAGCACGGAGGCCGGTTGGCGCACATCGACGTAGACCTGATCAATCTGCTGGATCCTGGCCATGGGGGTGGCATCGGTGGGCGACACCAGGGCCCCTTCACTCACCAGCGCCTGATCGATGCGTCCGGCGATGGGGGCCTCCACGCTGGCAAATTGCAGGTTCAGTTGGTGCCGGGCCAGGGTCGCCCTGGCCTGGGCTACATCGGCGGCCGCCTGATCCCGCTGGGAGACCGCATCGTCATAGGTCTGGCGGCTGATGGCGTCGGTGCGCAGCAGCGGCTTCAGGCGGTCAATCTGGATGCGAGCGCGGGCCAGCACGGCCTCGGCCCGTTGCAATGCGGCGGCGGCGCTGTCGACATCGGCCTTGAAGGGGGCCGGGTTTATCTGGAACAACACGGTACCTGCGCTGATCTCTGCGCCCTGCTCGAACAGGCGGCGCTGCACGATACCGCTGATCTGGGCGCGAATGTCGGCGCTGCGCAGTGCTGCCACCCGGGCGGGCAGATCCTCGCTGATGACCAGCTCCCGACCAGTCAGAGTCAGCACCGATACCTGAGGCAGGGCGGGTGCCTCCTGCTCTTGCGGCGCGGCATCGCACCCCGCCAACCCGAATGCGGCAATGACGGCGAGCAGGGCGCCCGCATACCGCTGTTTTACAAACATCATCCACTCACCTCGTTAAACCGTCTCTCCGGTGTGATGTGACCGAAGAGTGCATCGAGCGGCCATTATGGCGAGGGGCTATTGCGAATAATTCGAGGCTTTGTGGAGAATCCATGGAGGCGATGATAAAGTTCAACGCCACCTTTTTTCGAGTCCGACTATGTCCCATCTCAATGCTCCCGCCAGCCCGGCGGGCCAGTCACTGGTACTGATTGCAGAGGATGAAGCCGAGATCGCCGACATCCTCGCCGCTTACCTGCAACGTCATGGCTTGCGCTCCCTGCACGCCGCCGATGGCCGTGAAGCGCTGGCCATGCATCAGGCATTCAAACCCGATCTCCTGCTGCTGGATGTGCAGATGCCGCAACTGGATGGCTGGCAGGTGCTCAGCGAGATCCGGGCGCGCGGCGATACGCCGGTGATCATGCTGACCGCCCTCGATCAGGATCTCGACAAGCTGATGGGGCTGCGCATGGGGGCGGATGACTATGTGGTCAAACCCTTCAATCCGGCCGAAGTGGTGGCGCGAGTGCAGGCCGTGCTCAGGCGCACCCGGGCCGTAAAGCCTGCCACGGCGAATGTGCTGCGGGTCGGCCAGTTTCAGATCGATCTGGAGAGCCACGAGGCCAGCATTTTCCGCGATGACCAGCAGCAGGTGCTGGAGCTGACCCTGACCGAGTTCAAGTTGCTCGCCTCTTTGATGCGGGCGCCGAAACGGGTGTTCAGTCGCGCCGAACTGCTGACTCACTGCCTGCCGGAGGGGGATACCCAGGAGCGTACGGTGGATAGCCACATCAGCAAGTTGCGCAAAAAACTGGAGACACACGGCATTCAGGGGGTCCCCGCCAGTGTCTGGGGGGTTGGCTATCGCTTCGGGGGCGATGCATGAGATCGGCGCCCGGCCTTCGCAGGCAGATCATCCGCTCTCTGGGCTTGATGACGCTTGGTATCATCTCCCTCGCGGTGATCGGCACCTATGTGTTTTATGGCATCGCCGTGGCGTTTGTGCCGGGCAGCATCTCCGAGACCTGGGTGCCCTCCAGAGTCGAGATGTTATGGATCGGCTCCACCATTCTCATTGCATTGGGGATGGCGCTGTACGTGGCGGTTCGCCTCTCTCGCCGCATCCTGACTCCCCTCAACTCGGTGGCAACCAGCCTGCGCGAGGTGGCCGAGGGCAAACTCGATGCCCGCGTGCCGGAGGATGAGCAGGCGATCGGGGAGACGGCGCAACTGGTGCGCGACTTCAACGCCATGGCCGAGCGGCTGCAGAGCATGACCCGCGAGCGGGAGTTCTGGAATGCCGCCATTGCCCACGAGTTGCGCACTCCCGTCACCATTTTGCGCGGCCGCTTGCAGGGGCTGGCCGAAGGGGTATTTCCTCCCAGCAGCGAACTCTTCGAGGGATTGCTGCGCCAAGTGGAGGGGCTCAATCACCTGATCGAGGATTTGCGGGTATTGAGCCTCAACGACAGCGGTCATCTGGAGTTGCAGCGGGCCGAGGTCAGGCTGGCCGACGAGCTTGCCGTGGTGCTTGAGGCATTTGCCAGCCCTCTGGCGGCGAGCGGATTTGTGTTGCAGCGGGAGCTGGATAGCGAACTTCATGTCTGCTGCGATCTGTTTCGCATCCGTCAGGCCCTGATGGCGCTGTTGGAAAATGCCCAGAAGCACGCGCTGCCGGGCCTGCTGACCGTGCGGCTGCATCGCTTGGAGAGTGTGTGCGTCCTGAGTGTGGAAGATGAGGGGCCTGGCATCAGCGAGGAGGTCGCCGCCTGTATCTTCGATGCGTTTCGTCGCGGAGATCCGTCACGCTCGCGCAAGAGTGGCGGCAGCGGACTCGGACTCGCCGTGGTCAAGGCGATTGCCGAGGCGCACGGCGGCAGCGCGGTTTGCCAAGCTACCGGGCAGGGAGGGAGCAGATTCGTGCTCTCCTGGCCCATCTCGGCCATGTCCGGTTGCCCTGAAACCTAACCTACGGGCGGCAGGTTCTGATGAAGCTATACAGCTGACAGTTGCCCGCACAGGGGCGTTCGACAAGCGACGTCATAGGGTTTTCACCGCTTGTGCCGGGTGAGCAGGAGGGGTTGGGACATGGCTCATTTGGCGCGAAATCATGGTTTTTTGCCGCTAAAAATTGAAACCGTTTTCAGAAATCCTTTTCAACTGTGATCCGCTTCAAAGCTTTTTCGGGCGCCAACCTCTAGCATTGGCTCCACGAATTAGGGGCTAGCGCTCCCGATTTTCCCGCTGTGGGAGGTAACCGGATGATCCGGCTATTTCCTTCGTTACTTTCGACGGTCATCATGGATGGCCGTTTTTTTTTGAGTTATTTCACGGTAAAGGGTCGAGCCGCTGGCGCTTTACCGTTAAAATTCCGCTTTTGCACTTGCCCGTGAGTCTTGATGTCTGCGTCCACCCTCTCTTCGGATAGTTATGCCCTGCTCGCCACCCTGCAATTGCAGCGCGTTGCCAGTACCCGTTTGCTGCAAGAACAACTGGCGATAGGCCATGCCCTGATCGATAAACTGACCCGACTGCAGGATGCGGGGCTGGTCAGATTGCGCGGGGAGCAGCAGTGGAGCCTGACCGCCGAGGGGACGCTGGCGCTGATCCTGGGGGTGCGGGCCGGTCTCTGCCCGGCGCCGGACTGGAGCCGGGTGCCCTCATTGACCGGGCAGGATCTCACCCATGCGGTGGTGCGCGAGCTCTGTCGCGGCAAAGCGGGGGAGATCCCCACCTATTTCTCGGCCAGCGATCTGCTGACCCTGCTCGATACCCCGGACGCTCACCAGTTGCTGGCGGGCTCCAGCCCCGCCTGGCAACAAATGTTGCTGGAGCACTTCTCGCTGCAACTCTTGCTCGATGCCCCCTATGAAGAGCGCTGGCCGCTGGCCAATGCGCTGGTGCGCTGCGCCCCCGAGGTGCAGGCCCGGGCCAAAGCGTTCGAGGCGGAGTGGCGCTGGCTCTGCGGGGATGGCGAGAGCACCTCGCTAACCGGCGAGGATCAGGATGCCGCCCCCGGCTGGCCAGCCCTGCAGGCGCTGGCCCAGCAGAGCCAGAGCGGCCCGCTTGGCGAGCGACTGCTCACCGCGCTGGGCCAGTGGCAGGCAACCGATGAGGGTGAAGCGGGCCAGTGGCCCCGTTCATTCAGCGCCCTGCTCTGGCTTGGCTGGTTGCAGCAGGCCGATCCCGTCATCGCCAGCGAACAGCGCAAGAAGTGGCAGCGCAGTCTGACTGGCCAGTTCCCCCTGCTTGCCGATCTGCTCAGCCAGTGGGCGGGCGATCGCCACGGTCAGGCAGTCGGCTTGTTCGATACCTTGCAGCTGCCGGTGGAGGAGCTCCACTGGGGCTATCTCTGGCTCGATCTCTGTGCGCTGGCCCGTCACGGTGCCCAGAGCCCGCAGGTGGCCATGTTGCACAAGTGGGATCTCTCCCATCTGCTCGATGCCGAACCCCATCATCGCCTGATGGCCTTTTGTCAGGATCTGCTGCGCATCTTGTTGGGCGAGGCGGCCAAAGGGGCGCCCTTGTGCCAACTGCGCGGCAGTGAGGAGAGTGCGCAAGAGGGCAGTGACGAGCAGGATGATGACGGGGACGAGGATAAAACCGCGGCCTCTGCCAGCTGGCTCAACTGGTTGCAGGGGCTGGGACGTTCCAGTGGCGTACGCAAGCCGCAGGAGCGGTTGGTGTGGCTGCTCCATGCTGACGGCCCCGAGCTGGAGTGCAAGATCCAGAAACTCAGTACCAAGGGGGAGTGGACCGCCGGTCGCCGGGTCGATCCGGCCCTGCTCTCTACCCAGTATGCCGCCATGCTCGACGAGCACGACTGGGCACTGGTCCGCACCCTGCCACGGGTGATGGGACGACTGCCGCGGGATGTCTGGGCGCCGCTGGCCGATCACCCCCGCTTGTTCAACGCCAAGGGGCAGAAGCTGCAACTGGCCATCAGCGCCCCCCTGCTGCAGGTGGTGGCCACCGAGCAGGGGATGAGCGCGCAGCTCTGCCCCGATGCGGCCGCCCGCGGGGCCCATATCATGCCGCTGGCGCAGGACCTGTGGCAGCTCATCCTCACCCCGCAGCCGCTGCTCGACCGCTTGCCAGCGCTCGAATCCATCCCGCTGCTGCCCGCCGAGGGGCTGGCCGAGCTGCAACGCACCCTGGACGCCATTCCCGAGCTGCCCTGGCATAGTCAGGTTGCGGGGCTTAGCGGCAACGCCGAACTGGCTCCCTGGCCGGGCATTCCTTCGGTGCAACTGGATTGGCAGGATGGTCAGCTGTCGGTCAAGCTGGTGACCCGCTTTGAGGATCTGCCGCCCCAGCCCCTTGGCAAGGGGGAGGCGATCGTGCGGCAGGGGATCAAGGCGTACCACTACTGGCAGCGGGATCTCGCGGCAGAGAAGGGGCAGGCCCAGTTGCTGCGCAATCAATTGCCCATCGGCCTGCCCGGCAGCGAGTGGCTGCTGCAGGGGGAACAGGCGCTGGCGCTGGTCAATGCCCTGCCCGAGCTGGTGGATGCCGGTGTGGTCATTCACTGGCATCAGGACAGCGCTCGCCTCAAGAGCCTTGATGAAGCGGCTCTGAGCCTGCGCATCGAGCGGCGGCAGGACTGGTTCCAGGTCGAAGGGGCACTGGCGCTCGATGAGCACCAGATCCTCGATCTGCGCCTTATTCTGCGCCAGATGACCCCGGGGCAGCGCACCGTTCAGCTCGACGAGAAGACCAGCCTGATGCTGAGCGACAAGTTGGTGGAGCGGCTCACCATGCTGGGGGCCATGCTCGATGAAGAGCAGCGCATCAACAACAAGCTGGCCTATCCGCTCACTCGTCTGCTCTCGGTCATTACCACCGAAGGGGATGCAGCGTGGCAATCCCTGCAGCAGGAGTGGCAGCAGGAGGTTGATTGCCCGGACGAACTGCTCACCTCCCTGCGGGACTATCAGAAAGAGGGGGTGCGCTGGATGGCGACCCTGGCCCATCACGGTTTTGGTGCCTGTCTGGCCGATGACATGGGTCTGGGCAAGACGCTGCAGGCGCTTATCGTGCTGCGGATGCGCCAGCACCTTGGCCCTGCGCTGGTGGTGGTGCCCAAGTCAGTGGTCACCAACTGGCAGGAGGAGGTGACCCGTTTTGCCCCCGAGCTGGATGTGGTGGTGTTCGAGAACCCGGCCGAGCGGGAGGGGATTATTCGCGAGGCCAAGGTCGGTCAGGTGATCCTCATCAACTACGGCATGCTCGGCAGTCTGGCGGAGGCGCTCAAGTCCCGCCGCTGGTCGAGCATGGTGCTCGATGAGGCGCAGCAGATCAAAAACGCCGGTACTCAGCGCGCCAAGCTGTTGTTCCAGCTCGACGGCGATTTTCGCCTCGCCCTCTCCGGCACCCCCATCGAGAACCATCTGGGGGAGCTGTGGAGCCTCTTCACCTTTATCAACCCGGGGCTGCTCGGCAGCCTCGGCGAGTTCAAACGCCGCTTTGGCAAGGCAGTCAAGGATCCCCAGCACATGGCCTTGCTGCGGGCGGTGATCAGCCCCTTTATCCTGCGCCGCCTCAAGCAGGAGGTGTTGACCGAACTGCCGGACAAGACCGAGATCATCCACCACATCAGCCTCTCCCCTGAGGAGCGCCAGCTCTACGAGGCGACCCGGCGGGAAGTGGTGCAGCAGGTGCAAAGCGCCGATGGCCGCGCCCTGATGCATGTGCTGAGTGGCCTGACCCGGCTGCGCCGCCTCTGCTGTTCGCCGGAGCTGGTGATGCCCGAGTGGTCGCAGACCAGCAGCAAGCTGGATGAGGCGATGGCCCTGCTGGAAGAGGCGATCGACGGCGGTCATCGGGTGCTGGTGTTCAGTCAGTTCGTCGATCTGCTGAGCCTGTTGCGTGCCCGCATCGAGCAAAAATCCTGGGATTACTGCTATCTGGATGGGGGCTGCTCTGCCAAGTCCCGTCAGGACTCCATCCTGCGTTTTCGCCACGAGGAGGTGCCGCTGTTCCTCATCAGCCTCAAGGCAGGGGGGACCGGCCTCAACCTCACCCAGGCCGATACCGTGCTGCACCTCGATCCCTGGTGGAACCCGGCGGTGGAAGATCAGGCGAGCGATCGGGCGCACCGGATGGGCCAGACCCAGCCGGTGACCGTGTACCGGCTGGTGTGCGAGCAGACGGTGGAGGAGAAGATCGTCGCTCTGCACGACGAGAAGCGGGCGCTGGCCGATGGCCTGCTGAGCGGCCAGTCCGAGGTGCGCGGACTGGATGTGGAGAGCCTGCGGGCCCTGCTGATGGGCTGATTGGCGACGCCACCTTTCATACCGCATATCGAGACAGAAAAGGGGAGAACATCCAGAGATGTTATCCCCTTTCTCGTTTGGGACGCAGATATGGGGTACTCGTTTATCGCGGCAAGGCGGCCCGGTTATCCCTGAACCAACTATCCCTGATCCAGTCACCCCTGATAGAGATAGAGGTGCAGCCGCTCGATGATGGGCTCACCGCCAATCTTGCGATCTCGCCGCGCCTGACGGCTCTTGGGGGGATAGTTGCCCAGATGGGTGACCGCGGGCGGGGTATCCGAGCAGAGCAGCAGAGGCAGGCTCGCCTTGATCTGCTGCTTGCGCGGGGTGCGCTCCAGCCAGAGCAGGTTGATCATCGGGTGGGTCTTGACCGGGCGGCGGATCCGCAGCTCGGCATCGGCCGGCAGGCGGCGAATGTCGTACACCTCCTGATCCACCATCTTGCTCCACTCCTCGTTGTTGGAGAGGGCCGGTATGTAGCGGCGGCTGCGCTCCAGCATCTCAAGCACCTGTTCGCGACTGAGGCGATTGATGGTCTGCTTGTCAGCCCAGGTAAAGCCGAGGGATTGCAGCTCCCCCGCCAGCAGGGTCAGTTTGCGGTAGACCTGCAGGGTGATCACCCCGGGCAGGGCGGTATGTACCAGCTCGAACTTCTCGTCACGTCCCCCCGCCTGCTGCACCAGCGCCTTGAAATCGAGCTTGTGCTGGTTGATTTGGTCGATCAGCGGTTGCAGCAAGGGGGCTGCGGCGGCAGGAAAGCGCAACCAGCCGGGCAGCCGATGAGTCGCCTTGGTGGAGCAGCCGGGACGGGCGCTGTGATCCCGATAGGCTGCGAGGGTGGCCGCCAGCGCGGCTTCACCGTTGAGATAGCCCACCTCAATTTGCTCGATCGGGTCGTGCTCTTCCCCCTGTGGCACCGGGGGGAGGGGATAGACATGGGCCTCCTGCAGGTCGAGCTGGCCAAGCAGATCGGCCAGCTGGTTGAGAGAGGCTTCAATGGCGGCCATCTGTTGACGCAGGGCGGCGGTCGGGGTAAAGGTATCCATCGATGATCCTGTGGTCTGACCCGCTGTTGACGAGATCAGGTATGACATCGCTGCGGGGAGCAAAACTACTGTATAAATAAACATACCAGCATGCGATTGGAGTGCCAAGAGGCACTTTGAGGAGGGGGCAATGTGCGCCTCTGAATGGGGATGTGGTGATGGTTCTATTTATGTTTCAGGGTGTTAAATAAAGATCGCCACAAGATCATCAAATTAACAATCATGTGTAACTCCGCTGTTGCCAGCTGTTCACACCTTGTCCACCCCTGCATATGTAAAGCAGTAAAATGCATATATAGATGGGTGCCATGCAGCACAATATGCTGTGCGACTCTGCTGGCCAACCGTTAAAATAATTATTTGTTTAAAATCAAAGCGTTAAAATTAAACTCTGCCGTTTTTAGACATTAGATTTACTAATGTAACGTATCAAAATTCGTCAATTGAGTCGGTCTGACTCCCTGACTAAGCTTTGCGCATCAAATAAAGCCCAGTGCGTAAACAAATATTCAGAGGAGCCACATCATGGCCAACATGACTTATACCGAAACCGGTTACCAGCATTCCAGCCAATTGAATCTGGTTGCTCGCGTTAAAATGACCGTTCTGACCTGGCTGGAGCGCAGCCGCAGCCGTCGCCAGCTCTCCGAGCTGCCCGAGTACCTGCTCAAAGACATCGGCCTGAACGAAGCTGACCGTTATCAAGAGACCACCAAGCCGTTCTGGCGTGGTTGATCTGCCGGGCATGGATGCCTTGTTTTTCTGCTGAGTCGTTTGCTGTTCTGCCCCTGTGGCGCCCGGCCGCCAGGTCTGTCATTGTCTGTTTTATCCTCCCCCGTTTTCCCCCTGTTATTTGTTGATCCTTTTTCCTCTCCTCTTTATTCCACATCGCTACCGTCATTGCTGTCGTCGTTCGATTGTTATCATACTTGTATCATTAATGTTTGAATTTGTTTAAAAAACGATTTTAAGCAGCGATGCCTTGCGTATAATCCGGCCATAGTGTTCCAGCGAAAGAGGGTGAGACGGATGATTCCCCAGCACGATTTTTTGGCCTTGACCCGCAGCCATGAGTGGCAGCTTGAGCCCTTTGAATTTGCCCTGCCCGATGGTGCGCGGGTCTGCGTCTGGGATACGGGCGTGCTCTGTCTGGAGCCTGCCAGTGGCGCGGGCGACCAGCCGGGAGGACGCAAGGATATCGTCCTCTCCTGCGGTATTCACGGCAACGAGACTGCCCCCATCGAGATCTGCAACCAGCTGCTGAGTCGTCTGCTCTCAGGCGAGCTGAGCGCCCGCCATCGGGTGCTGTTCCTGTTTGGCAATCCGGCGGCGATGAATCTGGGGCTGCGGGAGGTGGAGGAGAACATGAACCGGCTCTTCTCCGGAGCACACAGCAAGGGGGAGGGGCTCTGCAATCGGGAGCGGATCCGCGCCATGCGCCTCGAGCAGTATGTGAGCCGCTTCTTTGCCGATCCGGCTCGTCCCCGCTACCACTACGATCTGCACACCGCCATTCGCGGTTCGCGCCACGAGAAGTTTGCCGTCTACCCCTTCCCCCACGAGCGCCCTCACTGCCGCGAGCAGGTGCAGTTCCTCGGCGCCTGCGGGGTGCGTACTATTCTGCTCTCCGCCAGCCCGACCACGACCTTCAGCTACTACAGCTCCCGCCAGCATGGTGCCCACGCCTTTACGGTGGAGTTGGGCAAGGTGCGCCCGTTTGGCGAGAACGATATGACCCGCTTTATCGAAACCCGCCAAGCGCTGCAGGAGCTGGTCACTCAGGATGAGGTGGCGCTGGAGCCGTGGCGGGCGGATGATTTCACCCTGTTTGCCATCGATCGGGTGATCACCAAAAAATCGGCGGACTTTCGCTTCCTGTTCGCCAGCGATGTGGACAACTTCACCGAATTCCCCCAAGGGTTCGTGCTGGCCGAGGATGGTGAGCTGCGTTACACCGTTGAGAAGCCGCGTGAGGCGGTGGTCTTCCCCAATGCCAATGTGGCGATCGGCCAGCGCACCGTGCTGATGGTGGTGCCGACAAGGCTCTGGGAATAGCGGTGATAGTTTTGCCTGCAGAGCGGTGATGCATCCGCAGGCGGCGCCAAGCCATTGTTTTAGTCGGTGGCTCAGACACAGCAGCGGTTAGCCGCAGTAATAAAAAACGGGGCCAGTCAGATGACTGGCCCCGTTTTTTATCGGGTTCAAGCGGTGAGGCTTAGCTGTTGTTCTTCACAAACAGGGTCAGCTCCTGACCGGGCTTGAGGTAATCCCCTTTATCCAGCTGGTTCCAGCGCATCACATCGTTGATGGCCACCTGGAAGCGAGCCGCGATGGAGGAGATGGAGTCGCCACGGCGAACCTGATACACCATCGATTTGTCGCTCTTCTTCCCTTGCTTGGGATAGACCACCAGCTTCATGCCTGGCTTGAGCGCCGACTTGGCATTCAGACCGTTCCACTTGGCGAGCTCTTCGTGGGAGACGCCGTGTGCCTGGCTGATGCTCCACAGGTTGTCACCCGAGCGCACCTTGTAACTGATTTTGGCCTTCTGGCTGCTGCCACGGCTTGCCAGCTGCTGCGGTTTGCTGGCGGAGCTGGCCTTGCTGCTGACCTGACCGTGGGTCGGGATCACCAGTTGCTGACCGCGACGCAGGTTGTTGCTGCGCAGATTGTTGGCCAGCTTCAGCTCGTTCACGCTGACCCCATGATTCTGGGCGATACGCGACAGGGTATCGCCACTGGTGACCTGATAGGAGCGGGTACGAATACGCTCGCTCTTGGGCAGATCGGCCAGTGCCAGTTCCAGGGTATCGGCATATTCTACCGGTACCAGCAGGCGGTAAGGGCCACGGGGCGACATCACGCCACGGCTCAGGGCCGGATTGACCTCCTTGAGCTGTGACGTGCGCAGACCTGCCAGTTGGGCGGCTACATTCAGATCGATCTGGCTGCCGGTCTCCACCACTCGCAGCTTCGGCTCGTTGGCGAGCACCGGCAACTGGATATTGTACTTGTCCGCATTGCTGATCATGTCAGCCATGGCGAGGATCTTGGGCACATACATCCGGGTTTCGCGCGGCAGATCGAGCGACCAGTAGTCGGTCGGTTTGCCTGCGCGCTGGTTACGCTGGATGGCGTTGCGCACCCGACCTTCACCGGCATTGTAGGCGGCCAGCGTTTGCAGCCAGTCACCGTCAAAGAAGCGGTTCAGGTACTCCAGATAGTCGAGCGCCGCATTGGTGGAGGCCAGCACATCGCGCCGTCCGTCATACCAGTTGTCGTGGCGCAGACCGAAGTTTCTGCCTGTCGCTGGCACAAACTGCCAGAGTCCGACGGCATTGCTGCGGGATCGGGCATGAGGATCAAACATGCTTTCGATCATCGGGACAGTAATAAGCTCCATTGGCAGCTCACGCCGTTCAATCTCCTCTACCATCAGATAGAGGTAGGGTTCAGCCCGGCTGGCAATGGTCGCCAGATGCTTATCATTGCGCAACAGCCACTCACGTTGCTGGCGGATGCGCGGGTTGTCCGGAGTTTCCAGTTGCATATCATCGCTGATACGCACCCACAGATTGTCCGTATCTTCCATTTCGTCCAGCTGTTCATCGCCAAACAGGAAATGGGAAGAGTGTTTTTTATGCGCTTTTTTCTTGACCTGGGGGGACTTGATCGGCTCGATTGCCGTTAGCGCCCGGTCATCCTGATGGCTCAGGTTTTGGCAGCCGCTGAGCAACAGCGCTGCCAATAAGGCCGTTCGTACCTTCATCTCGTTCCGGTCATTTTTAGGAAAAACAGCTCGCATCATAAGGGGCAATGGCCCCCTGATCAAGGTTTGTTCAAAAAACGTCCTTCCACTGACGCAGGATGGTGAAGGTATCTACCGGATTTTCCACGCATTTTAGCCCATGCTTTTCAGCAGAAAATTTCACTGAATCCTGTTCGCAGCGCAGAAAAATGTTGAAAGTGCGTTCGTCACCCAGCCGGGTTGGCAGGCTTGGCAGCCCTTGTTGCCGCAGTTTGCTGATCAGCCCGATCTGGCGGCGGATCGCCGGGTTGTCCGGCTCGACCGCATATGCAAAACGCAGGTTGGAGAGTGTGTACTCGTGGGCACAATAAATGAGTGTTTCATCGGGCAGGGCGGCGAGTCGTTGCAGCGAGTGGTACATCTGTTCCGGCGTCCCTTCAAACAGGCGGCCACAACCGGCCGAGAAGAGGGTATCGCCACAAAAGAGCATGCCGTTGCCGTGGTAGGCGATGTGGCCGCGAGTGTGCCCGGGCACATGGATCACCTCGAGGGCGAGGCCGTGCCAGTTGATCTGATCGCCATCTTCCAGCCACTGACCGTGGTGATCCGGCATCGGGTCAAGTTTGGGGCCATAGAGCCGGGCGTGGGGGAAGTGGGCAAGCAGGTCGGTGACGCCCCCGACATGGTCGTTATGGTGATGGGTCAGCAGGATGGCATCGAGCACCAGCCCCAATGCCTCGAGCCGCTCCAGCACGGGGGCGGCATCGCCCGGATCGACCACCAGACAGTGATTTTCGTGGCGGATCAACCAGATGTAGTTGTCATTAAAGGCTGGAACTGTGATCACTGGATACATGAGTCTGCTTCTCTTTAGGGAGGGTATCTTATATAACAGGATGGCGTTCGAAACCCCGAGTTGAGCCCTATTATGCAGGTGGCACGTACCGAACAACAAATCGAGATCCCGACCAGCTGGTCTGCATTGCCTATGGGGGACTGGGTGGCGGCCGAGATCCAGGATCGGCTCGACAACTGGTGCCCCAATCTGTTTGGGTATCATCTGCTGAAAATTGGCGCCCTGAGCGCTGAACTCTCCTGCAAGCGCTCCTCCATTCGTCATCAGATCGGGGTCGCCCCCGGCGGACGGCTGCTCGACATGTATGGCGATCCCCTCGATCTGCCGGTGCGGACCGGCAGCGTCGATGCCTGCCTGCTGGCTCACTGCCTCGATTTCTCCGCCGATCCCCACCAAGTGTTGCGCGAAGCCGAAAGAGTATTGACCGACGATGGCTGGCTGATCATCAGTGGCTATAACCCCATGAGTCTGGTCGGGATCGGTCATTGTGTGCCGTTCTTGCGGCGCAGAATGCCTTGGTCGGCACGGATGTTTACCCCGGGGCGGGTGACGGACTGGCTGCATCTGCTGGGATGCGAGGTGATGTTCGACGAGCGTTTCGGTTACTCGTTTATGGGTAAACAGAGCTGGCACAGTTGGTGGCGGGAGAGTATCGGGCGGGATTATTGCAGGGCATTTGCATCGGTATACGTGATTGCGGCCCGTAAAAGGCGCTTTCCACTGATCCCGGTGCGGCGGCGCTGGCAACTGCCAAAGTCCCTCACTACACCGGGAATGGCCCGTCAGGGCTGGTAGCCGGTATCCTCGGCCAGATCCTTGCCGCAGGCGGCCTCTCTGGCCAGTTCGTCGCACCGTTCGTTCTCCGGGTGGCCGGAGTGACCCTTCACCCAGAGCCACTCAATCTGGTGGCGACCCACTTCCGCATCCAGCTCCTTCCAGAGATCGACGTTCTTGACCGGTTGCCGGTTGGCGGTCATCCACCCTTTCTTCTTCCAGCCGATGATCCACTGGGTGATCCCCTGGCGCACATACTGGCTGTCGGTGGTGAGGCGCACCTTGCACGGTTCGTTGAGGGTGCGCAGCCCCATGATGGCAGCCATCAGCTCCATCCGGTTATTGGTGGTCAACTTGAATCCGGCAGAAATCTCTTTGCGGTGCTTGCCGTAGACCATCACGGCCCCGTAACCACCCGGACCCGGATTGCCGAGGCAGGAGCCGTCGGTATAGACATCAATCTGTTTTAACATGAGCAATCAATCTGTTTTAACATGAGGCTTGGGGTAAACTAGCGAGTAAGTAAAGCCGAAGTTTGACATAGATTGGATCATGAACACACCCCAACTGAATCGCCAGATCATTCTGGATACTGAAACCACAGGTATGAATACGGCGGGTGGCCCTGTCTATCTGGGGCACCGCATTATCGAAATCGGCTGTGTGGAGGTGATCAACCGCAAGCTGACCGGTAACCACTATCACGTCTATATCAAGCCTGATCGTCTGGTCGACCCGGAAGCGATCCAGGTGCACGGTATCACCGACGAGTTTCTGCGTGACAAACCGTCGTTCAGCCAGATTGCCGACGAATTCCTCGAGTTCATCCGCGGCGCCGAACTGATTGCCCACAACGCGCCGTTTGACGTGAGCTTCATGGACTACGAGTTCAGCAAGCTCGGACTCAACTTCAAGACGGCGGATATCTGCACCATCACAGATACCCTGGCGATGGCGCGGGATCTCTTCCCCGGCAAGCGCAACAACCTGGATGTGCTGTGCGATCGTTACGGCATCGACAACTCCCACCGTACCCTGCACGGGGCTTTGCTAGATGCGGAGATCCTGGCGGACGTCTACCTGCTGATGACCGGCGGCCAGACCAAACTCAATCTGGCCACCGAAAGCAACGAAAACGAAAGCAATCAGGACACCAGTATTCGCCGGTTGGAGAGCAACCGACCCGCCCTCAAGGTGGTGCGTGCCAGCACCGAGGTTCAGGCCCTGCACGAGGCGAGACTGGACCTGGTACAGAAGAAAGGAGGAAGTTGTCTGTGGCGGCAATGAGCAAGTGGTGTGCCGGTCTGCTGCTGTTGCTCTCGCTGGGGGCGACGGCGACCGAGGTATTTGCCCCTTCCGATATTCCGCTGCTGGATAACCGCTTTCGCATCGATTATGGGGTTAAGGAGATAACCTTCATCATCAAGCGCAAGCCGGGCACCCCGTCCGTGATCCTGGTTCGCCCCGATGGCAGCAAGCTTTACGTGGGCAAGGTCAAACCCGCAGATGTGGGTTGGCTGGCGTTGCCGGAGCATGATCTCATTACCCTGCGCAATCCCATGCCGGGCCCCTGGCAGGCGATTGGCGAGGTAGATCCCGACAACCGGGTGCGCATTCTCTCCGATATCCGGCTCGATATCGCCGCCCTGCCGATGCAGCTCTATCAGGGGGAGGTGGTCAAGCTCAAGGCGTGGTTGCTGATCAATGGTCAGCCGCCGAAAGATAAATACTATCTCTCTGACCTTGGCATGACCGTCAAGCTGCAATCGTTCAGCGATGCCGATAAGAAAGAGATCGTGCTGGATCAAGTGCTTGGCCACTATCGCGATGATGGCAAGGGGCTAGATGAGGTGCCAGGCGATGGCATCATGACGGCGGAAGTGACGCTGCAGGATATTCCCGGTGGCAAGTACCGCGCCATGTTCAGCACGGGCAATCAGGTGTTTGTCCGTGCCCGTTATCAAGATGTGCTGCTTTACCCCTATCCGTTCAGCTATAACTTGTCGCCGCCTTCGGATGAGCTGGGTGCCAAGCTCTCACTGCTAATCGACCGTGATGAGCTGGATCCTACTTCCGTGGTGGTCAAGGGGAGTGTGACCAGCAATGTGGGCGGCCTCTACGAGTTCAGCGAGATCGCCAGCGATCCCAAGCTTGATATCGATCTCTCCAACATCAAGGAGGTCGGTCAGCATGAGGTGAAAGCAACCCTCTATGGCACCACTCGCCTCGGCCGTGAGCTGAAAATCGAGTTGCCGGTGAAAACCTTCAATGTATTCCCGCCACCGCCGCCTCCTGTAGAGGTGGTGTCGGCCGCCGCACCGGCCTCCAGTGCCGAGGCGACCCATGAAGCTCCGGCAGAGGAGGAAATGGGCTGGCTGATCTGGGCATTGGCGGGTGGTGGTGTGCTGCTGGCGGTATTGGGTGGGGTCGGGTTTGTGGTGATACAAAAACGGCGTGCCCTGAAGCGTGCTCTGGCCGCTGCACAGGCCGAGAGTCAGCAAGCTGGACAACCTGCTGCCAAGCTGGATCTCAATCTGCCAGAGCAGTAACTCTCGTACTTCTCGCTCTGAAGTGACGTGATGCCAGATATAGAAAACCGCCCTGATAAGCAGGGCGGTTTTTTAGTTCATAAACAGAACAAGCTGGCTATCAGTGTTCGCCGATATAGACATCCTTGTTCTGCTCGCGGATCTCGAGGAACTTGTCCAGATTGGCCATCATCAGCTCGACCAGCTGGGGGTCGAAATGCTGCCCCTTCTCCTCTTCAATCAGGGCCAGCACCTTGTCCAGCGGCCACGCCTTCTTGTAGCAGCGGTCCGAACCCAGGGCATCGAATACATCAGCCAGCGCCACAATCCGCCCCTCCAGCGGAATATCCGTCCCTTTCAGACCACGGGGATAGCCACTGCCATTCCATTTCTCATGGTGATTGCCAGCGATGGTGGCACCAATCTGAAACAGCGCCAGATCGCTGCCGGAGAGCATATCCTGCCCGAGCTGGGCGTGGGTTTTCATGATCTCCCACTCCTCCGGTGTCAGCTTGCCCGGCTTGTGCAAGATGGCATCGGGAATTCCCACCTTGCCAATGTCATGGAGCGGCGAGGCACGTTTCACCAGCTCGCTCTGCTCTTCGCTCATGCCCATCAGGTGGCAGAACTGTTCGGTATAGAGCGCGACCCGTTTGACGTGCAGCCCTGACTCTTTTGAACGGGTTTCGACCAGTTCGCCGATGCGATAGATGATCTCCCGCTGGTTGTCGGCGATCACCTCATTGAGCCGGATATTCTCCAGCGCCACTATGATGTTTTCGGTAAACAGGGTCAGCAGACTGGTATCGATCTGGCTGAGCTGGCGGGTGGTCTCGATGTGGAACAGCAGGTGGTGGCGCGGATTCTGGCAGTAGAGCACCATCTGGGTGGCGTTATAGACGTTGCTGCGCTTGCTCATAGCCTGGCGCAGGATCTCCGGCGCTTCTGTAAGGAGCATGGCGGGATGGCCGGGGAGCAGGGGCTCCAATACTTGATCCTTCACCTCATAGGCGTATTGCTTGACGTCGTATATCTGGGTTTCCCCCAGATGGAGCAAGGCGCTGAGCTGCTCCTGGGCGCCTTCGACAAACTGGCGCAGGGCCCGTTTCTCAAAGATCCCCTTGGAGGCTTCGATGACTTTTTCCAGCCCCTGACGGTTGCTTTCCAGAGTGCGGATATCTCTATATGAACGCAGACTCGCACGCAGCAGGGTACGCAGCTTCTGGGAGGTGAGCTCGGTTTTATCCTTGTAGTCGTTGATGTCGTAATTGGTGACCACGTCATCTTCCGGCGCCTGGCCGGGTTGGCCGGTACGCAACACGATGCGTACCATCTTGTTTTGCAGGTCTTCACGGACGTATTTGACGACATCGAGGCCGGCGTGGTCGACCTCCATCACCACGTCCAGCAGCAACAGGGCAACGTCCGGGGTGGTGGCCAGCAACTCTTTGGCCTGCGCCGCGGAATAGGCATGCAGAAAATCGATGGGGCGATTGTCAAACTCGAATTTGTTCAAGGTGATTTTGGTGATGCGATGCACTTCAGGCTCATCGTCAACAATCATCACCTTCCAGCCCGCTTGCTGTGCGTCGGGGAGGGAGAGATCGTCATCATCAATAATCAGGATCTGGTCATCCATCATACAATCCTGTTTGGCATCCTGTGCTTACATTAACTGCTTCACTAAGGATAGGAAACTTATTGGGAAATAAAATTTGATCTCGAAAAACTATGGTCGAAATAAGCAAATGGAACCCTTTGTGACGGTGGCGTTGTCCGGCTGCTTTCTTTGCCCAATCATGGAGCTAGCGTGCATAAAGCCTATGTCTGGATTGGGGTGTGGACGCCAGTAGTTGGGGGCGTTTGAATTCGATTTGTAGCTATTAGACGAGAAATAATCTTATTTGATAGTGATTCCTATTTGCGTGTAGCATGGGCGACACACTCAACGAGGAGCCCCATCGTGTCCCCATCTCTGCCTCCCAATCGTCCCCGTCTGCTGACTGTCAAAGCCATCACCCAGATCACCCCCCATTTGCGTCGCATCACCTTTGGTGGCAGCGAGTTGGCTGACTATCCCTTTACCTGCGGTGGGGCCCATATCAAGGTGATGCTGGCCCAGCCCCATCAGGTAGAGCCGGTGCTGCCTGCCATGACCCCGAGCGGCCCGCGCTGGAGTGACCCGGCTGACAAGCCGGTGATCCGCACCTACACCATCCGCGCGTTTCGCCGTGATGAGCAGGAAATTGATATCGACTTCGTGCTGCACGGTGACGGCGGGCCCGCCAGCGCCTTTGCCACCCATGCCAAGCCGGGAGAGAAGGTGATCCTCTCCGGGCCGGGTGGCCCCAATCCCATGCTGCAACCGGCCGATCACTACTGCCTGGTGGGGGATCTCACCGCCTTGCCCGCCATCATGGCGATGTGTGAGGTGATGCCTGCAGATGCCAGCGGGGAAATTGCGATTCTGGTGCCGGATCAGGCCGATGCTCAACCATTGACGCTACCGGTCGGGGTGCGCTGTCACTGGTTTGTCGGCGAGCCCGAGTCCAGCGGCCTGCTGGAGCATGTGATTGCTCTGCCGCTGGTGCGCGATGGCGGCTTCTTCTGGCTGGGTGGGGAAGAGGCGTTGGTGCTGCCGCTGCGCCGCCATTTTCGTTCCGTGCTTGAGGTGGATCGCCAGTCGCTCTACGCCGTGCCGTACTGGCGTCGGGGCAAGAGTGAAGAGGCCTATCACCAGACCCGTCACGATGTGATGGATAATTAAGCGGATGCGAAAGAATACCTGATTTACTCTTGCAAATAAAAATGATTTGCATTTAGTATTGCGCCGTCCGGGTATTCGTCCGGGCGGCGTTGTTATTTCCGTTGACACAAGAGCGCCCTGTTTTCACGTCGGTTTGGCTGCATGTTGTCAGACCCAACGCAAGGAGTCGTAAAGGGTGGTTAAGTACCAGACCCCTCTGTTCTGGCTGGCATTGTTCCTTCTCTGCACGCTGTTTTGCCTCTCGCTCGCCACCGGTGCGGGTGTTTATGGTGCCCGCGAGGTGTTCGGCTACCTGATGGGTGACGCGCCTTGGGCGAGTGACGATAAGCTCGCCATGGTGCTCAATACCTTGCGACTGCCGCGCACCCTCTGTGCCATGGTGGTCGGCGCCTCTTTATCTCTGGCGGCCTCCTTGTTACAGAGCGCGACCCGCAACCCGCTGGCGGAGCCCGGTCTGCTCGGGGTCAACGCCGGGGCCGTCTTTGCGCTGGTGGTGGGGCTCACCTGGTTCGGGGTGGAGTCCGCCTACGGCTATCTGCTCTGGGCCGGCCTCGGCGCGCTGCTCGGCAACGTGATTGTGCTGGGGCTAGGCATGATGATTGGCCGCTCCAATCCGCTGAAGCTTATTCTGGTCGGGGTGGCGCTCTCCGCCACCTTCGGCGGTCTCTCCAGCTTTCTGCTGCTCTCCAACAAGATGGTGCTGGAGCAGTACCGCTTCTGGAACCTCGGCTCCCTGTCGGCGGCCAATCTCGATGCCATCATCGCCGTGCTGCCCTTCGTGCTGGCGGCGTTTGTCATCACCTTGCTGCTCTGTCGCCAGCTGACCCTGATGCAGATGGGGGATAGTCAGGCCCAGGCGCTGGGGATCCGCCCAAACCGGGTGCGAATTGGCGTGCTGCTGGCCGCCACCCTGTTTACCGCCAGTGCCATCGCCATCGCCGGCCCTATCGGCTTTGTCGGCTTTCTGGCCGCCTATTGTGGCCGATTGGTGGAGCCGGTGAAGCTGTCGGTGCAGGTCTGTTTCTCCGCCCTGTTCGGCATGCTGTTTCTGCTGTTGGCCGACATTCTGGCGCGCTGGCTGATCCAGCCGTTCGAGCTGCCAAACGGGGTTATTCTGGCCCTGATTGGCGCGCCTGTACTGATCACCATTGTTCATCGCGGGGGCTTTCGTACCCTGCTGACTGTCAAGTGAGGGGCTGATGCGCACACCTACCGATATGCTCTGCCTGCGGGCCGGCAACCGCTCTTTGCTGATCCATCTGCCGAGCTGGCGCTGGCTGGCTCTGCTGGCCATGGCGCTGCTGGCGCTTGCTCTGCTGGCCCTGAGCGTTGGCGGCGGCAAACTCGGCTTTGCCGGGGTGGTCAACACTCTGCTGGGGGAGGGGACGCGGCTTGAGCAGCTCACCCTGTTCAAGATCCGGCTGCCGCGTATCCTTGGGGTCGTGGTGGCGGGGGCGGCCATGGGGCTTTCCGGCTGTCTGGTGCAGACTCTGGTTCGCAACCGGCTGGCCACACCCGACATGGTGGGGGTCAACAACGGCGCCTCTCTGGCCATCATCATCTTCTCCCTCTACCTGACCGTGGGCAGCTGGCCCTGGTGGGCGGCCCCCATCGGCGCCATCTTCGCGGCGCTGGTGCTCTATGCCCTCTGCCGCAAACCGGGTGAGCAGGGCTATCTGTTCGTAGTGATCGGTATCGGTCTCTCCGAACTGTTCGAGGCGCTCGGCCAGTTTGTGATGTCCAGCCAGGCCCTGCTGCACTTGAGCTCCCTCTATCTGTGGAATATGGGCAGCTTTATCGCCGTGGGTTACAGCACCATCACCCCGATTGCCATCCTGTTGCTGCTGCTCTGCCCCTGGATCGTCTATCTCTCCCGCTCGCTGGCGGTGCTGCGCTTTGGCCCCGAGATGGCCAGAGGGCTTGGCGTCAACGGCGATCGGGTACAACTGGGCATTCTGGCCCAGGCCATTCTGGTGGCGGCGCTCGGCACCGCCATCGGCGGCCCCGTGGTCTTTATCGCCATGGCGGCCCCCATTCTTGCCTCCTGGCTGGTGAAAGACCGGGTGGTGCCGCTCTGGCTGGCGGCGCTTAGCGGCGCCCTGCTGCTGCTTGCCAGCGATACCCTGGTCCGGGTGCTGGCCAGCCCCCACGAGGTGGCGACCGGCATCATGACCCGCATTCTCGGCGGCCTGTTGCTGCTGTTTCTTCTCGTTAACGATCGCCAGAGGGCTGACTGATGACGCTCACCGTAAATCGCCTCCACTTCGCCTATCAGCAGACCCCCATTTTGCGGGACATCTCTTTCAGCGTGCCGAGAGGCAAGCTGGTGGGGATCGTCGGCCCCAACGGCTGCGGCAAATCGACCCTGCTCAAGCTGCTATCCGGCCAGATGAAAGCCCAACGCGGCGAAATCCTGCTCAAGGGCAAGCCGCTTGCCAGCTACCCCATGAAGGGGCTGGCGCGGGAGCTCGCCTATCTGCCCCAGCGGCCGACCCTGCCTGCCGGCATTCTGGTGGAGCAGTTGGTGCAGTATGGCCGCCACCCTCATCAGGGCTGGTTCAATCAGTGGGGTGAGGAGGATGCCCGCATGGTGCGTATTGCCTGCGAGCGGATGCAGCTTGAAAGCATCTGGCAGCAGAGCGCCGCGTCTCTCTCCGGCGGGCAAGCGCAGCGGGCCTGGCTTGCGATGATCCTGGCGCAGGACAGCGACATGGTGCTGCTCGACGAGCCCACCAGCGCCCTCGATATCGGTCACCAGACCGAGGTGATGGAGGCGATCCATCGCATCACTGCCGAGGGCAAAACCGTGCTGCTGGTGATCCACGATCTGGCGATGGCGGCCCGCTACTGTGACGAGCTGATCGCCATCGGCGAGGGGACCATTGCCGCTATGGGCCCGGCCCGGGAGGTGGTGACCAAGGATCTAATCGACCGGCTCTACCAGACCAGTGTCGACATTCTGCATGCCCCCGGCGACGGGGCGCCCATTATCGTGCCCCGTCGCCACGAACATGGCCGCACCCTGCGTTCGGCGAGTTGAGTCATATGGGCCTGCTCTGTGGGCCCACCGAGTGTATCCTCGTGGCCGATTATCCGGGCCGCGCAACGAGAAGGAGTAAGATGATGAAGCGTTTTGCCGCCCTGGCAGCAGCCATCCTGATGCTGGCCGCGCCGCTGGTTCAGGCGCAGGAGATGCGTGAAGTGACCGATGCGTTTGGCCAGAAGGTGCAGGTGCCAGCCCAGCCAACGCGGGTGGTGGTGCTGAGCGAGCTCGAACTCGACAGCACCCTGACTCTGGGGCTGACCCCCATCGGCGCCGTCAATGGCCGTGGTCAACCCACCTTGCCCCGCTATTTGCTGAACAAGGCGGGCATGGGGATCCAGGTGATCGGCGATCTCGACAGTCCCAATCTGGAGTCGCTGATTGCGCTGGAGCCCGACCTTATCCTGACCGGCCAGACCCGTCCCGAGCTGCTGACCTTGCTGGGGGAGATCGCGCCGACCGTGGTGACCAGCAAGTGGGGTGAGCCGTGGCAGGATAGCTTCCGCCGCACCGCCCACACCCTCAACCGCGACCAGCAAGGGGATACTTTCTTGCTGCAGTATGCCGAGCGGCTGACTCAGGCCCGCAGCAAGCTGGCCAAGCATCAGGGGGAGAGCATCAGCATAGTGCGCTGGAACCCCAAGGGGCCGAGCTTTATGTATCAGGGCACCTTTGCCAGCAGCGTGGTTGAGTCGATGGGGCTGGTACGCCCAAGCAAGCAGCAGGGTACTGGCGCACCCCACTCACCGGCGCTGAGTCTGGAGTCCCTCAATCTGCTGGATGCTGACTGGCTGGTGGTCGGCACTCTGAGCGCCAGTGGTGATGCGGTGGATGCCATGCGTCAGGCGGAGCAGACCCCGGCGTTCCAGCAGCTGCCGGTGATCAAGGCCAAGCGCTTTGGCGCCGTGGACGGGTCGCTCTGGACTTCGAGCGGCGGCCCGCAGGCGGCCCTCAAGGTGATCGAGGATGTGGAGCAGTTGCTGGCAACCCGCAGCTGAGTGCCATCGCGTGCCAGAGGTTGACCACATGAACAGGTTGACCAAAGAAGAGGGAGGCTGATGCCTCCCTCTTGCGTTGTCACTGTCTATCGTGACCTCTTCGGCGAGCCAGAGCCGTTTATTGCGGCTGGATGGCTGTCACTGTGAGCTTGCCGCTCTGGCTTTCGGCATGAAAGTGGATGGCATCCCCCACCTTGAGCCCTTTGAGCTGGGCCGGAGCTGCCACTTGAAAGACCATGGTCATGGCGGGCATCTTGAGATTCTCGATCGCCTCGTGCTTGATGCCGACTTTGCCGCTCCCCTCATCGAGGCGGGTAATGACCCCCTTGGTCATCACCATTGCGGCCTGTTCGCTCATCTCACCCGTCTGGCTCATCTCGTGTCCTTCATGGTGCATCATCTCTTCGGCTTGCAGGTTGGTCTGGGTGGCAAGGCCAAGCAGCAGGGTCAGGGTCAGCGTCTTGTAGTTCATGATGGTTTCCTCATCGTTCAGTCAATATGGAGCGTGAAATCGGGTTATTCGGATTGCGGGTTCGCGCCCTTGCCAAGGCTGCGACTGCGCCACAGGTAGTAGGCCGCGGGCAGCACCAAGAGGGTCAGCACCAGCGCGCTCACCATGCCGCCGATCATGGGGGCGGCGATGCGCTGCATCACCTCGGATCCGGTGCCGTGGCTCCACATGATAGGCAAGAGGCCGGCGATAATGGTCACCACCGTCATCATCTTGGGACGCAGGCGCAGGGCGGCGCCGTGGATCACCGCCCGATGCAGACCAGCCTTGTCCGGCTTGCCGCTGGCAACGAGATCGTCCCAGGCGTGGTTGAGGTAGACCAGCATCAAGACGCCGGTTTCCACCGCCACCCCCGCCAGAGCGATAAAGCCCACCCCGACCGCCACCGAGAGGTTGAAGTCGAGCAGCCAGAGGGTCCAGATCCCCCCCACCACCGCCAGCGGCAAGGTGGTGAGAATGAGCAGTACCTCCTGAACGCGGCGAAACGCCAGATAGAGCAGCAGCACGATAATGGCGACCGTGAGCGGCACCACGTAGGCGAGGCGCGCCTTGGCCCGCTCCATGTACTCGTATTGGCCAGACCAGGTGAGGGCGTAGCCTGCCGGCAGCACCAGCTGTTTGTTCACCTCGGCCTTGGCCTCATCGACGAAGGAGCCGATATCGCGGCCGCGAATGTCGACGTAGACCCAGCCGTTGAGGCGTGCATTCTCGCTGCGCAGCATGGGGGCCTCGTCGCTGATGTAGACCCGGGCCACGTCCGCCAGCGCGATGCGCGCCCCGCTCGGGGTCACCACCGGCAGCAGCTCAAGGCTCGCCACCGAGTCACGATAGCTCTGGGGATAGCGCAGGTTGATGGGATAGCGCTCGCGCCCCTCGATGGTCTGGCCCACCTCCATGCCGCCCACCGCGGTGGCGAGCACCGCCTGCACATCTGCGATGTTGAGGCCATAGCGTGCTGCTTTCAGCCGGTCGATATCCACCTTGACGTAGCGGCCACCGGCCACCCGCTCAGCGTAGACCGATGAGGCGCCCTCCACCTTGCCGACGATCTGTTCCAGCTGCTGGCCGAGCTGTTGAATCACCTTGAGATCCGGCCCCGCTATCTTGATACCGACCGGGGTCTTGATGCCGGTGGCCAACATGTCGATGCGGGTCTTGATGGGGGGCACCCAGGCGTTGGTGAGGCCGGGGAAGCGGATGAGGGAGTCTAGCTCCTCCTTGAGCTTCTCCGGGGTCATGCCGGGGCGCCACTGATCGCGGGGCTTGAGCTGGATGCTGGTCTCCATCATCACCAGATCGGCGGGGTCGGTGGCCGATTCGGCGCGCCCCGCCTTCCCGAACACGTTCTGCACCTCGGGCACGGTGCGAATGAGCTTGTCGGTCTGCTGCAAAATCTCTCGCGCCTTGCCCACCGAGATATTGGCTGCGGTGGTGGGCATATACATGATGTCCCCCTCATCGAGCGGCGGAATAAACTCGGAGCCCAAGTACTTGAGTGGCCAGAAGCCCGCCACTGTCACCACGGCGGCGACAGCCAGAGTGGTTTTCGGACGGGCCAGCACGGCTTTGAGCAGCGGCACATATGCCTGGCTTAAGCCACGGTTCAGCGGGTTGGCCTGCTCCGCCAGCACCTTGCCACAGATGAAGTAACCCATGATCACCGGCACCAGCGTGATGGCGAGCGCGGCAGCGGCGGCCATGGCGTAGGTCTTGGTGTAGGCGAGCGGGTGGAACATCCGCCCCTCCTGCGCCTCCAGCGCGAACACCGGCAGGAAGCTGATGGTGATGATGAGCAGGGAGAAGAAGATGGCGGGCCCCACCTCTATGCTCGCCTCTGTGATGATGCGCCAGCGGTTCTTGTCGGTGAGCGCCTCCCGCTCCATATGTTTGTGGACGTTCTCGATCATCACGATGGCGCCATCCACCATGGCGCCGATGGCGATGGCGATGCCCCCGAGCGACATGATGTTGGCGTTGATCCCCTGTAGATGCATCACGATAAAGGCCACCAGAATGGCGATGGGCAAGGAGATGACCACCACCAGGGACGAGCGCAGGTGGAACAGGAAGGCGAGGCAGACCAGCACCACCACCGCGAACTCCTCCAGCAGCTTGCCGGAGAGGTTGTCGATAGCGCGCTGGATAAGGTCGGAGCGATCGTAGACGGTGACGATCTCCACCCCCTCTGGCAGGCTGCTTTTTAGCTCCGCCAGCCGCGCCTTGACCCCATCGATGGTGTGTTGGGCATTCTCGCCGTAGCGCATGACGATAATGCCGCCCACCACTTCCCCTTCGCCGTTGAGCTCGGCGATGCCGCGCCGCATCTGGGGGCCGGTGACCACATCCGCCACGTCACCCAGCAGCAGCGGGGCGCCGCGTACCGTGGTGCCGAGCGGGATCTGCTTCAGATCCTCGACGCTTTTCAGATAGCCGTTGGAGCGCACCATGTACTCCGCTTCCGCCATCTCGATGACGGAAGCGCCTGTCTCCTGATTGCCCTGTTTGATGGCTGTCTCGATAAGGGAGAGCGGGATGCCGTAGGCGCGCAGCTTGTCCGGATCGACCCGCACCTGATACTGGCGCACCATGCCACCGACTGTGGCGACCTCGGAGACCCCCTCAACCGTCTGCAACTCGTACTTGAGGAACCAGTTCTGCAGCGAGGTGAGCTGACTGAGGTCGTGCTTGCCGGTTCTGTCCACCAGCGCGTACTGATAGACCCAGCCCACCCCGGTGGCATCGGGGCCGAGCTGGGGACGGGCGGAGGCGGGCAGGTTCGGGGCAACCTGACTCAAATACTCCAGTACCCGGGCGCGGGCCCAGTAGAGGTCGGTGTTGTCGTCAAACAGCACATAGACGAAGGAGTCGCCGAAGAAAGAGTAGCCGCGCACCGTGGTGGCGCCCGGCACCGCCAGCATGGCGGTGGTGAGCGGGTAGGTGACCTGATCCTCCACCACCTGGGGCGCTTGGCCCGGGTAGGAGGTCTTGATGATCACCTGCACGTCGGAGAGGTCCGGCAGGGCATCCACCGGGGTTTGCTTGACCGACCAGAGCCCCCATGCGGTGAGCATGAGGGTCAATAGCAGCACCAGAAAGCGGTTGCCGATGGACCAGCGAATAATCGAGGAGATCATGGTTGGGCTCCTTGCTCATTGGGTGCAGAGAGCGGAGAGCTGTTGCCTGTCAGGCAGCGAATGATGGCAGGGATCATGACTTCTTCTCCATCTCTGGCATCGCCATCTGATGCTGGCTATGGTCCATGCCTTCGCCGTCAGTAGCGGGTGCCTTCTCCTGATGGATGGTGGTGATGCGGTACTCATCCCCCTCCTGCATCACCTGCAGGTGCAGGGTCTGCCCCTCGACCAGCTTGCTGATGTCGACTCCTTCGGCGACGGTGAACTCCATCTCCATGGCGGGCCACTGCCACTCGGGGATGGGCTGGTGGGAGACCATCAGGGTACGGTTGGCCAGATCGATGCTTTCAACCTCGCCCTGGGTCCACACCTGTGCAGGGCGCACCGCCGTCATGCGCTGGAAGTCCGAATCGATGGCCGACTCGGAGTCGAGCAGGAACTGGGTCGAGCTGACGATGTTGTCACCCGCTTCCACCCCCGCCTTGATGGCAACCTTGTCGCCAAACTGGGGGCCGAGAGTGACGGCGACCGACTTGAAGTTGCCATTCCCCAGCGCCAACACCAGCCTGTCCTGACTGCCGGTGCGGATCACCGCTTCGCTCGGCACCACCAATTGCGGCTCTCCCTGCCCGGTGCGAATGCTCACCTTGGCAAACATATTGGGTTTCAAAAACTCGTCCGGGTTGTCAAAGCGCAGCCGCACCTTGAGGGTGCGAGTAGCGGCATCCAGGGTCGGATAGAGGTAATCCACCTTACCTTGCCAGCTGCGGCCGGGGGCATAGTCGAGGGTCATGGTGACCGGATCCCCCACTTTCAGCTGGGCGGCTTGACGCTCGAACACCTCGGCACTGACCCACACCTGCTGGAGGGTGCTGATGTTAAACAGCGCCGCAGCGGGCTCCACATACTGGCCTTCTCGCACCTTGAGCTCGGAGACATAGCCGCTGCTGGGGGCGTAAATGCTGATGGTTTCGCGCACCTGACGGGTGCGCTTGAGGGCGGCGATTTGATCCGCCGGCACCTGCAGGGACTTGAGCTTGCCCTCGGCGGCGCGCAGCAGCAGTGGGTTGGCGGTGTTGAGGGCGAGCAGGTATTCGTGCTGGGCGTTGACAAGATCCGGCGCGTAGAGCTCGTAAATAAGGCTCCCCTTGCTCACCTGCTGCCCTTCACTCTTGATGGCGAGGGTGCGGATCCAGCCCGCCATGCGGGCGTTGATCGCCTCCAGCCGATCCTCGTCATACCCGACATAGCCCACCGTCTCGATCTGCTGGTGGATAGGCAGTCGCTCGACCTTAGCCAGTCGCACCCCCAGGTTCTGCTGGATCTCGGGGCTGATGGTGACGGTGCCCGGTGAGCCGCCCTGTTTTTCCTCATAGACGGGGATAAAGTCCATCCCCATGTTGTCCTTGGCTGGGCCGTCGCGCTTGTCGCGGGGATCCATGGGGTTGACCCAGTAGAGCGGCGTTTTCTCTTTGGCGCTGGCGCCATCGGAGGTCTGTTTGGCGGCCCAGTAGCCGCCACCAGCGCCGAGGGCGAGCAGCAGGGCCGACATCAGGACGGTCTTGTTCATGACTGGCCTCCGGCGCGGATCTGCATGCAGAAAGTGCAGGAGGATAAGGCGCCCGCGAAGGCAGCAACCTTGAACGGTGAAAAGTGGGCTGGTGACATAATACGTCTTCTCTTGTGCAGGCCGCCGGTCGGGTGAGGTGCAAGGCATCACCCAAGGGGCTGGCGGCAAACGGGGCGCAGCTGTATCAGCGCGCACGGCTCCCTGTGAGCGGGCCGGTTTGGCCAGGGCACAGGGTCAGGCAAGGCGGCAGGAGACGGGCAAGCCAAGGCTTGCCGCTGCCGCAAGAGAAGATCTTTCTAGTGGCGCAGCACCGACAGCATCAGGTGTCGGCGCGGCCAGGAGGGAGGGTGAGTACCGCGGGATCGCAGGAAGGGATCCCGCAACCAGTTATCAAGCAGTGACGCTGCGACGTTGTTGCCAAGTAGCAAGGGAAAGAGCAGCAGAGCGACCAGTACCCCAAGCAGAGTCATCGCGCCGAAGGAGAGAGCATTGACGCCGGTCTGCATCTGGCACTCATCGCCCATGGCTGACCCCTCGTCTCCCTGATGGCAGGAGAGAGGCATGACATCGCCCGGGTGATCCATAGCAGGCATTGCATGAGAGATATCGCCATCCGCCATCGCCATGGATGAATCGAACATCACCATCGACTGGGCGCTGCTTGGGGTCGGCTCGGAGGAGAGGGGAGAACCATGCCAGCTGATGCAGAGAGTCAGATTGCAGACGAGCAGCAGCGCCAGCAATAGCCGGGCCAGAGCAACAGAGGGCAATCTTGCAGCAAGCTGGGTGAGTGACAATCCGGGCATCCTTCGGGAGCAGATGGCGGGACTGTAAACCTTGCCACGAGGTGAAGGTCAATGGCGCCGGTGATGTAATAGAGGTGCTGTGTTGGGGGGGATATTTAAGCAATGCTTAACCATTGCGTATGCCAAACCCTAATGAAGCATGCCCCTCATCCCGTTAGGATGCCCCCTGTCAGTTACCACGATGACGTGATGGTTCACTCTTTTGCTCCGGCATAAATGATTGCGGCAGGAGTGCTTGCCGACCTTATCCATCCCGTGACGCCATGAGCGAGCAGTATAAAGCCGCAGGTCTCCCGGATGCTGACAATCAAAGAGTCAAACCGTGTTTTTGAGCAGCACACCTTGCCGGGTGCTCACCATGTTCACTATTCAGGAGTATTGAAATGCAGCCACGACTGCTGTCGCTGATGCTTGCCGCTTTGCTGAGTCCATCAGCCATGGCTGGCGGCCTTGCCCTCTACGAGACCAGCACTGCCAACAGTGCGCTGGCCAACGCAGGGTCTGCCGCCCGTGCCCAAGGGGCAGATACTATCGCAAGCAACCCGGCCGGTATGACCAAACTGGAAGGTACCCAGTTGCAGGTCAATGGCGGTGTGGTATACGGCGACCTTGAGCTGGATCTGGACAACGGCGGTAACAACGGTGGAAATGCCCTGCAGACCGCGCCGCTCGGCAGTCTCTATCTGACTCATGCCATCGACGATCAATGGGTCGCAGGTATCGGCGTTTTTGGCAGTCACGGTCTGGGTATCGATTATGGCGATGGCTGGGATGGTCGTGGTTATACCCAGTCGGCCAAGCTGACCGGCATCGCCTTTGCTCCGAGTCTGGCGTACCGCATTGACTCAAATTGGTCAGTGGGAGCCAGCCTGATCGCCATGAATGGTTCGCTGGAAGCCTCTGTGGATCTGACGTCCGGGATGGGGGAAGGGCGGGAATTTTCCAACAGCGACTGGGCGTATGGCGCCTCCTTCGGGGTACTTTACGAGCTGGATCAGCACTCCCGTATCGGCCTGAGCTACTTCTCCGAACTGAAGTGGGAGCTGGAAGATCAGCTCTTCCCACGTGCTGATGTGGCAGGTCTAGGGGTCGAGATCATGATTCCGCAGACCATTACGCTAAGTGGCTATCACCAGCTCAACGACCAGTGGGCCTTGCTGGCCAGTGCCAACTGGCAGCAGTGGTCCCGTTTTGGCGATATCGGTGTGGCATCTGCCATGGGCAGCCAAACCATTGATATGAATTACAAGGATACATGGCATGCCAGCCTGGGGGCACAGGTTGATGTCACCCCTGCACTGCGTTTGAGCAGCGGAATAGGCTATGACAGTAGTGCCGTGAGTGATGAGTACCGTACTGTGATGCTTCCAGTGGGTTCTGGTTGGCGCTGGGGTCTGGGGGCCAGTTATCAGTTGAGCCCAGCCACCAAGGTGGAAGCCAGCTATACCCTGGCCTGGCTGGGTGATATGCCAGTGGATCAGGACGGGATCGGTCGCCCGCACTTGTCCGGCAGCTACAACAACAGCTACCTGAACTTCTTCAACATCGGTGTGCAACACCAGTTCTGAGTTGTGAGCCTTGCAAGCCTTCACTGGTTGGGGGCTTCTCCATCCTAGCCGTCGCGCCGATCCGGCGCGTTATTAGCTGGGTGGCTCGTGAGGTCCACTTGTTTGCTCATCCGTTACTCAAGGAACAACATCAAATGTCATCACAATCAACCTCTGCGTTAGCGCGGTGGCTTTGGCGCCTGACGTTTATATTGGTCACGGTCGCTCTGGTTGTCTTCTTCTCGAAAGGTGCCCACATCTATCCAATTGAGGCGACCAAGTTCAACCATGCTTTGCCAGCCATCATGGTACTGCTTGATTCCGAGATCTTTATGGGGGTGATTACTGTGATCACTCTCTATGTGGTCCTCTATCTGGTCTATCTGCTGTGGCAACTGCATGAGATCGCTGTGCATCGTGCCAAGGTGTCTGAGTCGGTGCATATCACCCTGGTGTTTGCGCTCTCCTTGTGCGGACTGTTTATCGACAAGACCTGGTGGGTGCTTGCCGTCATCATCGCCTTTGCTCGTTGGGATGTGCTGAGCGAGCGGATGAGCCTTATTATCGGCCATGGTATTCGACGTGGTCGTCATGAGGGGGAGGCATCATGAAAGAGATCCTGCTGCCCTATATCCTGATCGTGTGGTTGCTGGTCAAGCTGAACATATTGCCTTGGAACCTAAAAACTGGTTTTTGGAGTACCGCAATTGGCGCGTTATTGGCGCTTGGTTTGTTGACTACTTCTCGCCATTTGGCTCCGGTGGATTTTACCGATTCAGCGACAGTTAAGGCACCTCATGCGGTGTTGGGACCATTACTAGGCATCAACCAGTTTCATCAGATAGATCAGATTTATGTTGCGCATAATCAGCGTGTTGCACGTGGTCAGCCCATTTATAGTCTTGCGGACTGGGAGAGTAACGGTAAGTCTCAGGCGTTGAGCTATCAGATTGACGCCCAGCATGCCCAGGTGGCGTCAGAGGTAAGCCAGCAGCGAGCGATCCAGTCACGACTGAACCTCAATCACAAGGAATTGGCTCGGCTGACCCAGTTGGGTAACTTTGCCAGTATTCAGAGCCGTGACCAGCTGCAGACCCAAATTGATGGCGATCTGGCGCAACTGAGTGCCAGTGAAGCGAAGGTTCAGGCGATTGAAGCTCAGGTGTTGAATCTAGAGACAGAGCTGGCCTTGCAGGAGCGACGGAATGAAGAGAAGGTGATCAGGGCTCCGTTTGATGGCCAGGTCTCGATAGTCAATATTGCCAGCGGTTCCCGTACCGGCAACATGCACCTATACGACACTTCTCGCAAGTTTCTGGAGTTTCGCATTCCGGATCAGAGTTTTCGCAACATAGCACCAGGCCAGTTTGCCGAGTTTTATGTAGATGCCTATCCCGGGCGCATCTTTCGGGCACGGGTGCACTCAGTACTTACTGGTACGGGGGAGGCCCAGATGAGTGTTGCGCAGGGGGATCAGGATGTACGGCAGCATGTGGGCAACAACATGTCGAGCCATGGCCGGACAGTGGTGCTCGACATGCTGGTGCCGGATGGTGTGGACTTGCCAATTGGGGCAACCGGCTCAGCCTGGATTTCGGCACATAAACCCCATCCGCTTCTTGGCTTTATCGACATCATCGGTGCCGCCACCGTACGCCTCAAGGCGATGAAGGCCTATCTGTTTGCGATGTAATGGACCGACATAAAAAAGCCCCTCCGTGAGGGAGGGGCTTGGTGAGCTTTACCGGAATAGTCAGGCCCTTTTTTCCGATCCTCTCATGATGAGGCGGAAGAAGAGCGGGATAAAGAAGATGGCGATAAAGGTGGCCGCCAGCATGCCACCGATGACCGGCCAGCCGAGGGCGTGACGGCTTGCCGCACCGGCCCCGCTGGAGGTGACCAACGGCACACAGCCGAGGATGAAGGCGAGCGAGGTCATCACGATGGGGCGGAAACGCAGGCGTGCCGCCTCCAGTGCCGACTCGATGAGGCTCATCCCCTCTTCGTGCTTCATCACCGCGAACTCCACGATCAGGATGGCGTTCTTGGCGGCAAGGCCCACCAGGGTCACCAGCCCGATCTGGAAGTAGACGTTGTTGGTCAGCCCCACCAGCCAGGTGGCGAGCAGGGCACCGAACAGGGCGAACGGTACGGCGGTGATCACCGCAAACGGCAGGCTCCAGCGTTCATACTGGGCGGCCAGAATCAGGAAGATCATCACGATACCGAAACCAAAGGCCATGCCTGCGCTGCCTGCGGCCGCTTTCTCCTGATAGGCTGAGCCGGTCCACTCCAGCTTGGCGTCGTTGCCAAGAGCCTCATTGGCGACCTCTTCCAGCGCGGCGATGGCTTGACCCGAGCTGTAGCCAGGGGCGGGCTGGGCCATGATCTTGGCGGCCTGGAAGATGTTGAAGCGTTCGACCAGTTCGGGGCCGGTGGCATCACGCACCGTCACCAGACTGCTGAGCGGGATCATCTCCCCCTTGTCGGAGCGGACATAGACGTTGCGGATGTCACTCTTCTTGGCGCGATAGTCTGCCTCGGACTGCAACTGCACCCGGTAGGTACGGCCGAACTGGTTGAAGTCGTTGACATAGACCTGACCGAAGGTGGCCTGCATGGTGTCGAATACCGCGTTGATCGGCAGCCCCAGTGCCTTGGCTTTTTCGCGATCCAGGTCCAGATAGACCTGTGGCACGTTGGCGCGGTAGGTACTGGTGACACTGGCAAACTCCGGGCGCGCCTTGGCCGCTTCGAGGAAGCGCTGTACTTCGCCGGAGAAGGCCTGGGCGTTGCCGGTGCCACGGTTTTGCAGATAGGCCTCAAGGCCACCTGTGGTGGACATCCCCTGAATGGGAGGCGGGTTGAAGGAGGCGACAAAGCCATCCGCCAGCCCCATCAGGCTCAAGCCCTGGAAGGTCTTGGCCAGCGAGAAGGAGTCCTGTCCGGCCCCCTGACGCTCACTCCAGTCCTTCAGGGTAATGAAGGTCATGCCGCTGTTGCTGATGATGGCATTGGATAGAATGTCAAAGCCCGAGAAGGTGATCACATCCTTCACATGGGGGTTGGCCATGGCGATCTTGTCGAACTGATCCGCTACCGCCTGGGTCCGGCTCATCGCGGCCGCATCCGGCAGCATGACGGCGGAGATGAGGTAGCCCTGATCTTCGTTCGGTACCAGTTCGCCCGGCACTTTCAGGAAGAGGCCGTAGATGGAGAGGATCAGCACGGCGATGATGGCAAAGGCGACCCCCACCCGACGGTTGAGGAAGGCCACACCCCGTACATAGCCGCGGGTCAGCTGGTCAAATTTATTGTTGAACCAGACGAAGAAACGGGCCGGTTTGTGGTGCCCCTCCTTGAGCAACACGGCACAGAGGGCCGGGGAGAGAGTCAGTGCCACCAGACCGGAGATGGCGACCGAGACCGCGACCGTGATGGCGAACTGTTTGTACATCACCCCGGTCATGCCGCCCATAAAGGCGACCGGCAGGAACACGGCGCAGAGCACCAGCACGATGGCGACCACCGGACCGGAGACCTCCTGCATGGCGAGGATGGCAGCCTCCTTGGCGGAGCACTTCTTCTCGCTCATGATCCGCTCGACGTTCTCGAGCACCACGATGGCGTCATCTACCACGATACCGATGGCGAGCACCATGCCGAACAGGGTCAGCAGGTTGATGGAGAAACCGAGCACCAGCATGCCGGCGAAGGTCCCGATGAGCGACACCGGCACCGCGATACAGGGGATCAGGGTGGCGCGGAAGTTCTGCAGGAACAGATAGACCACCACGAACACCAGTACGATCGCCTCGAACAGGGTGTGTACCACCTCTTCGATGGAGATCTTCACGAACTCGGTGGTGTCGTAGGGGATCTGGTACTCGATATCCTGCGGGAAGCGCTCCTTGAGTCGCTCCATGGTGGCGTGTACCGCATCGGCAACCGCGACGGCGTTGGCGCCCGGCTGCAGATAGGTGGCGATACCGATGGCCGGTTTGCCGTTGGCGCGGGCGACCAGATCATAATCCTTGCCCCCCAGCTCGACCCGGGCGACATCGCGGACCCGGATCTTGGAACCATCGGGCATGGAGCGGACGATGATGTTCTGGAACTCCTTCACATCCTCAAGGCGCCCCTTGGTCTGCACCGTGTAGGTGAAGTCGATGGGGGCCGTGGTGGGTTGGGCTCCGATCTTGCCCGCAGCGAACTGGGTGTTCTGTTCGCGAATGGCGCCAATCACGTCGCTCGGGGTGAGCTCGAGCTGGGCCAGTCGATCCGGCCGCAGCCAGATACGCATCGCATAGTCGGTACCGCCAAACAAGGTGGTATCACCGATGCCGGGAATCCGCTTGAGCTCGTCGATGATGTTGAGCAGGGCGTAGTTCGACAGATAGGTGGTATCAAACGAGCCGTTCGGTGACTGGAGGGTGACCACCTGCAGGATGGAGGTCGATTTCTTCTTGACCGTCACCCCCTGCTTTTTCACCTCTTCCGGCAGCTGGGCCATGGCGGCCGAGACCCGGTTGTTGACGTTGATGGTGGCCTGATCCGGATCGGTGCCGATCTCGAAGTAGACGTTGAGGTTCATCTGGCCGTTGGAGGCCGACCCCGACTGCATGTAGATCATCCGCTCGACGCCGTTGATCTGCTGCTCCAGCGGCGCAGCCACGGTCTGGGAGATCACCTCCGGGGTGGCGCCCGGATAAAACGCCGTGACCGAGACCACCGGCGGGGTGATCTGGGGATATTGCTCGATGGGGAGCGCCCGCATCGCCGCCAACCCGCCCAGCACGATAATGATCGAAATCACGCTGGCGAAGATGGGGCGTTCTATGAAGAACTTGGAAAACATACGGGCTCCTTACTTGGCCGCAGACTGGCTGACCACCTTGCCGGTGATCGCCTTCATCTCGTCGGCAGAGACAGGTTTTACCACGGCGCCGGGGCGAGCCTTCATCAAGCCTTCGACGATATAGCGCTCACCAGCCTGCAGGCCGCTCTCGATCAGCACGCCGGAGTCGACTGCCGCGCCCAGGGTCACCGGACGGGGCACCACCTTGTTGTCGGCATCGACCACCATCACCATGCGGTCAGCCTGGGACTGGACGATGGCGCGCGGCGGCACCACGATGGCGTTTTTGCGCAGGCCCAGATCGATGGTCATGCGGACAAACTGGCCGGGCAGTAGTACGCCGTCCTTGTTGTCGAAGATGGCACGGGCACGGATGGTGCCGGTCTGGGGATCGACCCGGTTGTCGGAGAAGTTGAGCTTGCCCGCCTCCGGATAGAGGGAGCCATCGGCCAGACGAATATGGGTGCGCCAGGTGGTGGCATCCTTCGCTTCAATCACCCCTTTCTTTACCGAGTTTTCGAAGTTGAGGCGATCCTGCTCCGAGTAGGAGAAGTTGACGTAGAGCGGATCAAACTGGGTGATGGTAGTGAGCAGGCCGTTGTCGCCGCTGGTGGAGATAAGGCTCCCCTCGGACTGGGAGCTCTTGCTCGCCATGCCGTTGATGGGGGCGGTCACCTGGGTGTAGCTGAGGTTGAGCTCCGCCTCTTTCACCTTGGCCTGAGCGGCCTGATGACTGGCGATGGCCGCTTCATAGTTGGCGATGGTGTCGTCATAGTCCTTGCGACTCACCACCTGACGCTTGAAGAGGGGAATGATGCGATCCCGATCGGCACGGGCCTTGTTGAGACGGGCCTGCTCCTGAGCCAAAGTCCCTTTGGCCTGCTCCAGCGCCACCTTGTAGGGCTCCGGGTCAATCAGAAACAGCTCCTGACCGGCGGTAACCGGCTGGCCTTCCACATAAGTGCGCTTGAGCAGGATGCCACTGACCCGGGAGCGCACATCAATCTCGCGAAAACCGGCGGTCTCTCCCACCATCTCGGTGGTGAGCGGCACATCGGTCAGCTTGACCTCGGCGACCACCACAGGGACGGCGGGCATGGTCTGGGCCGTCTGGTTCGTCTCGCCGCCACAGGCGCTCAGACCGCTGATCAGCGCCAGGGTCAGCAAGCTGCGTTTGTAAACCTCTCTTCCGGCATTGGGCACCTTCATCATCACACTCCTGTTGGATCGATTTCGGCTGCTGCGTTCAGCATGTTTCTCCATACACATCATTAACTTCATGATTAAAAAAACAACTTATTTATGATTGGAATGGGAGATGATAGGGCGGCAACCTTGAACACAACCTTCTCAAAGTGGCAATTAGGGTTGCCGATTGACGAAAAAAGTCTGACTTTTCCGATTTGGGCGGGGGGCTTCGGGGATGTTCATCCCGGGCCCGGGCTCTTCGCAACCGTATCACGCCAGCCACTCCTTGCTGCAAAAAATAAGGTGCCATAAGGCACCTTGTCTGGATGGGTTTTTTACGCCCTTTTATCGCGGGCAACCGCGAGCCGCTTCACAATTTACGAATTCGTCGCGGCTCATCGGTTAATCTTGCGCCGCATCAGGCGAAGCAGGCCCAGATGGGAGCGTGGTCGGAGGGTTTCTCGATGCCGCGCAGCTCGTAGTCGATGCCGGTCTCGGTCACCTTGTCCTTGAGGGCGTCGGAGGCCATGATGAGGTCGATGCGCAGGCCGCGGTTCTCGTCAAAGCCCTTGGAGCGGTAGTCAAACCAGGAGAAACGCTCGCACTCGGTGGGGTTGGCGGCGCGGAAGGTGTCGGTCAGGCCGAACCCTTTCAGTCGCTCCATCCATTCGCGCTCGATGGGCAGGAAGGAGCATTTGCCATCCCGCAGCCAGCGTTTGCGGTTTGCCTCGCCGATGCCGATGTCGAGATCGGTGGGGGAGATATTCATATCCCCGATCAGCACCAGCTGGTCGTCCGGGGTGTGGTTGGTCTCGAGGTAGTGCTGCAGATCCTCGTAGAACTTCTGCTTGGCCGGGAACTTGGTCTCGTGATCTTGGCTTTCACCCTGCGGGAAGTAGCCGTTCATCACCTTGATGAGAGAGCCGTCTTCGCGCTCGAAGGTGGCCATGATCATCCGGCGCTGGGCCTCTTCATTATCGGTGGGGAAGCCTTTCTCCACCTTGACCGGCTTCTGCTTGCTCATGATGGCGACCCCGTAGTGGGCCTTCTGGCCGTGAAACTCCACGTTATAGCCCATGGCCTCCACATCGGCCAGCGGGAAGGCTTCATCGTGCACCTTGATCTCCTGCAGGCCGATCACATCGGGCTGGTGCTTGTCGATGATGGCTTGCAGCTGGTGCAGACGGGCGCGCAGGCCGTTGATATTGAAAGAGATGATCTTCATGTCCGGGATGCTCATGTCATTTTTATAAGTGGCTATTGGACTAGGAATCGGCGGTGGATGCAAGTTCGGGGGCTGTGACTGGTGCAGCTGCTTGGTAACCTGTTCACGATCCGTCGCGAGAGGTTGTCAGCAAGGTGAAGCGCAGCGCAGGAACCGGATTGTATATGTATACATGAGGATTCCGAGCAGCACATGAGCCTTGATCACACCTCGCAGTAGGATCGTGGACAGGTTTTCAGCGGGTCATCTTTTTGACGAATACCACCACAAACAGCGCCAGCGTAAAGCTGCCGGTGAAGGCTTCGAAGGCGGCGAAGATCCTGGAGAGCCCGACCGGAGTGAAGTCGCCGTACCCCAGCGTGGTGAAGGTGACCACGCTGTAGTAGAGGCATTCGAGCAGGAAGATGGCATTTTGCTCGAGCGGGGCACCGGGCTGGTAGATGAGGTGCTCGCCCTGAAAATGCAGTCCGCAGAAGAAGTAAAAAATGCTGCAGATAAAGATGAGCAGCAACGAGAAGAGCACCACCCGCATCGGGGCCTCGCCATAGCCGCAGAAGAGATCGACCACCCAGGAGGTGAAGCGCTGGGTCGACCAGAACGGCAGTTGCAGGCGGCGCATGGTGAGCTCCTGCTGGATATAGTTGCCGGACATGGTGAAGATCCCCTGTGCCTCGGAGGCTTTGCGCAGATCCCGGTAGGTCTCTTCCGCCTCCTTGAACCAGATGCGCGCCTGTTTGGGATCCCGTTCGCGGCGCCCCTTGCGATCCTGCATCACCCGTTTGCCGGTCTGCATGTTGTCGAGCCGGGTGTTGTGCCAGCGGATGCCGAGCAGGTTGACGTCATCGAGGGTGGCGCACTGGAGGTTGGCATCACTGAGATCGGCCTTCATCAGGCTGCCGCCCTTCATGCGCAGGCCGTAGAGGTGACCACCGCGCAGGTTGGCGCGATAGAGGTTGCACTGCTCCAGCAAAAATCCCTGATCGGACTCCTTGTTGACCAGATTGAGGCCAGCCAGATTGGCCCGTGACAGCTGCAGGCCGTGGCAGAGTCCGCCAGCGCGGACGTACTGTTCAAGCGCCTCGGCGGTGTGAGCTCCCTGATGGGTATGGTGGGGATCATGCCAGTGGCAGAGATCGTGCTCGCCAGCCTCTTCACTGCAGTGGCGGCCATCGGCCACCAGATAACGACACATCGCCATCTTCATTTCCCTCTCATTGCCGAACTGGTTTCAGCATAGGCGGGGAAAGGGGGGCGCGGCGGCGTCTTAGCTGAACTGGTTGAACTCCTGACGCAGCTTGCGAAAACGCTCCTGCTGGGCCGGGTTGAGGGGGATGCCGTCGAGCACGTCCAGGGTGTCTTTGCACTCGGCACCAAATTCCGGACTCTTGCGGTTTTTCTGCATCAGTTGCAGCAGCACCTGGATCTTGTTGAGAGCCGCACCGGTATTGGCGGGGGCGCGGCGCAGGGCCTCGCGAAAATGGCCGAGGGCCTGCTCCAGCTCGCCGCTCTGATAGGCCTTGATCCCCAGATCGTTGAGCTGCTGGTAGCGCTGACGCCGCTCCAGCACCGTCTTGTCATCCCGGGTTGCCTGAATGCAGGTGGTGAGCAGCCGATCTTCGTCCTCTGCCAGCAGCCCCTGCAGGCTCTCTGCATATTCAAACTCGCCGAGCTGATAGAGGGCAAGGATGGTCTCGCCAAGCAGGGCGGGGGGCATGGTGGCCGGTTCATCGAGCCAGTTCTGATTGGCGCGATAGAGCATCTTCTTGCCCTTGAGCAGCTCCCCCAGCGCAATCTGCACCCGGGCCTGACAGATCTGCTCGAACACCGGGTAGTTGAACTCCGACATCATCAGCGAATCGCGGATGCGCGACAGGGCAGAATTGACCTGCTTTTGCAGGTTGGCGATGTGGTAGCTGTCGTTGCTGTTGAGGGCGTAGAGGGTCAGGGTCTGGATATAGGCCCCCAGATAATGGGGCGTGCGGTGGATGGAGTTGCGCGACAGGTCGATCAGCGACATCAGCACATCCTTGGCCTGGGCGTAGTCGTGGCGCTGCAGGCACACCTCCGCCAGCCGACGGGAGAGTTGCACCGACTGGGGGGAGATATCCACCGCCCGTCTGAGCTCCTGCTGCGCCTGCTCGTCATTGCCAAGGGCCAGCAGGGATTCCGCCAGCCAGAGGTGAGCCTCCACCATCAGCGGGGTATTTTTGAGGGTCGCCTGCAGATGGCTGACCGCCTCTTCGTGGAGCCCCAGGGTGTTGCACGCCTTGCCCAGCGTCAGGCGGGCCCAGCTGTTCTCCTGCCCGGCCAGCAGCTGGCGCATCAGGGCGCGTGCCTCTTGTGCCTGACCCAGCTTGAGGTGGGTATCGGCCTGCAGGCAGCGGCAGTAGTTGGCAAAACGGGGCACCGCATCGGCCCGCTCGGCACAGGCGGTAATGAGGGCTGCCAGATTGTCATCGGCCAGCGCGGTAAAGACGCTGGCCAGCGCATTGCGCCGGGCGAGGGCACGCTTCAAGCGAAACGAGAACTGCTCCTGAGAGAAGGGCTTCATCAGGTATTCGTCGGGCTCGGCTTCCAGCGCGCTCAGTACCATGGCGCGGGAGCTGTCGCCACTCACCATGATCACCACGCTCTGGGGCGGGATCAGATCTTTGTCGCGCAGGCTTTCGAGCAGCTGGCGACCATTTTCGCCAACCCCGAGATCGTAATCGATGAGATAGATGTCGAAACTGCCCTTCTGGCAGCGGCGCCGCGCATCCTCGGCGGTATTGGAGTAGGTGATGTTGCTGATACCCAGATTGAGCAGCATCGCCTTCATCATCACCTGAAACGAGCGCTGCTCATTGACCATCAGAATGCGTTGTGGCTTGGCTGGGCTCTTTTTTTCTGGCTCTTGTTCAGGTGTCTGCATCTGTCTGGGTCGAGGCGCTGCGGGCTGATGGGAGAAAGTGTGCCACCAAAGCGCCCGAAGAGGCAATTGGCCAAGTTGTCGATTGCGAACCATCTCCGTTTGTCCGCCTTTTGACCGCGATGAGTGAAAGAAAAGGCTATGTCCCAATTACGTGTTGCATGGGGCGCCCCAGCGCCTCATGCAAACATGCTTTGATATTCACACCCCTCCCGTAACGCTCCAGCATCCGGCGCCAACCCAAGTAGTTCTTCAGGTAGTGCGTCGCCACGCCATGGAACCGCTCCATCCACTCTTTCAACCGATGGTGATACCCGTTTACGTGCTGGATGTGATACGCACCGACCACCCGTTCGCCTTGACGATTGCGCACCACCTGATGGGTTACACCCCGTTCTTTGCTGAAACAGGCATACACACCCGCTCCATCGCTACACAGCACCGCATCCGGTGACACCAGCGGCTTCAACACCGCGATGACCGTCTCGGCATCTATTTTCTCCAACTGGAAATCCGCATGGTGGCCTGCACGGTCTTGTACCACCATCACCGGGATGTAATCTGGCCCGGTTCCACGAGTTCGACCTTTACCACCGCGATGACGTGGTGGACGCGGCAGTCCCCGCTGCCCCTTGAACGATTCAAGGAAGAAGGTCTCATCAACCTCAACGATGCCCTCTTCCCGGGTGGCCTGATGGGTTGCCATCGCGCGCAAGAAGCGGTGACGCCAGAGGAACGCGGTGTTTTTGCTGACCCCACAGCACCGCGCAGCCTGGCGGACAGTCAGTCCTTCGATGAGGGCTTGCGCGTAGTCTTCCCAGCACTGTGCTTTACGCAATCTGGCCAAGGGCGTCTTGGTCAGAACGGTGCTGGTGCGCAGACACAGTTTGCAACGGTAGCGGCGCAGCCCCCAACTCCATCCCCAAGGCGCCAGCTGGGTAACATCGGCCTGACAATGGGGGCAGCCACTGCATGCCGGTAACTGAGTATTGAGCGAGGTAATGGTGTGGGGTGCAGTGAGCTCCTGCTGAGCAACACGACGCTGGCGCAGGGTTAACTGGGGAAACAGAGACAGCAGGTGTTGAAAGGCTGGGGTATCCATGATGGTAGACCTCAAGGTGATGGCCTACTTCAAGATTAGCCTTTCAACACGTAATTGGGACAGAGCCAAAGAAAAAGGCCCTGTTGCCAGGGCCTTGAACTCACCGTTTTTTCTCTGCCAGATAGGGAGCAAATTGCGGCGTGTACTCAGCCTTGAACCCCAGTTCGGTCTTGATGATGAGATAGACCGCCAGCTGGTGCTGTTTGGCAAATGCCATCCCCGCTTCAGGCCCCATCACCATCAGCGCGGTATCGAGAGCATCGGCCTCCAGCGCGGTCGGGGTGATGACGCTGGCGGAGACCAGCTTGTGGGTGACCGGCTGGCCGGTGGCGGGATCGATGATATGGGAGTAACGCTGGCCATCCAGCTCGTAGTAGTTGCGATAGCTGCCCGCGGTGCTGAGCGCCATGCCGTTGGGGATGACGATATCGGAAAACGCCCCCGGCTGATCGGAGGGTTCGACGATGGCCACTTTCCATGGCGAGCCCTTGCTGTTGTTGCCCTTGCTGCGCACCGCACCGGCCACTTCGATCAGGTAGTTGTGTACCCCCTTGCCTTCGAGCAGGGCGGCAATCTCGTCAGAGGCAGCCCCCTCGCCGAGAGTGGAGAGGTCGAGATAGAGATCCGGGATCGTTTTTTCGAGCAGGAAGTGATCCCCCTGCGGGGTCAGGCTCAGCTTGTCGATCCCCACCTTGTGGCGGGCGGCGGCGATGGCTGCCTCATCGGGCCGCTTGACCGGCCGTTTGTCCGGGCCAAAGCCCCACAGATTGACCAGAGGCCCCACGGTCACATCCAGCTTGCCGTCGGTCAACTTACCGGCATCAATCCCCTGCTGGACTATGATGGCCATGGCGGGCGGGATGGCAAACGGGGTATTGGCGGGCCCCTGATTGAAACGGGAGATGAGCGAGCCCGGATCGTAGGTGGAGATCTCCTTGTTCATCCGGGCCAGCAGGCTCTCTACGTCGCTTTTGAGGGCGGGCTCCCCACCGGGGTAGCTATCGCTCAGGGTCACCACATAGTAGGTGCCCATGGTCTTGCCCTGAATACGGGTCTGGGCTGGCGGGGTGGGCTGGCAGCCGGCCAGCGCCAGCAGCAGGGTCAGCAGCAGGCCGCGCAGGGCCGCCACGGGGGTTATCGCAATCATCCGGCGCTCTCATCTGGAGAAGGTTCATATCGGGGCGCTAGCTTAGCCAAGGGGCGCCCGCCGGGCGAGCCCTGATAGGGGCAATCGGAGGGAAAAGAGCAGAAAAAATTAAACAGGTTTGAACCTATGGCGGGAGCGGGTCGTATCGTCCATCCGTGAGGGAGATAGTGGCGAGTAGAGCACCGTCTGGTGACCTGGCCCGCAGCTTTAGCCAAAAGCCATAGCCGATTGAAGACAATTGAGTAAAATGAAGGTCGATTTAGACGGCATCTTTGCGAAGCGTTCACCGCATCCGCCAAGTCGTTGCCATCCATTGCCAATCAAAGGAGAAGATGATGAAAAAGGCGATTACCCTGCTGTTTCTGAGTACCCTGGCTGCCCCCGTACTGGCGGATGAGTGTGCACTGGTCATCGAAGGCAATGATGCCATGCAGTACAACCTCAAAGAGATGAGCGTGCCGGCCACCTGCAAGGAGGTGACGGTCACCCTGAACCACACCGGCAAGCTGCCTGTGACCGCCATGGGTCACAACTGGGTGCTGGCCAGCACCGCCGACTATCAGACCGTGGCGACTGCCGGGATGAGCGCCGGGGCCGAGAACGGCTATCTGCCCAAGGATGATCCCCGTGTGCTGGCTCACACCAAGCTGATCGGCGGCGGCGAGAGCAGCAGCGTCACTTTCAAGACCGACGGTCTGGCGGGCAAGGATCTCACCTTCTTCTGCTCCTTCCCCGGCCACTTCGCCATGATGAAGGGCTCCTTCAAGGTCAACTAAGGCGCTGACCGGCACGAGCTGGTTGCCTCAATAGCAAAAGCCGGGATTTCCCGGCTTTTTCATTTCTGCTGTTTGTGTGTGGCGTGGCATGGCATGGCATGGCATGGCTGCGAGCCCACGCCAGCGCTATTTGGCCTGCAGGGTAAAGAAGGCGATGGCGGTCTTCTTCTGGCATTCGAAGTGAATGCTCTCTTCCCCGGTCACTACCAGCGTCTCGTTGATAGCCACCTCTTTGCCCTGCACGGCCAGCTGGCCGCTCAGCAGGTGACAGAGGTAGGTCTTCTCTGGCTCGAGGGTAAGGGTCAGCGGGAAGGGGAGGTTCAGCACCCGCACGTTGGCGCTGATGCGATCCGGATGGTAGATAAGCCCCAGATCGGTCACCTCTTTTTTCAGCAACTCGCAGTGGGTCTCCTCATCGCCGCTAAAGTGCGCCGCCTCGAAGGTGGCGTAGGGGTGGCCGTTGAGCACAAAGCCTGCCCCGCTCACCGGCAGCAAAATGCGCTGATAGCCGGGAAAGGGGGAGAAGGGGCCCGCGCTCTTGATGGGGGCCGAGCTCAGTCGATAGTCAAAGTCGAGTTTGGCAAGGCTGCTCCCCTTGGGGGAGATGAGGATCTGGCTGGTAGTGCCCTGCTGGTTTTTCCAGGGCATCTTCTGGTGGTCAGACTCTTTAATCAGGGTGATCACGGGCACTTCCTCACGATAAAAAAACGCAGGGAGCCGGGGACATCTGCCCCGGCTCCCTGATAGAGATTGGCGATGGTAAAGGCGATCAGCCCTGACCATCCAGCGCAGCCAGCCGCGCTTCCATGGCGGCGAGACGGCTCTTGAGCTCGTTTACCTCCTGCTCCAGCTCGCTCAGACGGTCGGCGGCAGGGGAGGCATAGGCCGCGGCGGGGGCAGCATCCATCATCGCCTGAATATCCACTTCGCCGCTAAACAGGTGGGCATAGCGGGATTCGCGCTTGCCCGGCTCGCGCGGCAGCTTGACCACGTAGGGGCCACGCTCGATGAGCTGGGTCAGCACCGCATCCACCTCGGTGACATCATCGAAGCTGCAGAGGCGGTTGGTGCGCGAGCGCAGCTCCCCCGGGGTTTGCGGGCCGCGCAGCAGCAGTTCGCAGACGATGCCAAGCTCTTGGGCACTGAATTTCAGCTCGCCAAACTCGGTGTTGCAGAATCTGTGCTGATAGCGGGGCACCCGGGCGTTGAAGCCTGCAGTGTTGACCACCAGCCGCTTGCGGATCAGCTCGTCTACCACGGCGCGGATATCGAGCTCGGAGAGATCCAGCACCGGCTCGCGGTTGCTCTTCTGGTTGCAAGCATTGACCAGTGCATTAAGGGAGAGGGGATATTGATCCGGGGTGCAGATCTCTTTTTCAATCAGACAGCCGATGACGCGGGCTTCCAGTGGGCCAAGTACTAACTCCATTTCCAACTCCCTTCCAAATCGAGACATCAAGAGCCCCTATCTTAGTCATGGTCCGCGCCGCGTCTAGCGTTGCGCGCCATTTTTGCGAGCTGATCAGGGCGTTGGCGAAAGGCTCGCCAACGCCAGAGGTCTCCGCTTTTAGCGCTGCCCCTGATAGAAGCGCGCCTTATTGGCATACATGGCGTCGTCCGCCACCCGGCTCAGCTCCGCCAGCGGGGTCTGGTCGCTGCTGCTCCAGCCGATGGCAAAACGCAGCGGGAAGCTGTGCTCCCCATGTTGCACGATGGCGTGCTGCTGGCTTGCCTCAAGTCTACCTGCCAGCAGCTGGCTGGCGAGGTGATCCGCCTCCGCCAGCAGCACGAACTCGTCGCCGCCGATGCGGAAAATCTTCTCATCCTGACGGCAGAGGGTGCGCAGTTGGCGAGCCATCTGGATCAGCAGGGCGTCGCCTGCCTCGTGCCCATACTGGTCGTTGGTGCGCTTGAGGCCGTTGAGGTCGAGCATGAAGAGGGCGAGGTGACGCTCCGGATGGCGCGCCAGCACCGCCTGATAGTGGTGGAAGGTCTCTTCGAACGCCTGTCGGTTGGGTAGTCCGGTGAGGTTGTCGGTGCGGGCGACCCGCGCCAGCTCGTCGGTGAAAAGGCGCCCCTCGATGCCCACCGCCAACTGCTTGGCAAACAGCCGCAAGATGGCCCTGTCTTCGGACTCCAGCCCTTCGGCGCTCACCATCAGATAGCCAAACAGCACGCCGCTCTGGCTACCGGGCAGGGTCATGATCTTCCAGAGTGCGTTATCCCACTGGCATTCGGAGTGTTTGACCTCCTCATCCATCAGTTGAGCCAGTTTCTCCTGCAAGGCATCCCGCAAGGGGGCATCGACCCCCTGGGTCAGGGAGTAGTGGGGCTGGCCATCGCGGCGGATCACCAGCCCCCAGCGGTGGCCGGGATAGAGCTGCGAGAGCTGCAGCAGGGCAGAGCTGGCCAGCTCGGCAATATCGATATCCAGCTGCTGGTGCAGACCGAACTGCAGCCAGGATTGCAGGATATGGCGGCTGCGCTCCTCCCGGCTCAGGGCCGAGCGCAGGGCGGTCGTTTGCGAGGCAACCTCTTGCTCCAGTTCATCGTTGAAGCCGAGCAGCCGCTGGTTGAAGGCCTCTTTCTCGCTATTGGCCTGCTGCAGCTGTTCATTTTGCTGATAGAGCGCCCGCACCTGATCCGAGATGGTGCTGGCCATCTCCTGCAGCAACTGGCGCACCTCGTCGTACTCCACAAAGCGCAGCGGCGCCTGCCGTTGCTGGTAATTGCCCTTGCCATAGCTGCGCACCAGCGCGGCCAGAGAGCGCAGCGGTCGGGTGAGCCAGCGGGTGAGCCAGACGCAGCCGATGGCCACCAGCAGCAACATGAGGGCGATGCTGACGGTCAGCAACTGCTGGGATTTATTGAGCTCGCTGACCCTGTCATTGCTGTAGCTGTAGAGGGTGATGGTGGGGGTGATCTCCTGCTCCAGCTGGGGCCAGCCAATGGCCAGGGGCTGCGCCAACTTGCTTGGCTCCCTGTCATCCATGGCGTTGGCGCTCTGGTGAGCCCCTTCGTAAAGAGGGTTCTCGCCCTGGGAGATCACCAGATATTCGCTCCCCTTGAGATAGGGCTCCAGCAACTGGGCCATCTGTCGCCAGGGGAGGATGGCCATCACAAAGCCGGAAGGGGTCTGCATCACCCCTGCTCGCTGGTGGTTGCGATAGATGGGGGCTACCAGCGCCAGCCCGCCGCTGCGGTTTTGCTCCATGTCGTCGACCAGCACGGGATCATCGACGGGCAGCAGCAGATGCTTGCCCTGTTTCGCCTCGCGGGTCTTGCCCCAGGCCATCAGCTGCGGCATCAGGTCGCTCGACTCGAGGTGGGAGGCCTGGCCATTGATGTACTCCACCACCAACCCCTTGTCATCGATGAGGTAGGCCGAGGTCAGCAGGATGTTGGATTTGATAAAGGTGGCAAGCGCCAGCCGGGCATGGCTGGAGAAGAGGAAGTTGTCGAGGGCCTGATGGAGTACTCGATCCTGGCTGAGCTGATTGATCTGGGTGCCGATCAGCTCGCTGCGAAAGCGGGCCTCGCGGGTCATGCTGGTGAGGGCCCGCTCCAGCTGTGACTGCTCGCTCTGGGCGATGATCTGGTGCTGGCGGATCAGCAGCACAGTGCTGGCCAGCAGCGCCGGCAGCAGGGCGACGGTGAACAGGATGATGATGAGGGTCGGTCCAAGCCGAAAGGTGCGATGTTTCATGGTGCTTTGACCTGCCTGTACTGCTGATCGGCCAACTGCTGCATATAGCGGGCGGTGTCGGCGGCACTGATCCCCTCTTTAAAGCGCTCGAACCCTTTCTCCATCGCTTGCCAGGCGATGGACATGGCGCTGTCGGAGGGCATGGGGGTACTGAGGGTAAACTGCTCCAGCAGCACTTTTTCCTGAGGCGTGGGACGGCGGCTGATGGCGGTAAAAGCCTGCTGATTGACCGGCAGCAGCGCCCCCTGATGATAGATGAACTGCTGAATATCCTGACGCTGGATAAAGGCTATCAGTGCCTTGATGACGGGTTGCCGATCCTCATCATCCATCGCCCAGCGGGAGGCTCCCATCACGTAGGCGCCGCTCATGGAGTGCATGGGATGGCTTTGCCAGCGGGGCAGCAGGGCAACGCCCAGCTTATCCCCCATGTTCTTCACCAGATCGTTGAAGGCCCAGTCCCCATTGATGAGGTAGGCGCTCTTGCCCTCATTGAAGCGGGCGAGGGCGGTGTCATAGTCGCACTCGGGATCGACCCACTGTTCGCTGACGACGGTGCGGTAGGCCTCCAGTGCCTGCACCATGGCCGGGTTGTCGAGGGTGATGCGCCCTTCGGTCACCGGCGAGCCGCCAAAGGTGTGTAAAAAGGCGGCGAAGTAGTACATGTCGTGATAGGGCCAGCTGACGGGGTAGACCCCCTTGGCCTTGAGGGCCGAGGTGATAGCTGTCAGTTGCTGCCATTGGGTCACCGGAGTCGAGACCAGCGCCTTGTTGTAAAACAGCATCAGATGGTTGCCCTGCATCATGGGCATGCCCCAGCGTTGCCGATCCAGGGTGACATAACGCAAGGCGCTGGCCATCAGCGCGGGGGAAAACCACTCGGCCGGGAGGGGAGCGAGGGTCATCTGGCGATAGAGGCCGATAAAATCGGAGGGGATCAGCATCAGATCGGGCAGCCCCCTGGCCTGAGCTGCCAGCAGGAGATCCGCCTTGATCTTGCCCGGCTCAATCTGGGTGACCCGCACTCTGTGGTTCCCCTCCTGATTGAAGCGGGCGATCACGTCGTCGATCACGTAACCGGCTTGCTGGGAGTGCCACAGCTCCAGTTCAGGCTCCTGAGCCTGCAGGGGGTGGCTCAATGCGAACAGGCAAAGCAGCAAGAGATGATAAAAAGATCGTTTTCTGCTCATGTTATCATCACCGTTATTCCCTGAATTCCAAGGGAAAAATGTAACAAACTACCGGCAAGATCGGTAGGCTCGGGTGTCAACTAATTGACTGAAACAACAAAAAGCCCGGCGCGTGGGCCGGGCTGGGGGATAAATTGCTTATCCGCATATTCTTCGAGGCATCTATTGTGGATGTTGTTTGAGGATGTCGTATATCTCCTCTTTCAGTTTGAGTTTCTGTTTTTTCAGATCTCTCACCTCGGCGCTATAGTCGCTGGCGTGATGCTTTTCCAACTTTCTAATCTCCGCATCCAGGTCGTTGTGCAAGTCAAACTTCTTCTGGAAATGGACATCACTGCTCTTCAGTTTCGAGATGAGTTCTCTGTACTCTGGGAACATGTAATGGAGCCTCCTTGGTTTCGTTTGATTGTGCCTGTAAGACCAAAGCTACCCCTTAGTGCCGGGGATAAATGTGATCCTGATCGGATTTGGGGGCAATGATTTGGGGTATTCGGCGGGATATTTATAACTTGTTGAATCAAAACAAGATAAGTGATTTGTCAATCTGAATGGTGAGCCAAACTGTGCGACAAGTCACAACAGGGGCAGGGTTGGCGTGAGGGTGCAGGATCAAAAAAGGGGCCGAGTGGCCCCTTTTTATGGATGCAGGCAACGTTACTCTTTATCTTCATCCGCCTGCTCTTTTTTCTTTTTCTTCTCGGGCAGCGGCTTGCCGTCGCGGTGTATCACCTTGCCCGCCTCAAAGCCAATCTGGGCGGCCAGCTCCTCCAGATCCGCCGACTTGGCCTGATCCCCGATGGCGTAGCGATAGTTGGCGATGGAGAGTTTGTCAGCCACCGGCGTGCCCGGGACGATAGGCTCGCGCCAGCCCTGGCCGATGTGGGCCACCAGGGTGCCGTTCATCAGCAGCTCGCCGACGATTTCCTGGGTCGGATTGCCCTTGCCGTAGGTGAGACCCTGCGGGTGTTTCTTGCCGACCAGCGGCTCGTTGCTGGCGGGGATCAGCTTGGTGCGGATCAGCCACTTGGGCTTCTTGGTGTTGCCCACCGCCTTGCCGGTCTGGTACTCGTTGATCTTGATGGTCTTGATCATCTGGGCCATGAAGTCCTTGGTCAGCGCCTTCTGGGCGTCGCTGGTTTCATCGATGGCGATGGGGGCCACATACCAGGTCTGGGTGGCTTGAGCCTTGGGAGCGGCAGAGGCAGTTTGTGCCATGGCCAGGGGGCTGAGCAGGATGGCAGCCAGCAAGAGTCCTATCTTCTTCATTGTGATTCCGCTTTTGTTTCAACAAGAATTTTGTTTTGCCAGCGACGACTGCGCCAGCGCCAGAACATGGCCAGACCGCGCACCCACTCGTCGCAGGCCAGCGCCAGCCAGATACCGACCAGTCCATAACCCTGCATGATACCGAGGAAATAGGAGAGTGGCACGGCAATTCCCCACATGGAGAGCAACGCCATGTAGAGGGGGAAACGGGCATCCCCGGTGGCCCGCAGGGCGTTGATCACCACCAGATTGAAGGTGCGGCCGGGCTCGAGGATAAGGCTGATAAGAAACAGCTGCGCCACCTGGGTGATGATGTCGGCATCATCGGTAAAGAGGCTGATGATGGTACGGCCATTGAGGGCCGCCGCCACGGCGATGACGCAGGTAACTGCCAACCCCAGCTTGAGGCTCTTGAGCAACTGCTGATAGGCGCGATCGAACTGCCTGGCTCCTGCCAGATGACCGATGATGATCTCGTTGCCAAGGCCGATGGAGAGGCCAAACAGCAAAATAAACAGGCAGATCTGGAAGAAGTAGGATTGGGTCGCCAGCGCCTTGTCCCCCAGCAGTCCGACAAAGGCTGTCACCACCATAAACTGCAGCATCCAGGAGAGGTTCTCCCCTGCCGCCGGCAGGCCGATATGGAGCACCTTGCCCAGCATCTCCCGGCTGGGGTGGACGATATCGCGCACCACCAGTCGAATGCCGGTCTTGCGGGCTACCAGCCACACCAGCAGCACCACGCCGACCAGTCGGCCCGCGACCGTGCTGATGGCGACACCGGCGACGCCAAGCTGGGGCAGGCCGAACCAGCCGTAGAGCAGCAGCAGGTTGCCGACGAAGGTGATGAGGTTGACGATGAGGGTCACATACATCGCCTGACGGGTGTGGCCGTGAGCGCGCAGGGTGGCTGCCAGACAGAGGGCCGCGGCCTCCGGTAACAGGCAGAGACCGATGATCTGCAAGTAAAGCGTCCCGTCGCTCATCAGGTTGGCAGGCAGGTTCATCAGCGCCAGCATGGTGCTGGCGCCTGCTATCACGCCGATGGCGGCCACCAGACCGATCAGCAGGTTGAAGCCGATGGCGGTGTGGATCACCACCCGACTCTTCTCCCGATCGCCTGACCCCAGATACTGGGTGATCACCACGCTGGTACCGATGCTGACGAAGCTGAACAATGTGATGGCGAGATCGAACACCTGATTGCCGACCGCCAGCGCCGCCACTCCCTGATAGGAGACGTGACCCACCATGAAGGTGTTGAGGGCACCGGTCAGAAAGTGCAGGGCGAGATCGATAAAGAGCGGCCAGGTCAGCGCAAATAGCGTGCCCGGGCCTGCGTGGGATTGAGATTGCATGGCATGTCCAACAGCTGGGAGGGCACGGGGGAGTGTCCTCTGGGGGCGCATTTAACACCAAGGCCAAGGCCGGTGCAATCCTTGTGCAGGATTGCACCGGCCAGGGGAGCAGGCCAAGGGATCAGGCAGGCGTGGCGCCCGCCTCCTGTTCGCTTGGCAGGGTGAGGCGCGCCGAGTCGGGCAGGGCATCATCCTGCGGCCAATTCGAGCGGATGGCATCAGTGGTGCTCTCCACCACCGCATCATCCTTGAACACCGGCTCGCGATAGCAGCGGGTCAGGCGCAGCGCCTGATACATGTCGGGGCAGAGGATGATCCCTTCATCGCCCACCCGTACGCCAGCCTGCTTTAGCCAGTGAGTCATCTGGCCGTGGCGACCCGCCATCACCATATGGATGCCGCGCCGTTTCAGCTCTTTGTGCAGCTCTCCCACCATGCTCATCACGCTGATGTCCTGATGGGTGAAGCAGGCGACCGCATCGATCACCAGACACTTCGGGGCTCGGGGATCCTGCACCAGCAGGGCCAGCACCCGCCGCTTGAAGTAGGGGGCGTTGAAGTAGGTGAGCGGCGAGTTGAAGCGATAGACCAGAATACCCGGGATCGCCTTGGCCTGTTCGTTATCCCCCAGGGTACGCACTACCCCCTCGTCATCCATGCCGAGCAACTGGTCGGTGGGGCGCATCACATTGCGCAGGAACTGGAATAGCCCCAGCAACACGGCAAGGGTGATCCCCGGGATCACCCCCATAGTGAGCACGCTGATAAAGGTGACCAGCGCCAGCCAGAAGGCGGAGCGATCGGAGTTACGCAGCGCCCACAGTCCGCGAAAGTCGGTGAGCGACAGAGAGGCCATCACCAGTACCACCCCGAGGGCGGCGGTGGGAATATATTTGAGCGGCGCAGTCAGATAGAAGGTGATGAGGGCGATCACCGCCGCGGCGATGATGGAGACCAGCTGGCTCTTGCCGCCGTTGGCATCGTTGACCGCGGTGCGTGAATCCGCGCCGCTGATGGCAAAGCCTTGCGAGACCGCCGAGGCGAGGTTCGCCATACCGAGGGCTCGAAACTCCTTGTCCGCGTCTATCTCATAACCGTTTTTGGCTGCAAAGCTGCGAGCGGTCAGCATCATGGAGACGAAGCTCACCATGGCCAGGTTAAGGGCAGGCAGCACCAGCTCCCGCATCAGACCGGGGGGAAATTCCGGCATCTGGAACGCGGGCAGGCCGGAGCCCACCGTCCCCAGGGTGGCGATATCAAACTGGCCGAGATTAAAGCCCCACACCAGCGCAGCGGTCACCACCATGGCCACCATGGAGGAGGGCCATGCCGGTTTGTAGCGCTTGGCCAGCAGCAAGGTGAGCAGGGCTACCAGACTCATGGCCAGAGTGGGCAGATGGGTCTGGGTGATATAGGTGGCCCCGCTGGCGATCCGCTCGATGAGGTAACGTTCGCTGAAAGTGAAGCCGAAGATCTTGGAGAGCTGGCCCACCATGATGGTGATGGCCACACCATTGAGCAGCCCCATCAGGATCGGGCGGGAGAGAAAGTCCGCCAGCACTCCCAGCTTGAAGCGGCTGGCAATCAGGCACCAGAAGCCGGTCATGGCGGTCATGGTCATCACCAGTTGCCAGTGACGGGTGGGGTCGCCTGCGGCTAGCGGCGTCACCACGGCGGCGATGACCGCACAGGTGGCGGCATCAGGGCCGACAATCAGCTGGCGGGAGGTGCCAAACAGGGCGTAGACCAGCATGGGCAGGATGCAGGAGTAGAGACCGACGATGGCACCCACCCCGGCAAGCTCGGCATAGGCGATGGCGACGGGCAGTGCCACTGCCGCCACCGAGAGTCCGGCGCGAAGATCTGGCATCAACCAGGCGCGCTGGTAATGCAGCAGGGCGGCGAGGCCCGGTAGCCAGCGTTCGAGAGAGAAGAAGTCGCGCATTATTTAACCCATTGAGTTACAACCAGCTTTTCCCTAGTGTGCCCAAGGTTATCGAAAGATTGCAATCAGGTTATGGCCAGTTTACCTGAAGGTCAGGCCAGATAGCCTGCCAGCGTTTCTCCTTGATGCGCTGGGTAAAAATCTGTTTGTCCTGGCGACATTTGGGGTTGGCACTCACTTGCAGCGACCAGTTGATGGCAAAGCCGTAGGGGGCAAGCCACTCGAACTCGCCATCTCGGGTGAGGCGTACGCCGATGCAGGTGGGCACCTCGACCCAGTGGCTGAGCGCCTCAAGGCTGCTGGCAAACGGCGCTACCAGCTGGCGAGTGTGCATGCGAGCCTGATTGCGCACTTCCCACTGCTGGCCGGGCAGGCGTTTGGCGAGCCAAGCTTCGTGCTCCGCTTCGGCCAGCCCTTGCGGGTCGCTTTTATCGAGATAGATAAGGTCGATATCGTTGAGCGGGGTGGGCACCGCCTTGTGGTGAAGGTGATCCCAGATGAGGTTGCGGATAAAACCGGCCCCCAGCGCCCAGTCGGGCAGATTGAGCTCGGCCGCGGCTTGCAGGCAGGCCATCCGCTGCGGATCGGCCCGCAGCAGGGCTTCTGTTTTGGCTTGGAATTGCTGTTCGAGGGCGGAGTTCAGAGGTTCAGTTGTTGGCATTGCGGCGTAACCAGACATCAATGTAGCGGCAGCTCGGCACTATAGTGAGCCCCTCCGCCTGAGTCCAGTTGAAGAAGGCGCGTGCCAGCTGATCGGCAATCCCCTGCACCCGCAGCTCGGGGGGCACGAAGGTGCTGTAGGCGTCGATGGTCTTGGCATCGAGCCGCCGGTAGCGCAGTCTCGACTCTTTCCCCTCCACCATACAGATGAACTGCTGCTGGTTGGCCTGATGGATGATGTCGCTCATGGTGGGCACCTCTGGCATAAAGTTGGGTCTCTCGGCACAACATAACTGTTAGCCAAGGTATAGAACAGATAGTGGATGATGTATCGATTGTTATCAGGATTATTGAGCCAGCTCTTGCTCTCTGGCTTTTGTCTTGGCACGAATCGATGTGGCAATAATCAGCAAGTTCGGAAGAGGTAAAAATGGACACGGTAATGTTGAAAGTTACCCGGAAGGTGTTGGCTCAAAGTCAGAACAGCCCGGATCAGCGGCAGATTGCGATTTCTGATGCATCCAACCCTGAACTCAAGGTTCAGTTTGAAACGGCAGGTAAAAATAGAAAAATTCGGCTGTTGTTGGCCAGGAGAATCTCATTGTGGATGGGGGATACGGGGGCTATTTGGTATAGCCACAACCACGCGAGCAAAAAGAACCAAGAGGATTTTGATCAACTCTTTTCATTGTTGGCGCACCATCCTGATGCGCCATTCCAGTTTATTTGTGAGGTTGCGGCCGATTAGCCACTAGGCCCAGGCTCGCTCGAGCAGGGTGAGTAACTGCTCACGGTCGGCGTCCTTGCGATTGAACAGCAGGGCGCCGTCGTTGACCGCCAGATCGCGGATCTCGGTCAGTAGCGAGCGATCGCTTACCCCTGCCTCGCTCATGGTGCGCGGCAGCTTGACCGCTTGCCACAAGGTGTCGCGCAGGGTGCGAATGGCTGTGATGGTCGCCTCCGCCCGCTGATGGGGCGGGGTGGCGGCAAAGCGCTCTGCCCCCACCAGCGGCAACAGCAGCCGGGCCAGCTCGCTATCCACCTCGGGGCGGTTGTAGTCGAGCACGGTGGGCAAAAAGAGGTTCATGCACAGCCCATGGGGCAGATGGCAGCGGGCTCCCAGACTGTGGCCGAGGGCGTGCACCAGCCCCACCATGGAGTTGGAAAAAGCCATGCCAGCCAGCGTGGAGCCTTCCGCCAGTTGCAGCCGCAGCTGTTTGTTTTGCGGGTCGTGGATGATTTGCGGCAGGGCGCTGGCGATCTTCTCCACCGCCATCAGGGCCAGCGCATCGCTCACTGGGTTTTTCGCTGTGCCGATAAAGGCCTCGATGGCGTGGGTCATGGCGTCCATGGCGGTAGCGGCGGTGATATTGAGGGGCAGTCCCTGGGTCAGGCGCGGGTCGAGCACCGCCAGCTGGGGCAGCAGGAAGGGGGAGGTGAAGGGCACCTTGCGCCCGCTCGCCTCATCCTTTATCACCGCCACCAGCGTCACTTCTGAGCCTGTGCCCGCCGTGGTGGGCACCACCGCCAGCGGCTTGAGGGGACGGGTCAGGCAACCGGCGCCCGAGTAGTCGAGCAGATGATCCCCCCCCATGGAAGTGAGAATGTTGACCGCCTTGGCGGTGTCGATGACCGAGCCGCCCCCCAGCGCCACCAGACTGTCGCAGTCGAGCTCGCGATAGCGTTTGGCGATCCGCTCCACCACGGCGGTGGAAGAGTCGGCCGGGATCTCGTCCCAGATGGCGGCGACCGGCAGCTCCCCTTCGGCCAGCACATTGGCCAGCAGGGTGGCAAGGCCGGTGGCATTGACCCCCTTGTCGGTCAGCAGCAGCGGGCGACGGGCCCCGAGGCTGGTCAGCTCGCTGGCCAGTTGCTCCAGCGCCTGTTCACCGGCCAGCAGTTTGACCGGGCAGAAGAAATCGTAATAGCGGCTCATTTCAAGGCTCCTTGCGCGTTAGCCGGTCACCAGACCCAGATAGATGTTGCAGGCCCGGCCGATCTTGTTGGTCGGGGCGGGATAGTGGCGCAGCAGCGGCCGCGCGATAAAAGCGGGCAGGATCAGGGACTGCAACTGCTCAAGCCCCCGCACCAGATGCATGGCAACGGTCAGGTCTCCCTCCACCAGCAGCCGGTTTTCGCCAAATGCCTGATTGACCCCGAGCCGAAAACTCAGGGCGCGAAAGGCGATATTGGGATGCTTGAAGCGTACCCGCAGCGGATGGATGGTGGCATGAGGGGCGGCTGGCGCACCGGGATACCAGCGCCCCCCCTGTTTGTGCATGTTCATGGCGTAGCCGATGCCGCCCACTTCGAGGCGAATAGCCAGCCCGTCCGGCAACGGCGCCAATTCACGGCGTACTGCCTCGTCGGTGCGGGCGGCGCGGCAGAGGGTACGACCCACCACCCAGAGCAGAGTGGTGATCCAGAGGCGGCGGCCAAGGGCTGCCGCAGGTTCAAACATCCGTGTTTGCATGAGGATTGGCTCCTGAGATGGCTGACCAGAAGAGGGCGAACGCACTGGCTTGCCAGTAGTCGTCCTCTCCCAGCTCCGGTTGATCGACAAACAGTGATGCGCAGGCGAGGAACTGGCCCTGACACACCTCCAGCAACAGTGGCGCGGGAGCTTGCATCAGCTCGCCGCTGGCCTGCCCCTTTGCCAGCAGGGCAGGCAGAAAGCGCAGGGCATCGTTCAGGATCTGGCTGCGGGCCGGTCTGGCCAGCAGCGGAGAGTGAAAGAAGCCCAGCACAAATTTGAGCTCATTGGGGTTAGCCTGCATCCACTCCATCGCCAGCTGCCAGTAGTGGCGGGTCTGGTCGTACAGCGGCAGGGTGGGATCTGCTTCATGGATGGCGCTCCCCATCCGGGTCTTTACATCCTGATAGAGGGCGAGGATCAGCGCCTCCTTGCTCGGAAAGTGGTGGAACAGAGTGCCGTTGGCCACCCCGGCCGCCTTGGCGATACGGGCGGTGGCGGCCCCCTGCAGGCCATCTTCGGCGCAGAGGGCGAGGGCGGCATCCAGGATCTGGCGGCGCTTGTCGGTCATGTTTTGTGGCTGCGGGATAGCCTGGTTCATGGTCATCTCCATCAGCGCAGGAAGAAGGCCATCATCAGCTTCTGGATCCAGCTGTGGTAGGGGGGATGGATCAGGGAGCCGGTGGTGAACTTGCCGCGGGTCAGCACGGTTTTCGCCTTGGAGAAGGTAAGAAACCCCTCGTGGCCGTGGTAGTGGCCCATGCCGGAGGCGCCGATGCCGCCAAACGGCACATCGTCGGCCGCCACCTGAAACAGGCTCTCGTTGATCGCCATGCCGCCGGAGTGGGTCTCCCGGGTCACTCGCGCTTGCAGCTCGGGGTCGAAGCTCATCAGATAGAGGGCCAGCGGGCGGGGCCGCTCAGCCACATAGGCGAGCGCCTCCTCCAGGGTGTCGTAGGGGATGAGCGGCAGCAGCGGCCCGAAGATCTCCTGCTGCATCACCTGACACTGACCCGGCACCCCGGTCAGCAGGTGGGGCACCAGCAGGCGACGCTGGTCGTCGCGGGCCGGGCTGCCACAGGGGTGGAGCTGGGCACCCGCCTGCTCGGCTTCATCCAGCCAGCTGACGAGACGTTGATACTGGCGGTCGTTGATGATGGCGCCGTAGTCGGCGCTATTGAGCCCCTGCGGGTAGAGCTTGCTGAAGTGGCGGCGATAGGCGGCGATAAAGTTATCCACCTCGCTGCGGGGCAGCAGCACATAGTCGGGGGCGACGCAGATCTGCCCGGCGTTGAGGCTCTTGCCGAAGATCATCCGCTCGACCGCGGTGGCGACCGGCATGTCGGGGGCGATGAGACAGGGGCTCTTGCCACCCAGCTCAAGGGTGAGGGGGGTGAGCTGGGGCGCGGCGGCGGCCATCACCAGCTTGCCCACCATGGTGGAGCCGGTAAAGAGCAGGTGATCGAACGGCAGTGAGCTGAACGCCGCCGCCATCTGGGCATCTCCCTCGATGATGGCGATCTCGTTTTCGTCAAACACGCTGGTGAGCATGGTGCGCAGCACGGCATTGGTATGAGGGGTGAACTCGGAGAGTTTCAGCATCGCCCGGTTGCCCGCCGCGATGGCGGTGATGAGGGGGCCGAGGCTCAGCATCACCGGAAAGTTCCACGGCACGATAATGCCGACCACCCCGAGCGGCTGGAAGTGCACCTCTACTTTGGCGGGGGCCAGCAGCAGGCCGGTGTGACGGCGGTGGGGTTGCATCCAGCGCTTGAGCCGCTTCTGGGTGTAGTTGATCTGCATGATGCAGGGCAGCACATCGGCGATCAGGCTGTCGTAGTGGCTGCGCTGACCATAATCTGCCGCCAGCGCCTTGCACAGCTGCCCCTTGTGGGCGAGCAACGCCTGTTTGAGTTTGGTCAGCTGCGCCCGGCGCTCGGCCAGGGTAGGCATGGGATGAGCCAGACTCGCCCGCTTGAGCCGTGCCAGCTGATCCGGCAGGGACAATTTGATGGCGAGGATATCCTCAGGAGTGTGTTGAAGCTGCGCCGCACCCATGTTGTTCTCCGCATGAAAAATGACCGACTGATTAGTCGGTCTAAATCTAGCTGTTTGTTACCGGAATGTAAAGCTGGCAAGCTGTCTGCCGTTCACCGCGAGCCAGACGCAAGAGAGAACTGTGTGTCTCCCCACACTTTTGTGGTTTGCTCGTTGGTGGCTTATCTAATAAGGGGTAGTTTTTGGCTATGAACCTACACGGAGAGAGCACTATGACCAGGGAACTGAACAGCTTGTTGGCCCGGCTTGAAGATGTGGTTGAGCGGATGCCGGATTGCTTCAACACCTACGAATTCGCCCAGAAGCTGGCATTGCAATATCAGCCGGAGTTCTTTGCCGCGGGCCACTCTCTGGCCGAGCACGAGGGCAAGGTACTGCGGGTGCTGCACCAGAAGATCGCCGAAGCGCTGGCAGGCAGCGAGATGGTGATTGAAGGGGCGCTGCTCCCCTGCGTCACCCCCTGGGGGGAGAAGGCGACCTCACCGCGCTGGCATCGCAAGCACTAAGGGGCGTAGTCAGGCAGATCACTGCCAGATAGCAGATAACGAACAACGATAAAGGGCGCGGCGCTGGCAACAGGGCCGCGCCGTTTTTTGTGCAGATTGTCGCCAGCAGCGCCCCCGCTGCCTGGAGCAAAGGCCCGGTCTGTGATCCCATACCGGGATACGGGGGCGTCAGCCGGGTAGACTCTCCCTTTTGTCGCAGGGTTTGTCACCGTAGGAATTTCTCATGACCCATAAAATCATTCTGGATACCGACCCGGGTATCGACGATGCCATGGCCATCCTGTTTGCCGAGGCCCACCCCGCCATCGAGCTGCTCGCCATCACCACAGTTTTTGGTAACGCCACCATCGACAATGGCACCCGCAACGCCCTCTGGCTCAAGCAGAAGTACGGCATGAAGGCGGATGTGGCCAAAGGCGCTGCCACCCCGCTGCTGCGCGAGCCGGTCGGCCCCACCACCATAGTCCACGGCCCGAGCGGCTTTGGCGACATGGAGGCGGGGGAGGTGACTATCGCTCCGGATCCTCGCCCCGCTTGGCAATATATTGTCGAGGCGGTGAAAGCCGCGCCAGGGGAGATCACCCTCGTCACTATCGGCCCGCTGACCAATCTGGCGCTGGCGCTACAACAGGCGCCCGAGATTGTTTCGCTGGTGAAACAGGTGGTGGTGATGGGCGGCGCCTTTGGCGTCAACGGCCATCGCGGCAACGTCACCCCCTATGCCGAAGCCAATATCCACGACGATCCCGATGCCGCCGACCGGGTCTTTACCGCCGACTGGCCTGTGGTGATCATCGGGCTGGATGTGACCCAGCAGAGCTTCTTCAGCAGCGCCTATCTGGATGAACTCAGAGACAAGGCGGGGGAGCCGGGCCGCTTCCTGTGGGATGTGAGCCGCTTCTACCTGCGCTTCTACTCCGAGAAGCTGGGGCTCTCCGGTTGCCACGTTCACGATCCGTCCGCCATCGCCTATGTCATTGACCCGACCCTCTTTACCCTGCGCGAGGGGCCGGTGCGGGTGATTGCCAGCGGCCCTGCCATCGGCCACACCCTGCAAAAGTTCGATGGCAAACGCCATTCCCACGATGACTGGGCAGCCTATCGCCCGCAGCAGGTCGGGGTGGCGGTGCGCGATGAAGCCTTGCTGGCGCTCTATCGCGAGACGCTGGTGGGCTGGGGCAAGGATTGCTGAGCAAAGAGGCGCTATTGCGCTGACGCGGGAGCTGTGATCGGCGCCAAACAATCGGAGCGCACGGCCGCTTATACTGCCTTATATCAAGAGCTTGGGAGGGATGAAGATGGCCTGGATTTCCTTGATAGTGGCGATTGCGCTGATCTGGTGGTTGATGAAGCTGGGGCGTGGCGCCCTGTTCGAGATCCGTCTTGCCCCCGGCAAGGTAGTGGTCAAGCAGGGCAAGGTGTCACCCGCCTTTATTGAGCATGCCAAGCAGATCCTGCGCCACGACACGGTGCGCGGTCGCATTGTGGGGCAGCGCGATGGCGATGGCGTCAAGCTGATCTTCTCCCGATCCATCCCCGAGCCGGTGGCCCAGCGGTTTCGCAATATCTTCCCCTATGGCGATTACCGCCAGCCAACGGCGCCACTGCCGGGGCCAAAATCCCGCAAGGGATAAGCACCGGAACCTGGTTCATCAATAGCAAACGGGCCTCCAGTGGAGGCCCGTTTTTTATGGCACTTGGCCAAGAGAGGGCTGACAGCCCTTACTCCTTGCCGTGCAGCTCGCGCTGGGTCTTGACCGCCGCCGCCTTGACGGCGGTGCCTTCATTGCCCCAGGAGGCGCGCAGGGTGTTGACCAGCTCGGCGAGCCGCTCGTCATCCATGGTCCAGCCATAGCCCGGCATGTGGTAACCCAGATGGTCGTGGGTGACCGGTGTTTCGGCACCGTGCAGCAGCACATTGATCAGGCTCGACGGATCGCTCGCCAGCACGGTGCGGTTGTTGACCAGCGAGGGGATGACGTGGTCATTGCCCTGGCCGTTGACCCCGTGACAGGTGGAGCAGTACATGGCGTAGTCCGCCTTGCCGCTTGCACTGGCGTAGGCGCGGGCCCCTTTCTCCGCCACCGGTTCATCTTTCAGATCGGTCAGATAGGTGGCGATGCTGGCCAGATCGGCGTCGCTGAAATACTGGCTGCTGTGAGTGATCACTTCCCCCATGGGGCCCGCGACCGCTTCATGCTGGCTGCGGCCGGTTTTCAGCAGGTCGATCAGCGCCTGCTTGCTGTAACGGCTGCCGCGGATATCGGGGGCATACCAGCCATCCAGCGCCGCCCCGCTCAGGTAGACGGGATCCGCCTCGGTCAGCGCTTTCTCCTGCATCCCCAATCCGCGTGGGGTGTGGCAGCTGCCGCAGTGACCGGCACCCTGCACCAGATAGGCGCCGCGGTTCCACTCTTCGCTCTTGCCCGCCACCGGGGTGAAGCGGCTGTCATCGTGGTAGATCCAGTTCCAGCCCATCAGCGGCCAGCGCATGTTGAGGGGCCAGGGGATGTCACTTTCCTTGTTGGCGATGTCCAGCGGCTGCACCTCCTTCATCAGATAGTGATAGAGATCTTCGAGATCCTTATCGCTCATCTTGGCGTAGGCGGTGTAGGGCATGGCCGGATAGAGGCGATGGCCATCGCGGGCCACCCCTTCACGCATCACCTTGATGAACTCCGGCAGGCTGTAGTTGCCGATACCGTGGGTCTTGTCCGGGGTGATGTTGGTGGCAAATACAGTGCCGATGGGGGTCGGGAACCCTTTGCCGCCCGCCAGCGGCTTGCTGGTTTCGCTGGTGTGACAGGCAGCGCAATCGCCGAGCTTGGCCACGTATTCGCCTGCCGACATGGCGGGGGCTGCGTTGGCGGCAAGGGCGGGCAGGGCCAGCAGCAGGGCGCTGGCGGTCAGTGACAGGGCGCGGCTCATTGGGCACCTCCCTTGCTCATGGCTACCAGCTCGTTGACGGCGCGCCACGCTTCGTCGATGGCGGCGTGGGCGTAGGGGCTCCAGCCTGCATCCGAGTTGGCGATGGTGATGTTGCCGATCGGCTGGCGACCCAGTTCAATCCATTTTTCGCACTGCGCTTCGTCATCAAACAGGGTGTTGGTGACATAGGAGTAACCGTGAGACCAGCGGTTGACCGTGATGGCGAGGATATCCTGCTCATGGTTGAAACCGGCGCTGCCGAGCATCCCCTGCAACTGCTCGCGGATCATCTGCTCATGCTGTTCGAACGGCATGCCGAGGATCATGGCGCGCCCCTTGCGGGACTGTTCGCGGGCCGAGAGGCCGCTGCCCGGCAGGGTCGGCACATAGACCATGTGCAGGCACATCGGCTGATCCGGGCTCTTGGGATGCTCATAGCCACCCATGCTGACCGGATAGTCGAGCTTGACTCGGCTGTAGGGTGCGGCGGGAGAGTAGACCTCGTGCACCCCCAGCTTGACGAAGGCTTGCCAGTTCTTGATCACCACCTTGGTGTAGACCAGCGGCGCCTTGACGTTCTGGCGCAGCGCCTCCTTCTGGGGCTCCGGCATCTCGGGCACCATGTAGGGGATCATCATGTTGTAGCCAGCCATGATCGACTGCTTGGCCCGCACCCGGTGCAGTTTCCCCTCCTTGATGTAGGTGACATCCACCGCCAGCTTGCCATCGGCTAGGCGCACGTTTTTGGCCTGCAACGCCGTGCTGCCAAGGCGCAGTTGCACCTTGTGCTCCGGCAGGTCGAGCTTGCTGTAGTCAAACTTGGCCAACACCACATCCTGCATGGTGTGACCCGGCGCCACCTGCGGAATGAGCTTGCGTACCATCAGGCGGGTGAGACCGGCGTTGCCATCGGGGAAGTGGAAGATGTAGGGATCGTCCAGCTCCGCCTGCTCCTCGGCATCCAGCGGCGTCAGATTGAGGCCGTCGAACCCCGGCAAGGCGCAGAGGCGCGCATCGGCGCAGGCGGTGGCGTCGATGCCGACCGCTTGGAAGTCGTTGGTGCGCTGCTGGAAGTAAGTGATCGCCCGCTCGCTGAGGCCCACTTTATCGCGCAGGAAGGTGGTGTAGCTGTTGCGGGTCACCCACTCGTCCTGCTGCTCGCGGGTCATGCCGCTCAGGTAGTCTATCTTCGCTTCGTGCAGGGCCAACAGGGCGGCCTTGTCGGCATCATCCAGCGGGAAGTCACCGATAAACTCTGCCAGCGGACGACCGTTCAGGCGATCGCGGGGGATATCGTCCGCCACGTTGTGGCCCGGATCCCCGTTCACTATCTTGTTGACGCCAAAGTGCTTCTCGTCGAAATAGACGCCGCGGCTCAGCCCCAGATCCGGATAGAAGGTCTGCTGGAAACCGGCGGCCAGCTCGTCGATGTTGACCTCCAGCGCCTTGAGCAGACCGAGCGCCACCGGGCTGTAGACCGAACGCGGTGATTGCAGGGATTCACTGCCGCCGTAACCCAGCCGCAGGCCATCGGGGGTGGTGAACTCGTTGCGCTTGGCGTGGCCACCGAAGTCATCGTGGTTGTCGAGCAGCAGGATCTTCTTATCCGTGCCGAGCAGTTGCTGATAGAAGCAGGCAGCGGCCAGACCGCTGATCCCGGCGCCGACGATCACCAGATCGACCTCCCCTTCAAGGGGAATATTGGCAAAATCATACTGCTTGCCGTCACGGGCGATGCTGTGGGCCGGTTCGAAAGAGCCCGGGTGGTTGCCGCGCAGGCCGGTGAGGGCGGGCGGGTAGGCCAGGGTTTTATCCGCCAGCGTGCTGCCGCCTTCGGCAGCCTTGAGCAGATTGATGGGAGCGACGCCTGCCGCAATTGTGATGGCAACGCCGTTGAGAAAATCTCTGCGTGTAATACTCATGGCTATCCCTGTGTTAGGAGAAGTAATGAATAAGTGGATTCATTATGGGAGGGAGACACAGATCCTGTTCAGGATTGGGCGCCGAATCTACCGCTATCCTCACGCTGAGTCCATACGATTGCTAATGGATTATTAAGCACCATTTTCCTGCTTGTGACGAGAGTGATGCGCTGATGGGGGTGATTTGCCCTGTTGCAGGGCAAATTATCTTTCGGCTCGGTCGGTCAATGATTGCCGCAGCTGATTAGTTTGGGAGGCGTTCGGGCATCATTGTCGACTCCGGGGGATGATCGCGCTAAGCTCTTAACTACTTGTTTTATCGACGCTCTTTTTATTCATAGGCATAAAGGCCACTCAGGAGGCGCAATGAACTGGTATATCTCGGTCCTCAAGCAATATGCGGTATTCAGCGGGCGGGCCCGTCGCACCGAATACTGGATGTTTGTGCTGTGCAACGTCATCGTTATGCTGCTGCTCGGCATGGTGGACAAGCTGATTGGCGGCGACAATGAGCTGATCAGCTCCATCTATTCGCTTGCTGTGCTGCTGCCATCGCTGGCGGTGGCGGCCCGTCGTCTGCACGATACCGACCGCAGCGCTTGGTGGCTGCTGCTCGGGCTTATCCCCATTATCGGCACCCTGGTGCTTATCTACTTTATGGTCTGCAATGGCCAGCAGGGGCCAAACCGCTTCGGTGATGATCCCAAAGCGGGCCCCTCACAGGGCTTTATCGTCAGCTAACGGGCGAGGCTTGGCCAATCATCGGTCAATAAAAGAGAGGGAGGCATCACGCCTCCCTCTCTTTTTCGTTTTGATGGCCGATCAACGCTCGATCAGCGGGGCGGAGCGGTAGCTCCACATGCCGTAGGTGCGCAGGGCGTCGCGGTAGATGCCGAGCAGCTCGCTCTCGCTCGGGGTGGCCAGCTCCTCGAGGGGTTTGTCGGGGTAGCTGACGCTCGCCACCTTGATGTTGGCCGGGCCAATCTGGTCGCAGGCGATTTCCAGCACCGTCTGGCCGCGGCGCACATGGCTGGCGGAGCTTACCAGCACCGCATAGTCAATCTGGTGGCGGGCGAGGGCATAGGCGCTGTAGAGGGCGTTGTCCACCGTGCTGGTGGCGTAGTTCTCTTCAATCAGGCGGCTGCGGTCGATGCCGTGGTTGGCCAGCCAGTCAGCCATCAGCTTGCCCTCGGTCTGGCGGTTCTGGGGCACGCCGCCGGTCAGGATGATCAGCGCTTCCGGGTCGGCCTTGGCCAGCTCAAGGGTGGTTTGCAGGCGGCCCAGCAGGATCTTGTCCATGCTGCCGTCGGGATTGAGGGCGTAGCCCAGGGTGACGATGGCGCGTTTGCCCTCCCTGCTGGCCTTGACCTGATCCTCGGTCAGTTCGGTCTGCAGCGGGGCGGCGGTGATCCGCTGCACCCGGGCGATGATCTCCTCCAGATCGGCGGCGCGGCCACTGTTGCGATCCGCCACTTTCGCCAGATAGCTGCGGGAGGCATCCTTGTTGCCCTTCACCAGCTGCCAGATGGCGAGATAGCTGTTGATGTCGAGATCATCGGGGGCGACGGCCTGCGCCTGCTCCAGCAAGGTGATGGCGCGGCTCAGGTTGCCGTTGTAGATCTGGGCGTTGGCCGCCGAGATGAGCAGGTCGGTGCGGTAGGGTTCCAGCTGGTAGGCGGCCAGCAGCCGCTCGGTCACCAGCTCCATATTGCTCGGCATCTTGGCGGTAAAACCGGCGTGGGAGATCTTGGCTGGCGACTTGTAGATCTGCAGCGCTTCGCCGAGCAGCATGTCCACCGCCTGGCGTTTGCTGACCAGGGTATTGAGGTCGTGCTCCATCTGCATCGAACTCTCGGCCGCTTGCAGGGTGAGGGGCGAGAGCGCGAGCAGGCCGCCGAGGGTGAGGGCAAGAAGGGTCTGTTTCATCAAAAGGTCCTCTGTCGGGCTGAATCGCGCCGTGGGCTCCGGTTTGCGGGCCGATGGGATAAGGCAAATGTGCGTCAATTCAGTCTGTTAGTGCCAAAGAGAGGGCAATATACCAGTTAACGGCGTGGCAAACTGTGAGTCGGGGCGGGTCGTCGGGTGATGCCATACCTGTGGCCGCAAAAATGGCCGCAACGGGTCAGCAGCCATCTGAAAGGGACAGGGGGAGCGTAACTCCCCCTGCTGGGAGGGGTGCTGGCCCCTCCCTCTATCGCGATTCAAGAGAGCTGGGGTGTCAATCTATCTGCTGATGAGTATTCGCGGTCAGTTCCACATCGGGGAGATGCGGGCTTCCAGCGTCTCTTGCTGCTCTTCGGGCATATCGCTGAAGAAGTTGAGTTGGGTCTGCTCCTCCACCTCACGTACCGAGACCCGGTAGTCGGCGATCTGGCTGATGGGCACCTCTTCCTGCGGCAGGATAAAGGCGATGGCCTGCAGTCTGGCCGGGTCCATCACGATCTTGTAGTAGGCACTCGGGATCGCCACACCCTGACCGATGGACTCTTCAGAGCCGGTAAAGATGGGGCCGGTGATCACCTGCACATCCTTGCGGGAGACCGCCCACTTGTTCACCTTGTCCTCCAGCACGCGCCACGCCTTCTGGTTGAGCACCCCGATCTGCGGTGTCATGTTGCTCAGCAGGAAGCTCTCTTTCATGGTGTTCTTGTTCGATTTCATGTCCCCTGCCGGGGCCTGATGGCCACGATCGTAGCCCGAGCCCTTGTAGTCGGAGAGGGTGGCGCGATAGGCGACCGGGATCTCCCTGTCCTCGGCGAAGGCATCCTTGCGCGGCACTGTGCCCTGTGCGCTCTGGGCGGTCATTCGGTAGGAGACCCAGTCCGCCACCTTGTAGTCGTAGTTGTAGCCGACGGCATATCCTTCACGGCAGAGCTTCTGATCCGATTCGGAGGGCAGACCAAAGCGCACGTGGTCGCCACACGTCCAGTGGGCGGCCAGCAAGGGGGTGGCAGTGAGGGTGAGGGTAACAGCCAGAACCAATTTATTGATTTTTATCATTTTTGTGATGCTCCAGTTTAGTAGGCGGAGCCATTTGACATGAGATCTGACTAGCGCTTCAATTGCTGTTTTTTTACACTTCACCGTTCTGTGACGGCTCGCCAAGATCCGTGATGTGACTGGTTAATATGTTTTAAATCAGTGGCTTGGTCGGTGGGATGATGTGCGGTTGCTCGGTCGGCAACGAAAAGGGGCACGTGATGGGCCCCTTGAATGGTCGCTATCTCAGCAATAGCAGAGAGGTATGGCTGGTTTTCAGTATCCCCGTGGTGGTGCTCCCCACGATGAACTGTCGAATGCGTGAGTGGCCATAGGCCCCCATCACGATAAGCTCGCAGCCCACATCGGTGGCATACTGGCAGATAACGGGCACCACATCGCCTTGCAGCAGCATTGCTTCACCCCTGATACCCGCACTTTTCAACACCTGCTTGGCCTCTGCCAGCTGGCGTTCGTGCTCGTCACCCGGTTCGCCGACCATCACCAGCTCACACTCAAGCCCCTTGAGCAGCAGACTACTTGCGATCAACTCCAGCACCTTCTTGGCGGTCGGGCTGGCGTCATAGGCAAACAGGAAGCGGCTTGGGGCCTGAAAGCCCGGCTGCGCCACCATGATGGGGTTGGTCAGGGTGCGGATGACGTTCTCGATATGGCTGCCAATCAGCTCGTGGGCATGGGTCATGCCCCGCTTGCCCATGACCAACATTCGCATACCGGATGAGAGTGCCTGGGTTGTCTCGACCAGTTGGCCGTGGCGTTGCAGGGTATCGACCTCTGACATCCCCAAGCCAGCAAGATACTCTTTGCCGCTCTCGAGTAGCATCCGTCCCTGCTCATGGGCCAGACGGCTGCGTTGGTGATCCAGCTCGGCGAGCTCCTTGAGCAGCTGCTCGCGACTGCCAAGTCCAATATTGCCGGAGAGATCGGCCTGCCCTTCAAACTCGTTCTTTTCCAGTACGTGCAGCAGGGTGACGGGTAACCCGGTGTTGGTAGCGGCCCATGCCGCCGCATCGCACACCGCTGTCATGGCCGGGGAGCCATCGATACAGGCGAAAATGTTTGTCATGATGAATTCCTTTTTGTGATCAGTGGCCAGCCAGCTGCTTTTCAACTTCTTCCGGTTTGTCGTGCACACCAAAGCGGTCAACGATAGTGGCGCTTGCTTCGTTCAAACCAATCAGCTCAACGTCTGTGCCCTCACGGCGGAACTTGATGACCACCTTGTCCAGTGCGGTGACGGCGGTGATGTCCCAGAAGTGGGCATGGGTGAGGTCGATCACCACTTTCTCAACCACCTCCTTGAAGTCAAATCCGGCAAAGAACTGCTCGGCACTGGCGAAGAAAACCTGGCCCCGAACTTGATAGGTACGTACCTCGCCATGGCGCTCGCTGTCGCTCTTGACCAGAATGAAGCGGGCAACCTTGTTGGCAAAGAACAGGGATGCGAGCAGCACCCCGACAAATACCCCGAGCGCCAGGTTATGGGTAGCGACGACCACAGCCACAGTTGCGATCATCACGATATTGGTGGAGAGCGGGTACTTTTTGAGATTGCGAACCGACTCCCAGGAAAACGTCCCGATAGAGACCATGATCATCACGGCCACCAATGCTGCCATGGGGATCTGGCGGATCCACTCATCCATGAAGACCACCATCAGGATGAGCAGAGTGCCAGCAACAAAGGTGGAGAGGCGGCCACGGCCACCGGATTTGATGTTGATGATGGACTGACCAATCATGGCGCAGCCCGCCATGCCACCCATCAGGCCCGCGCCGATATTGGCAATTCCTTGGCCCTTGCACTCGCGATTACGGTCGCTGCTGGTATCGGTGAGGTCATCGACAATGGCCGCCGTCATCATGGATTCGAGCAGACCGACCACGGCCAGACCTGCGGAATATGGAAAGATGATGGCCAGTGTCTCGAGATTGAGCGGTACTTCCGGCCACAGGAAGATGGGCAGGGTATCGGGCAGCTCGCCCATGTCGCCCACGGTGCGGATATCGATGCCCATGGTGATGGCGACTGCCGTCAGGATCACGATGCAGAGCAGCGGAGAAGGCACCAGCTTGCCCACCAGCGGGATCAGCGGGAACAGATAGATGATGCCAAGGCCCGCCGCCGTCATGGCGTAGACCTGCCAGGTGACGTTGGTGAGCTCAGGCAACTGGGCCATAAAGATGAGGAGCGCCAGGGCGTTGACGAAGCCGGTGACAACTGAGCGGGAGACAAACCGCATCAGGCTGCCGAGCTTCAGGTAACCCGCTGCGATCTGGAGTACCCCGGTGAGCAGGGTGGCCGCCAGCAGATATTGCAGGCCGTGCTCTTTCACCAGGGTCACCATCAGCAGCGCCATGGCGCCGGTGGCGGCCGAGATCATGCCGGGGCGACCGCCGACAAAGGCGATAACCACGGCGATACAGAAGGAGGCATAGAGGCCGACCTTGGGGTCGACACCGGCGATGATCGAGAAGGCGATGGCCTCCGGAATCAACGCCAGTGCCACTACTGTGCCGGCTAACAGGTCACCACGGATGTTGGAGAACCACTCTTGTCTTGCACGTTCCAGCATGGGGGGATTTTCTCGCTTGTTGAGGAGCCATAGCACAGAGCATCCACTGACTTGGGGGTCAGATGGCGTTCGGGCAGGATCACATTGTTGTATTGGTATATGACGGATAAACAAACACGCTCCGGTTGTGATAACCAGAGTCAGGCGGCAGGTGCCGCAAAGGGCGGGGTTATGGCGGCGTTACAGTCACGCCAGTATGGGTCTTGATCATAAGGCCGCGGATAATAGCAGATCCGTGCCGGGGGCGTTAGCCAATCTGTTCGTTGACATCTGAACGATGGGCCACAACAGCGTGCGGTTGCACTCTGAGGTAAACAGGAGTGGACTCCCTAATGATGAGTTGCCCGGCAGGCAACGAAAAGGGGCCCGCGATGGGCCCCTTGTACTGGTTGGTCTGACTGCTATCAGGCGGCGTTTGCCTTGTTGCCCAGCGTGCGGGCCAGCAGCGCTTCTGGGTTGTGGATCGCCTCCTTGGTTTTCACGTCGATGACCTCGATATCGGTGAAGCGCTCGCGGTTCTTGATCGCCACGTCATGGGCGAAGATGACGCAGCGGGCGTTGGCGACATCCTTGGCGGTGATGCGGTTGATGATGCCGTTGGCGCCCTGGGTCTCGACCTTGATCTTGATCCCCTGTTTGGCGGCGGCCTTTTGCAGGCTCTTGGCGGCGAGGAAGGTGTGGGCCACACCGGACGGGCAGGCGGTGATGGCCAGTACGTCCGCTTCCCCTTCCCCTTCAATCACCTGATAGTCGCTATCTGTGGTGGTGACCTCTTCCTCTTCACTCACCGGTTTTTTCAGAATGTTGACGATGATGGCAGTGGTCAGGGCGCCGAGGATGGTGCCCAGGATGTAACCCATCTTGCCTTCAACAACCGGCAGGACAATCCAGCCACCCCAGGGGGCGTGGTTGATACTGTGCATCATGAAGCCGGTGATGTTGCCGACGATGCCGCCTGCGACGATGGCCGGGATAACACGCATGGGGTCAGCAGCGGCAAACGGGATGGCCCCTTCACTGATACCGATCATGCCCATGATGGCGGCCGCTTTGCCGGATTCACGCTCCTCTTTCTTGTAACGCTTCGGAGACATGAAGGTCGCCAGTGCCATACCCAGCGGCGGCACACAGATGGCGATGCCGACACCGCCCATCAGCCAGGGCTGGGTGTTGACCTGAGTCTGGGCAAACAGGGTCGCAACCTTGTTGACCGGGCCGCCCATATCGAAGGCAGTCATACCACCCAGAATGGCACCCAGCATCACTTTACCGGAGCCCGCCATGCTGGAGAGCCAGTAGTTCATCCCTTCCATCATGGCGGCGATCGGGGCGCCGATCCCCCACATCACGATGCCACACACTAGGAATGTACCGATCAGCGGATAGATGAAGATGGAACCGAGGGAGGTCATGGAGTCAGGCAGCTTGATCCGCTTGAGTTGATTGACCACGAAACCTGCGATAAAGCCCACCAGAATGGCGCCGAGGAAACCGGTTTGATAGTGCTGAACGGCAATCCAGGAGCCGATCATGCCCGGGGCTAGGCCCGGCTTGTCAGCCAGCGAGTAGGCGATGTAGCCACCCAGTACTGCGGTAAACAGGGTCAGACCGGCGATACCCATAGTCGCCATGTCTTTGAGGAAGCCCGCTTCCGGTACGGCGCCCTTGCCGCTCATCATCACCGACAGGGAGAGCAGCACACCGCCCGCCACGATGAAGGGGATCATGTGGGAAGTACCAAACAGCAGGTGCTGCTTCATGGTATTGAGGCGATCCTTGAAGGTGCGATCGGTGGGTTCAACCGGAGCAGAGGCCTCCGGTTTGGCGGCTGGCGCCGGTTTTTCCGCTTTCGGGCCTTGCTTGAGCAGAGTCAGGGCTTGCTCGACGGTAGTGGCCGCTTTCATCTGCTCGATAAAGCCCGGCTCCAGCAGACGGGTAGAGAGCTCGGCCAGCACTTCGATGTGGTGGTTGGCGCCGCCATCCGGGGAGGCGATCATGAAGATCAGCTGGGTCGGCTTGCCATCTTCGGCGCCGTACTCGATACCTTGGCGGCTGACACCGATGGCAATGGCCGGACGACTGACCGCCTTGCTCTTGGCGTGGGGCAGGGCGACACCCTGCTCGAAGCCGGTGCAGTCCAGCTGCTCGCGGGCCCAGATATCCTTGACGAATTGCTGTTGATCAGACACGGCGCCATCGCGCGCCAGCATCTGTGCCATCTCGTCGAATAGAGCCTCCTTGCTGGTGGCCTTCAACTCCAGGCAGATTAGTCTGCCGTTGGTCATGGTGGGTAACATATTACTCTCCTGGCTCCGTTGCCGAGCCGCATGATGGGGGGAACAATTGACCTGGATATTGTTCTCCCGTTGGCGCGGTGCCGAAATCGGACAAATGTGCCGTTTACTGGATTTTTGTGCTGTGAAAGTCGCCATGTGACTCAGCTCGCATATCATCATAAAAGCCAACTCATACCGATGCTTTATTTTTTTTAAATAAAAACAATGAATTATGAATTGATCTTGCTACTTACATGAGTGCAACGAAAAGGTTTCGCCTTCGGAGGTATGGAGATTTGTGTGCTGCTTTGAGGGCGGAAAATGTGAAGGTGCTGGCAAAACGCGTTGAGAGAACAATCAGAAAGAGGGAGGGCTGCTCTTGATGTGAGTTAATCCATCTACTGATCACTTGTTATGTGCAGCATGGGTGTCTTCGGGTTTTGTATGGTTCCTTGTTTGACAAAGCCCGCCACTTTTATGAATGGCGGGCTGTTTAGTGCTTCAGCCTTATTGAGCTGATTAATGAGGGGAGGAGAATCGGGTGTTATGTCCGAAACTTGCGTACAACCTCTTGCAGTTGTGTTGCCAACAGGTTGAGGTCGTTGCAAGCCTGAGCCATTTGTTTGGCGCCGGTCGCCACCTCTTCCGAGGCATTGCTGATGTTGACTACATTGCGATTGAGCTCCTCGCTTACCGCCCCCTGCTCTTCAGTTGCGGTGGCAATCTGAATATTCATGTGGGAGATACTGTTAACCGAGCTGCTTATTTCGGCAATAGAGGCTCCCGCTTCGCGAGCAGTGTGGACCGTCTCGGACATCATATCCTGACTCTGTTGCATGGTGACGCCCGCTTCGTTAGCACGCTGCTGCAGTTCGGAGATGATGTGGTTGATCTGGGAAGTGGAGTCTTGGGTTCGTTTGGCCAGAGTGCGGACTTCATCTGCAACTACGGCGAAACCACGACCTTGTTCACCGGCTCGGGCTGCCTCGATTGCCGCATTCAGTGCCAGCAGGTTGGTTTGCTCGGCAATCCCCTGAATGACTTCAAGCACCATGCCGATATTTCGGCTGTCATCACCCAGCTGGCGGATCACCAGAGCAGTCTCTTCGATGGCGGTAGCCACCTTTTCAATCCTGCCGATTGAGTCATTGACGGTCTCACTGCCTTGTGCGGCTGTGTCGCTGGCCGACGTCGCTGCGCTGGCGGCGTCGTTGGTGTTGCGGGCCACCTCCTGTACCGTGGCTTGCATCTCGTTCATGGCTGTGGCCAGCTGATTGAGCTCATGCTGCTGGGCGCCCATGTTGTTGGCCGATTGCTGTGCCACCGCGCTGATCTCTTCGGCGGCCGCGCCCAGCTGCACTACCGAGCTGGAGACCTCGTTGACCAGCATGCGCAGATTGGACTGCATCTCGTTGAACCCCTCAGCCAGCTTACCCAGCTCGTCATGGGAGAATTGCTTCATGTCGAGTTGGCTGGTGAGGTTGCCTGCCGCCACCTGGCGGGTCTGCTCCAGCAGGGTCATCACAGGATTGCGGATCTGCCGGATCAGCAGCCAGGCCACAATAACGACGAACAGCAAGGTTAGCGCACCGACTGTAGTGCTCAGCAGTTTTGCCCGTTCATAGGAAGCCTCACTCTGCTTGGTCAGCAGGTTGGCGACCCGATCGTTCTCCTTGCGCAGCTCCAGACCATCCTGTCCTGCCTGCTCGAGGGCTGCACGAGATTCGTTTTTGATCAGCGACTGCACCTTGGCAATATCTCCCTGCCGTATGGCTGTTTCCAAGTCACCATGGGCTGAAAAATATTTGGCTGCTGCAGTTTTCAGCTCTGCAAACATGTTGCGATCTCGCTCCGACACAAAAGGCATCGATCCATACCGTTGCTCGGCGGCCATGTACTGACTCTTTGCCGCTTCGAAAGACTGTGTGCTGCTGTTGAGGGAGTCGAGATCCTTGCCCAGTGCATCTATCACCATATTCAGTTCGGCACGGCGCGCGTCCAGCAAGGACACATGCATCTGGCTGGATGCCCGGATGGAGGGAACGATATTGTCGCTGACCTCACTGGCGTCACGGTAAATATTGGAGAGTTGTAAAGTGGCAAACCAGGCAAAACCCAGCATCAACAAAGCGAGAGTGGTAAACGCCATGGTCAGCTTTTGCCCAATTGTCATTTTTGTCAGCATATATCCTCTTTTATCTATTTTTGTCAGGGGATCTTTGTGTGAAATTTATAGCGGCGAATAGATGTGATACCTTAAAAATAAATCAAATAAAAGAGATCTTAATCACAGAGGGTATTTAAGGTTTATTTCTTTACTGCAATGAGGTTTGGCTGGCATATCAAAAAATAAATATCAAATCTCTCATTATCCTGCCTTTAAATTGATTGGATTGTCAGTTAATGCGGCCTGGCTTTTTTACGGATTACGTCAATTTAAAGTAGAGTTAAAAGTAAATCTGTTTATATATCAGTGTTTTAATTTTGATTTCTTATGCTGTTATTCTCAGCAAAGATCGAATGGTCTGCTTGGAATTAAATTATAGAACGACTAAAAAATAGGGCCGCATCTCGAAAATTCAAAATAGATTCCTTTCATTTTCATTACCAATGGTTCTGTATGACTACGTGTGCCAAATGTTTACAGACCGAATGATGATGGCTGGGGAAAGGTTTAATGGCGATGCATCTATGTGCTGTTTTAGCTTTCATCAGGGGGTGAAAATAGTAGAGAGTAGAGTTGTTATTTTTATTGCCTCCATTTTCGGATACTCAGAGTGTCGCCGTTGCTTGTGCAGGCTGGAATTTTCTTCGTATCAGCAGACCCAGTCATCTGCATCAGGGGTGCGCCAAGCTCAGGCGACAAACCTGTGGAGCTGGTTGTGGGCAGGATGCAGTCAGGGATGGGCTTCAGAGCGAGATGCCTGAAGGAAAGTAGGCATAAGAGAGCAGTAGAGATACAGACTGACTTGACTGGTAGGCCATATTGCTCTGTTGGGAGGGGGAGGCATCTTCCCCCTCCAACGAGAGTCGGCTCTTATGTTGATTAGCAGCGGTTGCCGGCGCGGGCGACCCGCCCTTCGGCCAGCAGTTGATAATTGCCAGTCGCTGCAGGAATAAAGGCAGATTGCCCCTTTTCCAAACGCAGTGACTGTTCGCCCTGCTTGAGGGTCACTGTGTCATCGATGGCAAACAGGATCTCGGCGCTGGCAGTGGTGAGCTGATGCTCGCCAGCTGGGTAGACGCTGAAAGTGAAGTCAGGTACCGGCACGTCGAAGTGCTGTACCGCGCCATCACAGCGGGGGGCCAGCAGGATCTGGTCATCCGGTTTGGCCTGGCAGCGCGTGCAGTCCAAGAGCTCTGCCACATCGATGTATTTGGGGGTGAGGCCGGCGCGCAGCACGTTGTCCGAGTTGGCCATGATCTCGAGACCCGTGCCGCGCACATAGGCGTGCGGGGTACAGGCATCGAGGAACATCGCCTGACCGGGCTCAAGCGTCACCACGTTGAGCAGCAGCGGCGAGAAGAGGCCCACATCTCCCGGGTACTGGGCCGCCAGACTGGTGATGAGGGCAAACGTCTCCTCATCCTGATGGGCGGCGGCATAGGCCAGCAGCCCTTCCAACGCCTCGTCCTTACGCGCCCCTTCCAGTACCAGCAGCTGGTGGAAGAAGTGCTGCAGGCCCGCTTCATTCTGGCTGGCGGCAAGGGCTGCGGTCAGATCGGCGATGGCCGCCAGATTGACCCGCTCGAACAGTGCCAGAATGGCGGGAATGGCGCGAAAGCCGTTCATCGCCTGATAGGGGGTGAGGGCAAAGACCAGCTCCGGCTTATGGTTCGGGTCCTTGTAGTTGCGATTGCTCGCCTTGATATCGATGCCTGCGGCCTCCTCTTTGGCAAAGCCCGCTTCGGCCTGAGCCTTGCTCGGGTGCACCTGAATGGAGAGAGCCTTCTCGGCACACAACACCTTGAACAGGAACGGCAGGCTGCCAAAACGGGCGAAGGTGGCCTCACCCAGCGCGGCGGCCGGGGCCCGGTCGATCACCGAAGAGAGCTTTTGCACACTGCCCGCCAGCGTTACCTCGGAGCAGCCGTTGGGATGGGCGCCCATCCACAGCTCGGCCTGGGGTTTGCCTTGTGGGTTGGGAATGCCAAACAGGGTGGTGAGGGAGTCATGACTGCCCCAGTCATAGCCTTGAATCGGGTTTTGCATCAACAGAAAGGAGGGCAGATCGCTACTGCTCATAAGGGACGCCTCGTCTAGTTTGAAGAAAATCGGGTGCAGAAAAGGGTGGCATTACTGCTGTGGACCGGACTATAACATGGGCGGTCGTGCGCGCCGCAACCGCTTGCCTCTCTCTTGATCAGGATCACCATGTCTCTCATCTTCAGCCAACTGCTCGACGGAGCCCTGAGCGAACAGGTTCCATTTGACCAAATCTGGTTTGCCAGTGAACAGGGGGTGCCACCCGGTTTCAGCTATCAGGTCAACTTTCCCCGCCTCGAGCTGGTCTTTAGCGGCGAGTATCTCAACCAAATTTGGGACAGGGAGGAGGGGGTCAGAGAGATCAGTGTATTGCCGGGACAGGCGCTCTATATCCCTCCCAACGGCTGGAACAAGCCGCTCTGGACCACCGACTGCTCGGTGCTGAGCCTGCTGTTTGGCAAACGCCAGCTGGGGTTCAGCCTGGTGAGCAAGCGCCGTGAAGATCCCGATTTCTTCGATGTGCAAAAGCACAGCATCATGGCGCGGGCGGGCCATGTGATCGAACACATTTTGGCGGCGCTGAACGTACTGACCGAGGATCCCGGTCGCTCCCCCACCGATGATCACCTGCTGCAGGCCCTGCTGGCGAGTGCCCGTCAGCTGTTGCTGGAGTCCGCCACGGATCGGCCACGGGGGGCAGAGCTCTTTCACGGGATCTGCATCTATATCCAGGAGAACTTTCACCGTCCCATCACCCGTGACTCCATTGCCCACCGCTTCAACGTTTCAGCCAGCCATCTCTCCCACCTGTTCCGCGAGCAGGGTCATATGCGCCTTGCCGATTACATCAGCTGGGTGCGGATCGATCGGGCCAAATTCATGCTGAAAAAGTACCGCTTTCGTCTTGAAGAGGTGGCCAGTCGCTGCGGTTACAGTGACGTGAACTACTTCTGCCGGGTGTTCAAACAGAAGACCGGCTTGACCCCTTCCCAGTACCGTTCCCTGAGTCAGCCGCAGGCGGCGGCCAGCGAGCTGGAGGGATAACGGGGCTGGGTCGGGAAGGCGTGGTGACGGCGCACTGGCGGGTGGCTACCTCTTTGGTCTGACATGCTTTCTTGTCGTTTTATTATGAAAATGAATGGGCTAAGATGGCCGCGCGCAACAAACAAGTTGATAACAAACGGAAGTTAGGAGATGCCGATGGAAAGTAAAGTAGTAATCCCGACCCAAGGTCAGAAAATCACAGTCGATGCCAACGGCAAGCTGCAGGTTCCCAACCATCCGATCATTCCGTTTATTGAAGGGGATGGCATCGGTGTTGACGTAACCCCGGCCATGTTGAATGTGGTGAATGCTGCGGTCGAGAAAGCCTACAAGGGCGAGCGCAAGATCGCCTGGATGGAGATCTATACCGGCGAGAAATCGACTCATGTCTATGGCGAAGGTGCCTGGCTGCCGGCCGAAACCCTGGATTTCATTCGTGAATATTGCGTGGCCATCAAGGGCCCGCTGACCACGCCGGTCGGTGGCGGTATTCGCTCCCTCAACGTAGCCCTGCGTCAGGAGCTGGATCTCTACATCTGCCTGCGCCCGGTGCGTTACTACGACGGCACCCCGAGCCCGGTGAAACGTCCTGATCTGACCGACATGGTGATCTTCCGCGAAAACGCCGAAGACATCTACGCCGGCATCGAGTGGAAGGCCGACAGTGCCGAAGCGGACAAGGTGATCGCCTTCCTGCAAAACGAGATGGGCGTGAAGAAAATTCGCTTCCCCGAGTCCTGTGGTATCGGCATCAAGCCGATGTCCAAGGCCGGTACCGAGCGTCTGGTGCGTGCCGCCATCGAGTATGCCATCGACAACGATCGTGACTCCGTGACTCTGGTGCACAAGGGCAACATCATGAAGTTCACCGAAGGTGCCTTCAAGGATTGGGGCTATGCCCTGGCCCAGAACGAGTACGGTGCCCAGCTGATCGATGGCGGCCCATGGTGCTCCTTCAAGAACCCGAAAACCGGCAAGACCATCGTCATCAAGGATGTCATCGCCGACGCCTTCCTGCAGCAGATCCTGCTGCGCCCGGCCGAGTATGACGTCATCGCCTGTATGAACCTCAACGGCGACTACATCTCCGACGCGCTGGCCGCTCAGGTAGGCGGTATCGGTATCGCGCCGGGTGCCAACATCGGTGACGGTGTGGCCCTGTTCGAGGCGACCCACGGTACTGCACCTAAGTATGCCGGTCAGGACAAGGTCAATCCGGGCTCCCTGATCCTCTCCGCCGAGATGATGCTGCGCCACATGGGTTGGGTTGAAGCGGCCGATCTCATCATCAAGGGCATGGAAGCGGCGATCCGCAACAAGACCGTCACCTATGACTTCGAGCGTCTGATGGAAGGGGCCACCCTGCGCTCCTGCTCCCAGTTTGCTCAGGACATGATCGACCAGATGTAATCTGCTGCTTGCCAGAAACGCAAAACCGGCGCCATGTGCGCCGGTTTTTTTATCGCGAAAGAGTGCAGGTGCTTATTGCGCCTGCTCTACGTGTTGCTGATAGCGTTGCTGCCATTTGCTGGTTTCTGCTTCATCACCCTGGGCCTTCCAGAAGGCGCAGATGGTGTTGGCAAGTTCCGAAGCCATCGCGTGATCTCCGTCACGTCGGCTCATCAGATAATCTCCCAGCCAGCTTTGATATTGTTTCATTACCCGATCTCCTTATCTCATGTGCCCTTGAGGGTGCCCACCTTGACGGGAGCCTGTCGGCTCATCCTGGGGGGAACATCATCAGGCATGATGGTGCAAAGTCACGACCCGGGCAGAGAGCCCGATGGGCAATCTGGCGGCGAACGTGACGCGAGATGTCAAAAAATGAGCGCCATTTTAGCACAAACTGACCAACTTGGGGAAATTGTCGCCATGGACTGCGACAGAACAGCCCCATCCCCTTGTTCCCACAACAGAAAACCCGCCGTGATGGCGGGTTGATTTGCAGATAAATGTGGCAAAACAGCCTAGATCTTGGCGCTGGCCAGGTACTTTGCCATCTCTTCGGCGGGCACCATGCCACCGCCGGTGGCCCACACCAGATGTGTGGCCTGTGCCATGGTTGCGGCATCGAAACCTCGCACGGTGAGCCACTCGGGATGGGCTGCCACCCGCCACGGGCCGGCCATACCAGCCAGAGCGGAGGGCTCGAGTGTGATCAGCTCATCGCGCGCCAGCAGTCCGAGCAGGTCATACATCTCCTGATCGCTCAGGGTGTAGAAGCCATCGAGCAGTCGTTCCATGGCGCGGCCGACGAAGCCGGAGGCGCGACCTACCGCGAGGCCGTCGGCTGCGGTGAGGTTATCGATGCCCAGATCCTGCACCGCAATGGCATCGTGCAATCCGGTGTGGACCCCCAGCAACATGCAGGGGGAGTGAGTGGGCTCGGCGAAGAAGCAGTGGACGTTGTCTCCGAACGCGAGCTTGAGACCAAAGGCCACGCCGCCCGGGCCGCCACCCACGCCGCAAGGCAGGTAGACAAACAGCGGGTGGTCGGCATCTACCTTGATGCCCATCTGGTCGAACTGCTTTTTCACCCGCTCGCCCGCCACCGAGTAGCCGAGGAACAGGGTGCGGGAGTTCTCGTCGTCGATAAAGAAGCAGTTGGGATCGCGCTCGGCCTCTTTGCGTCCCTGTTCCACTGCCACCCCGTAATCTTCGGCATATTCGACCACGATGACGCCGTGTTCGCGCAGCTTGCGCTTCTTCCACTCCCGCGCATCGGCTGACATGTGGACGGTGACGGTAAAGCCGAGCTTGGCGCTCATGATGCCGATAGACATGCCGAGGTTGCCGGTGGAGCCCACTGCGATGCTGTACTGGCTGAAGAACTGGCGAAACTCGTCGCTGAACAGTTTGCGGTAGTCATCCTCTTCCCGCAGCAGACCAGCCTTGATCGCCAACTGTTCGGCGTGAGTCAGCACCTCGTAGATACCGCCACGGGCCTTGATGGAGCCTGAGATGGGCAGGTGGCTGTCTTTTTTCAGCAGTAGTCGACCGGTGACCTCGACCCCGTAGCGCTGGTTGAGCGTAGCTTGCATCGCCGGAATAGCGGCGATCTCGGACTCCAGGATGCCGTTGCTGGCGCGGGTCTCGGGGAAGGCCTCGCACATGTAGGGGGCAAAGCGGGCCAAGCGGGCGGAAGCGTCTGCCACATTGCGGTTATCGAGCCCCACATAGGGCAGACCGGCAGCCAGAGTGGTGGTGTTGGGGTTGAACCAGGTGACTGGCTCAAGCGCGATCAGGGATTGCACCAGTGGAAATTGCGCTGTGAGCTGTTGGACGTCGATGTTTTTCATAGTGTTCTCGGTCTTGTTACACGATAAAGGAGAGCAGGAAGGTACCGGCCAGCGCCATCAGGGAGGCGACCAAGGTGGCGGTGGTGTAGTACTTGAGCGTTTCGTTCAGGGTGGCGCCGCAATACTGCTTGACCAGCCAGAACAGAGAGTCAGTCACCATGGTGCAGCCAATAGCACCGGAGCCGATGGCCAGGGTCATGATCTCCGGGCTGATATCCGGGTAGTGCGCCATGATGGGGGAGACGATGGCAGTGGCGCCCATCATGGCGACGGTGGCGGAGCCCACGGCAGCGTGCAGCACGATGGCCACCAGCCAGGCCAGCAGAATCGGGTGCATATCCAACTGGGAGAGGATAGTGGCCAGACTATCGCCCAGCCCGCTTGCCTTGAGCACCCCGTTGAAGGCGCCGCCCGCACCGATGATGAGCAGGATATTGGCGATGGAGGAGAAGCACTCCTCGGTCTTGTTGAGCAACCCCTCCATCTTCATCTGCTGGCGGATCCCCAGCACGTAGTAGGCGGTGAAGGCGGCGATAAACATGGCGGTGATGGGGTTGCCGATAAACTCCAGCACGGTGTAGAGGTGGCTGGCATGCTCCATATTGAGCTCGGCGACCGTCTTGGCCAGCATCAGCATGATGGGCAGCAGCACGGTAAAGAGCGAGGCGCTTAAGGTCGGGAGAGTTGCCTCATCGCGGGCCTTGATGTCGGCAAAGGCAGCGGGTACCTCCTTGAATGGAATCCGGTTACCCAGCAGCTTGAGGAACAGCGGACCGCCCACCAGCGAGGCAAAGAGGCCGACCGCGAGGCCATAGACGATGACCGAGCCGACGTCAGCCCCCAGCTGATTGGTGACGTAAAGGGCTGCCGGGTGGGGCGGCACTATGCAGTGCACGGCCATCAGGGCGGTGCAGAGCGGAATGGCCAGCTTGAGCAGCGAGGTTCTGGTCTTGCGGGCGATGGAGAAGGCCAGCGGAATCAGCAGCACCACCCCGACTTCGACAAACAGTGTGATGCCGCACACCAGACCCACCAGCACCATGATGACCTGAGGCGAAAGCCAGCGGCATCTCTGCAGGGCGAGACCGATGCGCTCTGCAGCCCCCGACACCTCCATCATCTTGCCAAGTATGGTGCCAAGACCGATGACGGCGGCGAGAAAGCCTAGCGTGCCGCCAATGCCATCTTCCATGGCGCTGACCATCTTGAGGGGCTCCATCCCCATCAGGGTGCCGACATAGAAGCTGGCCAGCAGCAGGGCAAGGAAAGGATGCACCTTGCCCTTCACTATGGTGACCACGATAAGAACGATGCTACTTAGCAAGGTAGCGATGACCCATACCTCTGAACTCATACTGCGCCTCGACATCTGTTGTGTGTGATTGTTTATGCGCTATTGAATGAAAATGAGGCGGGGCTGACAAATGATGAAATCGACCACTTGGGTGAACTGAGGTGATTCAAAGGCGCTACATTGGTCACAATTTATCGAAATCACACTCTTTGGGTCTTTTGGTTTCATCCTGAAGGTGGCCTGTAGGTGTATCATCGGCGGCCATTGCGAAGAGGGGGATGAATGTATAACGGGGATAATTACATATCGCGCAACAAGCTGCTGAGCGGCTACCAGCTGGCCAAGCTGCACACCTTCGAGGCAGCCGCCCGCCACGGATCCTTTGCCATGGCAGCTGATGAATTGTCGCTGAGTCCCAGTGCCGTGAGTCACCGGATCAGCGCGCTGGAAGAGGAGCTGGGGTTCAAGCTCTTTGAGCGTTTTCACCGCAAGGTGGTACTGACGGCGGATGGGCAGCGGGTGTTCTGGGCGCTCAAATCTTCGCTGGAGTTCATCAATCAGGAGATCCTGGAGATCAAGAATCAGGAGCTCTCCGGTACCCTGACCATCTATTCGCGTCCCTCCATCGCCCAGTGCTGGCTGGCGCCCAGGTTGGCGGATTTCTCCCGCCTGCATCCGCAGATCGAGCTCAATATCATCACCGGTAACGAGAACATCAACCTGCATGGTTATGGCATCGATTTGACCCTCTATTTCGATGAGAAGAGCCCGGAGCGGCTTGCCATCCACCCGCTGATGGATGAGTTCATGCTGCCGGTCTGCAGCCCGGAATATGCCGAGCAGCACGGGCTTGTCGGCAATCCCGCCAACTTGTCCTTGTGCCGTCTGCTTCATGATCGGCAGGCATGGGGATTTGACTCGGATACCGATGAATGGAGCTGCTGGGCTCGCCACGCCGGGGTCAGCCTCGAGGCATGTCAGCTGAGCATGGGTTTTGATCGTTCGGATCTCGCCATCATCGCCGCCATGAATCACGCCGGGATCGCCATGGGGCGCAAGAATCTGGTGAGCAAGCGACTGGCACAGAACGAGCTGGTGGCCCCTTTCCCCGGCTTGGAGATCAAGTGCGAGCAGCGTTATTACATGGCGACCCTGCCCAATCGGGCGTGTCCCAAGATCCAGGCCTTTATCGACTGGGCGCAGGAAATGGCTGCCGAGATGGAATGAGCTGCGGTTGTCAGGCGAGAGACCAAAATGAAGGCGGCAACATGCGAGTTAACGGAGGTAGCGGTTTAACATGGCGGGAAAATAGGAGAGGGGGTCAGCGGAATAGCCTTGCTGCCAACACCGGGTGGCTGGCAGCAAGGCAACGGTCGGGATCAGGTGGTCTTTTCCAGATGGTTCTGGTAAATCTGCTGCCACTTGTCCAGTTCGTTTTCATCACCCTGCTGCTGCCAGAACTCGCAGATGGAACTCGCCATCTCGCATGCCATGGCGTGGTCACCGTCACGGCGACTCATCAGGTATTGCCCCAGCCAGCTTTGATACTGTTTCATTGCACGATCTCCTTATCTATTTAACCCTTGATACTGCAGCTGTGGGCCACCCGTCCGGCAGTGTTGCGCCACACTCCACTTTCGCCGCGCGTTGCTTGTTATCGCCGCGCTTGTTGTCAATCAGGACAGAGAGCGTATGAGAAAAAGGCGAAAGTGTTAAAAATTGGCCACCACCTTATCACAAAATGGTGTGATATGCAGGCTTTGGGGCCAATTGAGTTATAAGCGCGGGTTGTGTGTCCCGACATCGCGACAGGGATTGACGGAGAGTATCGGCACGCAACTTGTGCCGCAAGCTGGCGTGTGGCCGGCTACTGGGTCACCCGACGTGCCTGCCAGTAGCGACTGTTCCAGTAGACGTTGTCGAGGCGGGAGCGGATCACTCCCTTGCTGGTGGAGGCGTGAATAAACTCGCCGGCACCTGTGTAGACCCCCACATGGTACTGTTGCCAGCCGGTTTTGAAGAAGACCAGATCCCCGTGTTGCAGCCGGTAGCGATCCACCGGTTTGCCAATGCTGGCCTGAGATTCGGTGGTTCTTGGCAGGTTGAAGCCCAGCACCTGACTGTAGGCGAGCTGGGTGAAGGCGGAGCAGTCTAGCCCGGCGCGGCTGGCGCCGCCCATGCGGTAGGGAACACCGCGCCACTGTTGGTAGAAGCCATCAAAGGCACTGCTCTGCCGGGGGGCCGGAGGCGGCTCCGGCGTGCTGGAACAGGCGGCCAGCAGCAGAGTCAGCAGGGATAGCAGCAGCTTGCGATACATCGGGCTCTCTCCACGGACGGGTCTACCAAACGAGACATTTATCGAGCGCCATGTCCTGCCAAATCGTTCTGGCGGTAGGGGGCGCGACAACTTTTCCATCATAAACAGGGATCTGGCTCCAGACCTAGTCTCCGAGAGGAAAAATGTGGCGGGGAACTGAAAAACGCCAACCCGAGGGCTGGCGTTTGTTGTCACTCGTTGTGGCTGATCAGCGGTTTAAGCAGCTCGGCCAGTTTGTAGAAGGTCTGTACCCGGGTGGTGCTAGGGCGCCAGACCAGCCCAATCTCGCGATAGGAGGTCTCTCCCGGCAGCGGGATGGCCACCAGATCGGAGTTGGCAAGAATGCCGGCATCGATGGCCATCTGCGGCAGGAAGGTGGTGCCAAGACCCGCTTCCACCATCTGCACCAGGGTGTGCAGGCTGGTGGCGGCAAACGGGTTGATCTTGCTCTTGTCCCGCAGGCGGCAGGCGCTCACTGCGTGCTCGGTGAGGCAGTGCTCCCGCTCCAGCAGGAAGATGCTCTGGTTGGGCAGCTCCTTGTAGTCGAACGGGGTATGCAGACCGGCCGCCATGCTGGCGGGCATCACCATGTGGAACGGATCCTGACCGACGGTCTTGCAGTGAAATCCACCTATCTCGATGGGCAGGGCGAGGATCAGCAAGTCGAGCTGACCCTGTTCCAGCTGCTTGAGCAGATTGCTGGTGGTGTCTTCACGCAGCAACAATTCGAGGTCAGGATAGGTTTTGCTGCACTCTTTCAGCAGCTTGCTCAGCAAGAAGGGGGCGATGGTGGGAATGCAGCCAAGACGTACCGTCCCCTGCATCACGCCGCCCTGATGTTGCCCGAGCTCCATGAGATCCCGTGCATCGGAGAGCAAATTGCGAGCGCGCTCGACGATTTCCATGCCGACCGGGGTCATAATGAAGCTCTTGTGGTCCCGCTCCACCAGTTGCAGGTTCATCATGTCCTCCAGCGTCTGGATCCCGGTACTCAGGGTCGACTGGCTGACATGACAGGCCTTGGCGGCGCGGTTGAAGTTCTTGTGCTCATCGAGAGCGACCAGATATTGCAGCTGTTTGAGGCTGGGCCAACGTTGCATAGAAAAACCCGATTAATGCTATCTATTTAATTTGATTTAACTAATCTACCACCGGGTCTATAGTTTGTCGCTTGAATTAGATGGACTTGGCTCTAGGTAGCCCAATCCTCACCGGATTGTTCACTTCACATAAAGAGGAATTGAATATGGTATTGGTAGGCCGTCCCGCACCCGATTTTACCGCCGCAGCTGTTCTGGGTAATGGCGAGATCGTTGATTCATTCAACCTGTCATCCCACATCAAAGGCAAAGCTGCCGTTGTCTTCTTTTATCCGCTCGATTTCACCTTCGTCTGCCCGTCCGAGCTGATTGCCTTCGATCACCGTTATGAAGAGTTCCAGAAGCGTGGCGTGGAAGTGATCGGTGTTTCCATCGATTCCCAATTCTCCCACAATGCATGGCGCAACACCAAAGTGGAAGATGGCGGTATCGGTCAGGTCAAGTACCCGCTGATCGCCGACGTGAAACACGAAATCTGCAAAGCCTATGACGTTGAGCATCCGGAAGCCGGCGTGGCGTTCCGTGGCTCCTTCCTGATTGACAAGAACGGTGTCGTTCGCCATCAGGTTGTCAACGATCTGCCGCTGGGCCGCAACATCGACGAGATGCTGCGCATGGTCGATGCCCTGCAATTCCACGAAGAGCACGGCGAAGTGTGCCCGGCTCAGTGGGAAAAAGGCAAAAAAGGTATGCAAGCCTCTCCGGACGGCGTTGCCAAATACCTGTCCGAGAATGCTGACTCCCTGTAATCGGGTCGTATTCTCCTTGAAGAACCGGCGTCTTGGCGCCGGTTTTTTTATACCTGAGATTTATCCATCCCCTGACATTGCGGTCACACTCTTCTCACTCCATCGCTATTCCAAGCAGCCGTTCGCTGGCGTACTCGTTGTTTCGAAATGAGGTGCTGCCCCTATGGCTGGATGGGGGATATGCCGACAGACAAACATGAGCCATAAAAAAGCGCGCCATAGGCGCGCTCAGTTCACAAGCGGAGGAGCTATTCCTCAAAGATCCCGAAGTGATCCTTGGCGAAATTGACCCGCTGCTCCACGTTCATCTTCACCTGCCCCAGCTTCTCGATGGTCTTGAGATTGGGCACCAGGCCGCGACCGTTGGCGATCTGGATGGCAAGACCGGGACGGGCGTTGAGCTCCAGCAGCATGGGGCCGCGGAACTTGTCCAGCACCATGTCGGTGCCGATATAGCCCAGACCCGACATCTCGTAGCAGGAGGCGGCGAGGGTGAGCAGGGTATCCCAGTGTGGGACCTTGAGCTCATAGAGGTCGAGGCCGGTATCCGGATGGTGGCGCAGCGGATTGCCAAACTGCACTGCCCGCAGGGCACGACCGGTACGCAGGCACAGACCCACCCCCACAGCGCCCTGGTGCAGATTCGCCTTGCCGTCGGAGGCGGCGGTGGAGAGGCGCATCATCGCCATCACCGGGAACCCCTTGAAGATGATGACCCGGGCATCGGGTACCCCTTCAAAAGAGTAGCCGTCGAACACATCATCAAAGTTGATGAGGCCTTCCACCAGTGCCACGTCGGGCTTGCCGCCGAGGGAATAGAGCCCCGCCAGAATGTTGGAGACATGGCGCTCCAGATCCTGACCGTTGGAGGCGCTGCCGTTGGGTTTATAGAAGAGGCCATCTTCCTGACGCAGGATCACCAGGATCCCCTTGCCGCCCGAGCCACGAGCTGGCTTGATGCAGAAGCCCGGCCAATCTTTTACCAGCTCGGTGATGCGACCCACATCGTGCTGGGCACGGATGGTACCGATCAGCTCAGGCACGGTAACCCCTGCATCCAGCGCAATTTGCTTGGTCTGCAGCTTGTCATCCACCAGCGGATAGAGGCTGCGCGGATTGTAGCGGCTGATGTAGGAGTGGTTGCGCTTGTTCATGCCGAGGATGCCTGATTGGGACAGGCTCCACGGGGTGGTGTATTTTTCCCAGAACCACATCGGTTACTTGTCCTTACCCGGGGTGACGCCAGATTTCATCTCGTCCACCAGCGGCTTGAAGCGCTTCAATTCGCTCAGCTTGTAGCCGGTGTAGTTACCCATCAACAGCACGGTCGCCATCAGCACCAGCTGCAGGCCGAGGAAGTTGAAGGTGAGGTGACGAATAAGCTCGTTATCCATAGCCAGATAGGCGATGACGGCAACCAGCAGAGAGCCGCCGCCCTGGCGGAACACCTCTTTCGGGCCCTCTTCTTCCCACAGGATGGACATCCGTTCGATGGTCCAGGAGAGGATGATCATCGGGAAGAAGGTGATCTTCATGCCGTCGGTCAGCCCCAGCTTGAAGGCGAACGCGGAGAAGATACCTATCATTGAGATAACCATGATGATGATGGCCGATATTCGGGCGACCAGCAGCAGGTTAAGCCGAGACAGATAGGAGCGGATGATGAGACCGGTGCCGACGATCAGCAGGAAGCCGATGAGACCGGTGACCAGCGAGGTCTGGATAAAGGCGACCGCGATCAGCACCGGCATAAAGGTACCTGAGGTCTTGATCCCCACCAGCACCCGCAGGAACACCACCATCAGCACGCCGATCGGGATCAGCAGCAAGCCCTTGAACAGGGTCTGCTCTTCCAGCGGCAGGCTGTGGATGGAGAAGTTCATCATCTCTGATTTTTCGAACTTCTGCGCCAGTGCCACGCTGACCGGCTGCTCCTGTTCGATCATCGAGAAGCTGACACGGGAGTTGTGACCACCGGTTACGTCCAGCAGGGCGCCGGAGTTGTATTCCCACAGCAGCAGGTTGGCCGGACGACCCTGTTCACCGGTTTGCGGGTTGAACAGCTTGTAGTCGGTCGGACTGTTGAATACCTGCAGGTAATCCACCAGCTCCTGACGACGGCGGCCATCTTCCAGATTCAGGGCATGCACCACGCGGGTCGGCACGTCAGCATTGTTGAGCAGCTCGGCGATCAGGTTGGCGCGGCTCTTGTGCTTTTTCAGCAGCTCGGCGTTCTGCTCCTGCTTCTCGATCTCCTTGATGATCTCGCGAGTCAGGGTGTAGCCGTCGGCAGAGCGCTCCTGTGCCCGCTCGAGGATCTGCTTCATCGCGGTGGCATAAGGCTCACTCTCGATCTGCTTCTCGATGGCAGGCGGCTGCGGATTGGCGGCCGGTTTGGCGTGGGCATCCGCCATCATGTCGACGCGGTAGTAGAGCTCCTGACGGCCGGAGGCGGTGCGGATGGACCACTCGGCGCGGGCATCGCCATCTTTCTCGACAAAGGAGAGGCCGTAGCCCGGGCTGGCGGCGTTCTCGTTCATCAGGGTGAAACCGGGCTGGGTGCCCGGAATGGCCAGAGAGGCGATCACCGGCTCACCGGTCGCCTCAAACTCCAGCTTGGCTTCGATGGACCAGATCTGGCGCTTTTCACCGGGCGTCAGCGGTACATCCAACGCGATATGGTGATAGATCGTCATCCCCAGGCCGACAATGTACAGCAGGGCTACCAGCAAATAGAACGGCTTACGGGAAACCATGGATTATTTCACATCCTTGAGCTTGGGTTTGGGTTGGATATATTCGCGGGCCACATCAACCACGGCGATGTCTTTCAAAAATTCGCGACCCAGCAGCACAGGGAAGGTCATGTCGCTACGGTCTTTCAGGGTAAATTCGGCTTTCTCGGTCATGTCGCCAATGCGCACGGCCAGACGCACTACCGGACGGCGGTCCAGATCGTCGGCAGAGGCCTGACGCACCCGTACATGGCGTACCAGCGGCGCTTCGATCTGGATCTTGTCGTCTACTTCCTGATGGCTCAGGAAGAAGCGCACCCAGTTTTTGCCGTTGCGCTCGAAAATGGTGATCTCCTGCGCACTGATGGAGGAGGTGGTCGCACCGGTATCGACCCGCGCCTGGAAGGCGTCGTTGGCCGCATCAACCCAGATCCACTCGGCTTCACCGACCATCAGCTTGCCATCGATGGTGTGACCCTGATTGGGGGCCGGGCACTTCTCGGTGGGGATGGCCATCGGCTTGGGCGGCTCGGAGGGGAGGGTGGCGAGCTTGTGGTCTACTTGCTTGACGGACTCTTTCATATTGGTGACATCTGTGTTGAGCTGAACCAGCAGGTGCTGTTGCTGCACATACTGCTTCTGTTGCTGTTCCATGGATGTTTGCAGGCGTTGCTCGCTCTGGCTCAGCTCGCTACGAAGCTCGGCCAGCGTCAGAACAGGGACCTGAGGCGCTTTTTCCATATTGACACACCCGCCGAGACTAAGCAGGGAGAGCAGGGTCATTCCTTTTAATTTGCTTTTCATGTCATTCATTTAACTGTGCTTCCTGGAATTGGGTCAGTGTAACTTCCTGAATCGCCATCGGCTAGTCTTTGGCCTTGCGGGCAATCAGTACGGCACGTTTCGGCGCCGGGTGTCCTTCTACCGTGAGTGCCGGATTGTCTGGATCCAGATAGTCACTCAGGGATTCATTAATCATCCAGTCGGTACGACGCTGTTCGTCGGTGCTGGTCATATTCTCGTCTACTATCCGCACGTCGGTGAAGCCGCAGCGCTCGACCCACAGCTTGAGGGCGTGGCTTGAGGGAATAAACCAGACGTTGCGCATCTTGCCGTAACGATCGGTGGGCATCAGCACGTCGTTGACCCCGCCATCAATCACCAGCGTCTCCAGCACCAGCTCGCCATCATCTTTCAATTGATTGCGCAGCTGCTCGATGTGCTCGATGGGGGATTTGCGGTGATAGAGCACCCCCATGGAGAAGACGGTATCAAAGGCACGCAGCTCCGGCAGCTCCTGAATACCGAGCGGCAGCAGGTGGGCGCGCTGATCATTGCCTGCGAAGTGGCGAATGGCCTCGAACTGGCAGAGGAACAGCGGGCTCGGGTCGATGCCGACTGCAAGCCGAGCCCCTTCACCCACCATGCGCCAGAGGTGGTAACCGCTGCCGCAGCCCACATCCAGCACGTAACGGCCTTCGAGCGGGCTGATATGGGGCAGCACCCGATCCCACTTCCAGTCAGAGCGCCACTCGGTATCGATATGGATGCCGTGCACGGTGAACGGCCCCTTGCGCCAGGGCATGAAGTGGCGCAGCAGGCTCTCGACCTTCTTGCGCTCACCTTCGCCAAGGCTCTCGGCCGAGCCAATCTCGACCCGGCTTTTCAGCTCGATGTTGCCGGGAGCCACCTGCGGCAGCTTGTTGAGGGCGCGATTCCAGCGCGGCAGGTCGCCATGCTGGTTGTCATGTTGCCAGGCGTGCAGCTGGGCGGGCAGGGTATGCAGCCAGTGGCTCAGCCGGTTTTTGGCAATCAGTTGATAGAAATTGGCAAAGTCGATCATGGCTGGGCGTCGCTGGATTTGATGGCAATCATGGAGCCGAAGTTGAAGCACTGGAACCAGAGATCCTGATGGACGAAACCGGCATCCCGCAGACGGGCCTGATGCACCGGCAGGCTGTCGGTGCGCATCACGTTCTCAAGGGCGGTGCGTTTCTGGCTGATCTCCAGCTCGCTGTAGCCATTGGCCCGCTTGAAGTCGAGATGCAGATCGATAAGCAGCTCGTTGACCGGTTCATCTTCGAAGCGGAACTTTTCGCTCAGGATCAGGATCCCGCCCGGGCGCAGACCATCGTGAATGCGCTGGATCAGGGCGGCCCGTTTTTCTGGCTCGACAAATTGCAGAGTGAAGTTGAGCACCACCACGGAGGCGTTCTCGATCTCGATGTCGCAGATATCTGCTTCCACCAGCTCCACCGGCACCTCGGATTTGAAACCGGAGAGGTGGGCGCGGGCGCGCTCGATCATCGGATGGGAGAGATCCACCGCGGTGATGCGGCAGCCGTGCTGGCTGACATGGCGACGCATCGCCTGGGTCGCGGCGCCCAGTGAGCAGCCGAGATCATAGAGTCGGCTCTCGGGTTGGGCGTAGCGGGCGGCCATCATGCCGATGGCGGAGATGATGTTGCTGTAACCCGGCACCGAGCGCTGGATCATATCGGGAAATACGTCGACGACCTGTTCGTCAAAACAGAAGTCTCCCAATCGGGCGATCGGGGCGGCAAAAATTTGATCTTTGGTATGCATGCTGGCGCAACCTGACAGTCGGGACATCACCCGGCTGTATTGTTCAATTGAGTCGTTGGGTGACACCCATCAGAGTAGATTTATCACCTGTTTACGAACGGGGTGGCTGGTCGTGAAATCCTTTGGACCGTTCCTGTTCGTACGGGCCATGTTCCGGACCCTTACTTGGGGCGGTAGTGTAGAGGATTGATGGCCGTTTGTCTTGACGCCAGGGCTTGCCACGCCACAAAAAAGCACTTTTTTTGCAGCGAAACGATGGCCGCAGAATGGGTTGGCTAAAAGCGCAGCACTCCCTGCCGTGCGCGATCGTTTTCCCCCGGCCAGGGGGCCATCTCCTGCTCCAGCAAGCGGGTGATCTGGCGGGCCAGCTCAGGTGCCTGGGCGTTGTCGGCAGTATGTATATAGAGGTAGAGCTCTTTCCCCTCCGCGAGCCACTGGCGCCAGTGGGGGAGCCAGCTGGGTAGGAAGGGGTGATTGGCCGCCGGGTCCGGCAGGCCGATAAAGCGCACCATGGGGGCGTTGGCGGTGGCCAGCAGATGCACCGGCAGGCGCGGTTTCTTGCCCTGGGCATCGACAAGGGCTGGCGTGGTTGCTGGCACCGAGAAGAGTGGCCGGCTGTCGAGCATCACCCGGTTCACACCCTGTTCCATCAGCAGCCGGTTCAAGGCCCGCTCGGCCTCCCCCTTGGCGAAAAAGTCGGGGTGACGCACCTCGAGGGCGTAGCGAAACGCCCGCGGCAGCCGATCGATGAAGGCCGCCAGTCTGGCCAGCCCCTCTGGCCCAAAACGGGCGGGCAACTGCAGGGTGAGCAGCCCCAGCTTGTCGTGCAGCGGGGCGAGCAGGCGAATAAAGTCGGCGACTTGTTTGTCTGCGCTCACCAGATCGCTCTGGTGGCTGATGGTTTGCGGAAATTTGAAGTTGAAACGAAAGTGATCGGGCACCGCATCGGCCCAGCGCTGTACCGTATCGGGGGGCGGCAGGGCGTAGAAGGTGGTGTTGCCCTCCACCGAATTGAACACGGTGGCGTAGTGGGCGAGGTGTTCGGCAGGCTTGGCGCCAAGGCCCAGCAACTGGCCGGGCCAGCTGGGGTGGGACCACTGTGGCAGGCCCAAATAGAGGCTCATGATGGCTATTCTCTTCGCTCTTGGTGCATTCGTGCCGATTTTTTGCCCGCTTTTTGCCATCGAGTGCAAAAAACTGGCGAAAGGAGGCTGCTGGCCATTTTACCCAAAAGGGGGTTTTCCTCTATAATGCCAGCCCTTTTGTTTTTCAATTTCTTGTGACCCATGCCTATCTACGAATATCGTTGCGACGTCTGTGGCCATGAATTGGCAAAACTGCAAAAGCTTTCCGATGCCCCCCTGACCGACTGTCCGGCCTGTAGCAAGCCGAATCTGGTCAAGCTGATATCGGCGGCAGGCTTCCGGCTCAAGGGAACCGGATGGTACGAGACTGATTTCAAACCGGGTAAGAAAAAGAATCTGGCCAGCTGTGAGACAGACGGTGCTTGCCAGTCGTGCCCGGCGGCCCAAGGTTAACCGTCTCTCTACAATTTCGAAGGAAGAAGTCCATGCGCTCTATCTATTGCGGACAGGTCAATGAGGCCCATGCAGGGCAGACCATTACATTGTGCGGTTGGGTTCATCGTCGTCGTGATCTCGGCGGTCTGATCTTTATCGATATGCGCGACCGGGAAGGGATCGTTCAGGTGTTCTTCGATCCGGACAAGCCGGACGCGTTCGCCCTGGCCTCCGAGCTGCGCGGCGAGTTCTGCATCCAGGTGACCGGCGTGGTGCGCACCCGTCCCGAGTCCCAGCGCAACAGCGATATGGCCACTGGCGCCATCGAAGTGTTCGCTCACGAACTCAACATCATCAACCGTGCCGAGCCGCTGCCGCTGGACTTCAATCAGGTCAACAGCGAAGAGATCAGCCTCAAGTATCGCTACCTGGATCTGCGTCGTCCCGAGATGGCCAAGTACCTGAAGACCCGTGCCAAGGCCAGCGCCTTCGTACGCCGCTTCATGGACGAGCACGGCTTCCTCGATATCGAGACCCCGATGCTGACCAAGGCCACCCCGGAAGGCGCCCGTGACTATCTGGTGCCGAGCCGCGTGCACAAGGGCAAGTTCTACGCTCTGCCGCAATCACCCCAGCTGTTCAAGCAGTTGCTGATGATGTCCGGCTTCGATCGCTACTACCAGATCGTCAAGTGCTTCCGTGACGAAGACCTGCGTGCTGACCGCCAGCCGGAATTCACCCAGATCGACGTGGAGACCTCCTTCATGACCGCGCCGCAAGTGCGTGAAGTGATGGAAGAGATGATCCGCAAACTGTGGCTGCACATCCTGAACGTGGATCTGGGCGACTTCCCGATCATGACCTTCGACGAAGCCATGCGTCGCTACGGCTCCGACAAGCCGGATCTGCGTCTGCCGATGGAACTGGTCGATGTGGCCGATCTGCTGACTGCTGTCGAGTTCGCCGTGTTCGCGGGCCCCGCCAACGATCCGAAAGGCCGTGTGGCTGCCCTGAAAGTCCCGGGCGGTGCCGAGCTCTCTCGCAAGCAGATCGACGAATACACCAAGTTTGTCGGCATCTACGGTGCCAAGGGCCTGGCCTGGATGAAGGTCAACGAAGCGGCCAATGGTATCGAAGGCGTGCAGTCTCCGGTTGCCAAGTTCCTCTCTGACGCCATCGTGCGCGAGATCCTGGCCCGTACCGGCGCAGCCGACGGCGACATTATCTTCTTTGGCGCTGACAGCAAGAAAGTGGTCTGCGATGCCATGGGCGCCCTGCGTCTGAAAGTGGGTCGCGATCTGGGTCTGCTGGAGAACAGCTGGAAACCGCTGTGGGTCATCGACTTCCCGATGTTCGAGGAAGATGGTGAAGGTGGTCTGGCCGCCATGCACCACCCGTTCACCGCGCCGAGCAACATGAGCCCGGCCGAGCTGAAAGCCAACCCTGTGGGTGCTTACGCCAACGCCTACGACATGGTGATCAACGGCTACGAAGTGGGTGGCGGCTCTGTCCGTATCCACAACAGCGAGATGCAATCCACCGTGTTCGATATCCTGGGTATCACCCCGGCCGAGCAACGCCTGAAGTTTGGCTTCCTGCTGGATGCCCTGAAGTACGGCACCCCGCCGCACGCCGGTCTGGCCTTCGGTCTGGACCGTCTCAGCATGCTGCTGACCGGCACCGAAAACATTCGGGATGTCATCGCCTTCCCGAAAACGACCGCGGCTGCCTGTCTGATGACAGACGCCCCCAGCCTTGCCAATGCCGCCCAACTGGGTGAGCTGGCGATTGCAACCACCGTCAAGGGCGACGAGTAAGCCGATACCGGCACCGGAGGCCGCCGCCGTGCGGCCTCTGTGTTTCCCTTGGGTTAGTCATGATCAGTGTTACTGACATTTAAAAAATAACGGAGAGTCTCTATGGCAGGTCACAGTAAATGGGCCAACATCAAACACCGCAAGGCCGCTCAGGACGCCAAGCGTGGCAAGATCTTCACCAAGTTGATCCGCGAAATCACTACCTCCGCGCGTCTGGGTGATGCCGATCCGGCCAACAACCCGCGTCTGCGTGCTGCGGTGACTGCCGCCCTGACCAACAACATGACCCGCGACACCATCAACCGTGCCATTCAGCGTGGCGCCGGTGGTGGCGATGGCGAACAGCTCGAGACCATCGTGTACGAAGGTTACGGCCCGGCTGGCTCTGCCGTGATGGTAGAGTGCCTGACCGACAACCGTAACCGTACCGTAGCCGAAGTGCGTCACGCCTTCAGCAAGTGCGGTGGCAACCTGGGTACCGACGGCTCCGTTGCCTATCTGTTCAGCAAGAAAGGTCTGCTGACTTTCGTGGGCGTAGACGAAGATGCCCTGATGGATGCCGCGCTGGAAGCGGGCGCCGATGACGTGGTCACCGAAGAGGATGGCACCATCGAGGTGTACACCACCCCGAACGACTTCGGTACCGTGCTGGACGGTCTGGAAGCTGCCGGCTTCAAGGCCCAGAGCGCCGAAGTGACCATGATCCCCTCCACCGAAGCGGAGCTGGATGCCGAGACTGCACCCAAGCTGATGCGTCTGATTGACATGCTGGAAGATCTGGACGACGTGCAAGAGGTTTACCACAACGGCTCCATCTCCGATGAAGTCGCTGCGACCCTCTGATCGCTGAATCGTGCTCTCCCGATGGCAGCCTGATGGCTGCCATTTTTTTATCTTTGCATCGTGGCAACTGCTGATGTGTCGGTTGAGCAATCGGCACAACAATTCTCTTCACTGACAATCTTTCCCGCTTTCTCTGCGCATTATCATTGCTCTATTCATGCCAGTCGGTTGGCCCTGCACGTACGCCAGTCGGCAGTTCTGCTGCGTTGCGTTAGCGAGGTTCCGCTTATCCTGTTTATCACACCTTTAGCTCTTGAGATGGCGTTGACTGCTCACATCTGCCCGTCAGGGTAATTCGTTGAGGGTAGGGGATAGGAGGTGATGGAGCGTGCTCTTGTTATCACAGGTGCCCATCAATACAGAGTGACAGGTTGGGATGTTGATAGCGGATTGGCTGGGGCGAGTTGGTTGGTTGGGAAGTTAGGGGCTGCACTACCGCAATCGGCTGGAGAGAGGAGCTCTGTGATAAGTGGTGTCTAGTCCTGAAATAGGTTTACACATTTTCAACTAGCATTTCTCTACTCAGAACCCCCTATGTACCGCATCGGGGGTTCTGTATTTCAACGCATGATGCGGCCGCTC